>NZ_JBSFVB010000020.1:0-153766 GCF_053592115.1 Streptomyces sp. NPDC002788 | reverse complement strand
CCCACGCCTGCCTGGCCGTCCTGCGAGCCCGCGAGCTGGATGCCGGGAAAGCAGAAACGGATCCTCCCAGCTCATCCACCTCAGCCTCGCCGAGATACGACGGCTGATCACCCGCCTCACCAACCGTCATCCCACACCCGTCGAGCACATCCTGCACTGGTCGACCGGGCGCCGACATCGACAACACCAGGCCCGCATCAGCCACTACAAACGGCGCGGCCACAGCCCCTGACCTGGCCATCAGTCACAGCAAACACCGTTGCAGTACTAGGGCCTGTTGCGAAAGTGGATCTTGTTCGTTGATGATCACGCCCTGTGGGACGTGGGGATCTGACGAACGGCCAATGGGCCAGGCTGGAGCCGCTGCTGCCGCAGGGCGTCAAGCCGGGCCGACCGCAGGTGTGGACGCGGCGGCAGCTTATAGACGGCATACGGTGGCGGACCCGGACCGGACCCCCTTGGCGGGACGTGCCTAGCGTTACGGGCCGGGGGACCGGGTCTACGACCTGTTCCGGCGCTGGCAGCGAGACGGAACCTGGGCAAGGATTTTCACCCGACTCCAGGTCGAGGCGGACGCGAAAGGCCTGATCACCTGGGACGTGAACGTCGACTCCACCGTCTGCCGGGCCCACCAGCACGCGGCCGGGGCGGCGAAAGAGGGGACCTCCAGAAGGAAAACCGCCCGGCGGTGTCTCCGTCGAACCGGCTGACCACGGACTCGGCCGGTCCCGCGGCGGGCTGACCAGCAAGATCCACCTCGCGGTCGAGCATGGGCAGAAGCCGCTGTCGGTGGTGATCACAGCTGGGCAACGAGGGGATTCGCCGCAGTTCGAGCCGGTCCTGAAGCTATCCGGGTGCCGCGGTTGGGGCTCGGCCAGCCACGCAAGCGGCCGGACCGGGTCCGGGCCGACAAGGCGTACGACTCCCGCAGCAACCGCACCTACCTGCGCAGACGCGGGATCAAGGCCACGTTTCCGGTGCCTGCGGACCGGGTCCGCTACCGGCTCCGCGGATCGCGTGGCGGACGGCCACCGAAGTTCGACAGGGACGACTACAAGCAGCGGCACGCCGTCGAGTGCGGCATCAACCACCTCAAGCAGCACCGCGCCGTCGCCACCAGGTACGACGAACTCGCCGTCCGCTTCGAAGCAACCGTGCTGGTAGCAGCCATCAACGAATGGCTGTGATGGGCACACCCGCCGACGTTGCTTACGGCTCGTACAGCGGCAGGAAGTGGATGACCGCTTGCTCGTAGGGATGGGCATCGCGAACAGCCTGCTGGACGGCGCTGGCCTGAGCCGCGTCACAGACCGATTCGATCCGGCACTCTTCGCTGTGCTGTACGACTCCCACCTCGCCGTCGTAGGGCTGCGCGCCAGGTAAGGCCTGCCAGTTTCCGGTCACCTTCCAGATGCTGGAACACCGTGCGTACTCGCCCACTCGTCCTGCACCGGCCATGTGGAGAGCCTCGATCACAGCCTCCGCATGACTCTCGGGGACGGATATCTCGATCTTCAGGCGTGTCATGCCTGGACCCTAGCAACCTGTGCGACCAGCACTTTCGCAACAGGCCGTGCTGTCCTGCGCCAGAGATCCGTCGGCAGAAGCGGGCCAGGGAGTCCAGGATTTCCTCGGCTGACTTGGTCCGGATGAATAGCTTGGGGTCTTCGTTCCAGTCCTTGACCCACTTGCGGGTGTCGGCTTCCAGGGCCCCGGACGTTCTTGTGTGCACCCCGGCGGATCATCTGGTCGGCCAGGAACCCGAACCACCGCTCGACCTGGTTGATCCAGGAGGAGCCGGTCGGAGTGAAGTGCGTTTGGGACCGCGGGAGTTTGGCCAACCGCGCCTTGATCGCGGGAGTCTTGTGGGTGCCGTAGTTGTCGCAGATCAGGTGTATCTGGAGATGTGCTGGCACCTCCCGATCCTGAGCAGGAACTTCTTGAACTCCGCTGCCCGCTGCCGAGCTTGAAGGTGGCTGTCAGATGCGGCTTGAGCTGGAACTTCCGCCAGATCCGGCCGACGGTGGACTTCGACAGGGCACTGTGCTCGCCATCAACTTACGCGACCAGTGGGTGGCGTTCTTCGGGATCTCCTCCAGCGTCGTGGCCACGACCGCTTCCACCTGATCAACGCTGACGGTGGGCGGTCGGCCCGGCCAGGGCTCGTCGACCAGGCCGTCGAGCCGCTCCGCCAGGAACCGGCGCCGCCACTTGCGGACGGTGTCGGCAGCCACCCGCAACTCGCGGGTGACCTCGACGATCGGCAGCACCACCGACCCTGCACACGCCAGCACGATCCGCACGCGCAGGACCAGCGCCTGGGCCGACGACGCCCGTCGCATCCACCGCTCCTACACCGCCCGCTCGTCATCAGACAGCAGCAACGGTTCCAGCTTCGGGCCCCGACGAGGACCTGACGCACCAGCAGCAGAAGTCACGCAACTACTAAAGAAGCGTCCTCAGCGTGTCCGACCGCTCGGGGTCCGGCTGAGGACGAAGCGACGCAGGTTGGGGACGTCGCCCAGCGGCAGGACAGGAAGGGCGTCATGGACAAGCAATCGCGACCCTTGTCCCCGAGATGGCACCCGACGGGAGCTAATGGATCAGGGCATTCGCCATAATGATCACTAGGCCGATCAGCATATCGAGGCCCCCTGCCCGGCACGAGGACGGCCATCCGTGCCCAGCGGTGCGAGCGGCCGAGGCGCCCAAGCCGAACAAGGCGACGGTGTTGAACAGCAGGGCCGCCTCTACAGCCGTGGTCTCTGCCCACCACCCGGCTGCCGCCGCAAGAAGTATCCCCGCCGTGGGCAGCACGGCGGCGACCAGTGGCCACTCGGCGAGCACCGACCGCAGTCTGCTCGTGGTGGCTGCCTTGTGGACGGACGCACGCTGAGCGATCACGTGCGCGTACCCATGGGCGGCACTGGACGCCAGCGCGGTGATCAGTACCCACAACGCGTACACACCAGGGTCGGTCTTCCCACCCGTCGCGTCCAGCGCGGCCACCATGGCGCTGGCCAGCACCAGTCCGTAGATGCCGCTGAACAGCCACTGCTCCGACGGCAGTCGCCGCAAGATCTCCCTTGGCGCAACGCCCTCGGGGCGGACATGGTCAGCGCGGTCAGGCATCGCATCCCCTCGGTACGGGAAAAGGGCTGGGTCCGCACATGCTCACTCGCGTGGCGTCAGGGCCGCTGAGGATCGGCATGAACCATTCGATAGGCGAAGTAAACGCTCACTCAGAACTCCGGGGCTCCCGTCACATCCCGCCCAGTCCGCACCCGGTAGGAGATCCGCAGCCCTTCAGGCCCGGAAGCCCGGATGCTGCCCCAAGGAATGGTCTGCCCGAACTTGAGCCCCGTGAAGTTGGGGTCGTCCACCACATCCAGCTTCACACCATTCAGGCGCCGACTGAGAGTGAGGGTATCGCGGGGTTCCTTGATCTCGACTGTGCACTGCCTGGACACGGCAACGTCAAGCACCTCCAGACCGCTGTGTCCAATAGTGCGGACTTTGTCACGGACCGCCATAAAGAGTCCTTTCGTTCTGGCACCGTCGACAGACAAGAGCTATCTCTGAGCCTGCACGCCGCCTGGCGGCAACGCCCACCAGGACATACGAACGGGTGACGGCCACCGAGCGGCCGCGCCGCAATCCCCGAACCGTCACCATGTCGCCCCATCTGGCACAGCGGCTTGATCAGAGCCACGGCGGTGGGCCGCCGGGATGCTACGGCGGCTGCCGTCACGCCCGGATACCAGGCGATGTCGTCGGCTGGGGCAGCCGCACAGTAGCGCAAAACCGTGACGTCGAACTGCCGCGGCGGCAGTGAGTACAGGACGCGCGCGGAGTCGGTGAAGGCGATGGCCGTGATGCTTGAGGCCATGCCGACCTGGGCCACTTGGCTCAAGGCGTAAGCGGGGAACGCACAGCCGCCGGGCTCTCGCTCATGGCGAGCGCATGACGGCTTGCGGGCGGTGCGGCGGCGGCCTGGGCGGTTCCCCTTGGATCATCGGGCGGACCAGAAGCAGCAGTCACACCCGCCTCGTTTCTGCTCTGGGCAAGATCGGTTTGAAGAGGGACCCCAGTCGCGTCCCCCACCGCACGCTCGTGATCAACAATCAGGGAGACGGACCTCCTGTCACCAACGATGCACGAGCTCGTCAGGCGGCATGGTGGATGACGAGCTTGAACTCGGCGAGGGTCAAAAGACGCGGGTTGGCGTCGTTGTGCGTGACACGGAGTGCAACCGGGGTGCCCGGGTCGACGAAGACGCCGTGGTTCTTGACGTAGTACTGGCCGCCGGGCGTCGGCGTACGGTGCTCGGTCGCCGTGGTGTCGTTGGGGTTGGGCGTCAGGCCCAGCGGGTCACGTACGTACTGGTCGCGCAGCTCGCTGTAGCCGCCCGTGCCGCTGGCGGCCTCCCACTGGATCATCGCGTGCAGGTGGCCCCAGCCGGCTTTGGACGGCCAGATCAGGCCGCTACGGTCGTCTGTCGCCCAGTCACTCACCACGTAGCCGTCCGGCTGGACGGCCTGGTGCATTCCGAATCGGTCAGTCGGCTCCGCCACGCCGAAGGGGAAACGGACGATCTTGTAAGCGGTTCCCGGCGCGATCAGCTGCGGCGTATCCACCTTGAGAGAGCAGACCTGCACACCGGGCGCAACACCGTACGGCCCACCTTGCGCCGGACGAACTTCACGACTGCCACGTTCGCGGCCCGCCTGGCCCAGGGGGAGGCGGACTCGGCCCAGCGCCGTGTCCGCGGGATCAGCTCCAGGTGCCCCAGGAAGAACGGATACAGCAGCTTCAGGCACACGTCGTCGCACTGCGCCCAGTTGGACACGTACGTCTCCAGCCAGTGCTCGCAGCGGTCCAGCAACTCGTCGCCGAGGCCGGTCCTGGCGACCTTGTGGAGGACCGCGAAGCCCAGGAGCACCTCCTCGTGGTACTCGGCGTGCGCCAGCACCTCCTCCGCCAGGAGCAGCCGGGTAGCCGCGGGAGTGTCGCGCCGGTCGCGGAAGAAGCCGGTGGCGATCTCGACGACCGCGGCGTTGCCGACCCCGAGGGCCCGGATCTCGTGGGGGAAATACCGCTGCATCCGCACCGCGAAGTCCGGGTCGGCCCTGGCCGCAAGCGCCTTCGACAGGTCGCCGGCGACGGCTGGAACATTGATCACGGGGTGCCGATCGTGTGTTCGGGCGGCTGGGTGGTCACCGGTTTCGGTGCGCGCTCCAGCCGGGGCTTGCTCTGCATGACGGACGCGTACTCCTGTTGCGTGTCGGCGACGGCCTGGATGGTGTCCCTGGAGCGGTCCGTCGGGTTCTGCCCGCCCAGGCCCCACCACAGGTACCAGTTCTTGGGGTGGCTCAGGTAGACGTCGCGGACGAAGGCGAGCGTCCCGGTCGGCGGGGATCGCCGGCTCCACGTGGAAGGCGGGGACGAACGTGCTATGCCCTCCCGCAGGATCCCGGCCTTGACGGCCTGGCGCTGCAGTTTGTGCCGCTGAGGATCCGGATGCCGAGGTTGGCGCCTGTCCGCCACCGGCCGCTGGCAGCCCCGCAACGCCCCTGGCGCCCTGCGCACCGGACGGTGCACGGGCGCGCGTTCTCGGAAGGGAGCTGCATGGTCACCCGTCACGCGGGCGTGGTGGCGCAGGCGCTGGAGGGCGTCGTCGGCGTGCTGGGCGCCACGGTAGCGGTCGCGGTGGGCGCCCTCGAGCTGGTGCCCGGCCATCCAGGCGGTGTGGGCGCGGTAGGGGGCGACGGCGGCCCGCTGATCCTTGTCGGGGGCGGTGGTGCCGTATTCGAGGTGCGGGGCGGGCCGGGACGTCGGCGACCAGCGCATGGTCGGTGGCTCGTGGGGGCCACGCCGCCGGATGGCCCAACCTCACTGGTTCGCGACCTTTGGTGTCATAACCTGCACGATATGAAAAAATGCCATATCGCACCTCTGTCGTGCATCGCGGCGCTGCTCGGCACGGGCCTCGGCGCCGCTCCGTCGACCGCCGCCCACACGGTCCATCTCGTGAAACCGGGGCAATCCATCCAGGAGGCGGTGAACACCGCCCGACCGGGCGACACCGTTCTGCTGGGGCACGGCACCCACCACGAGAGCGTCAACGTGACCACGCCCGGGCTCACCCTGCGTGGCATGGGCCGTGGCACGGTGCTCAAGCCCGAGGCCGGCCCGAGCACCGCCACCACCGCCCCGAACGCCGGCCCGGGCGCCGTGAAGGCGGCCAACAGCTGCGCCGCGGCCGGTAACGGCATCTGCGTGGTGGGCACCAAGGACCACAGCGTCGACGGCGTCACCATCGCTTCCCTGACGGTGACCGGCTTCAGCAAGACCGGCGTCTATGCCAATGAGGCTGACGGGCTGACCGTGCGGGGAGTCACCGCGGTCAAGAACGGCGTGTGGGGCATCGCCACGGAGCACTCGGTCCGTGGCGTGTTCCGCGCCAACACCGCCCGGGACAACGGCGACGCGGGCCTGTTCCTCGCCAACACGGTGACGCAGGAGCAAGGTGCCGTCGACACCGAGGGAACGGTGGTGGAGCACAACCGGCTGGAGGGCAACCGGATCGGCGTCACCGTCCGCCGGCTGCGCAACCTGACGGTCGCGGGCAACCACCTCACGGGCAACTGCGCGGCGGTATTCGTCGTCGGCGACGAGAACAAGCCGAAGGCCGGCCTCGTCACCGTGCGCGAGAACCGCATCGAGCGCAATAACAAGTTCTGTCCGAAGACCGCCCGGCTGGACGCCCTGCAGGGATCCGGCATCGTCCTGACGGGCGCCGAGGAGAATCTGATCACCCACAACGTGATCAAGGACAACGTCGGCAGGTCCCCGCTGTCGGGCGGCATCGTCGTGTTCAAGAGTTTCGTGGGCACACCCAGCGAGCGGAACCGGATCAGCGGCAACATGCTGCGGGGCAACTCCCCGGCGGACCTGGTCAACACGGACCCCGGTATGGGCAACACGTTCCAAGGCAACTCGTGCCGGTCGTCCAAGCCTGCCGGCCTGTGCTGACCGCCCGCCGTTGCCCTTCGCGGAGCTGAATGACTCCGCGAATGCCCAGTGATCCTCGTACTTCAGGTGACCCAAGTAGGAAGGCGGCACATGACGACCACTCAGCCTGCGCCTCCGCCGTCCATGCGGCTGCGGGAACTCGCTTTCGGGGCGGCATGTGCTGCCGCCCTCCGGGCGGCAGCCCGGCTGGGCGTCGCCGACGCCCTCGGTGACAACCCCATGGCCGTGGAGGACATCGCGGCCGCGGTGAAGACGGAACCCCGCCCGCTGCGACGGCTCCTGCGGACCCTGTCCTGCTACGGCGTCTTCGCCGAACGCCCGGACGGGACGTTCGCGCACACCGACGTCTCCCGGCTGCTGCGCGAGGACGACCCCGACAGCCTGCGCGCCATCTCGCTGTGGTGCACCGAGCCCTGGACCTGGGACGTGTGGCCGATGCTGGACGAGGCGGTGCGCACCGGCCGCAACGTGGTGGAGGACCTGTACGGCAAGGAGTTCTTCCCCTACCTCAACGAGGACGCCCCGGAGTCGGCCGACGTCTTCAACCGCGCCATGACCACCTCCAGCGTGCAGTCGGCACGCGACGTCGCACAGTTCCTCGACCTCACGGGGAAGGCGTCGGTCGCCGACATCGGCGGCGGCCAGGGGCACGTGGTGGCGAGCCTGCTGGACAAGTACCCCACCATGCACGGGACGCTGCTCGACCTGCCCCGGGTGGTGGAGAACGCTCTGCCGAGACTGCGCGCGGGCGGCGACCTCGCGGACCGTGCGCGCGTGGTGCCCGGCGACGTCCGGACGGCCGTCCCGGTGAAGGCCGACGTCTACGTCATCAAGAACGTCCTCGAGTGGGACGACGAGAGCACCGCCCGTACGCTGCGCAACGTCCGCGAGGCCGGAGGCCCCGGGACGCGGGTCGTGGTCATCGAGAACCTCGTCGACGACTCACCTTCGATGCGGTTCAGCACCGCGATGGACCTGCTGCTGCTCCTCAACGTCGGCGGGGCGAAGCACACCACCCAGAGCATGGTGGCCCGGCTGACCGAGGCGGGCCTGGTCATCGACGACATCAGTCCGGTCAACCCCTATCTGCACGCGTTCGACTGCCACGTCCCCGGCTGATCAAGCCGGGTTCCCGTATCTCCGGCTCCCTCCTGTCCCGCACAGACCACCGGTGGCCGGGCCCGCAGCGTCGCGGGCCCGGCCACCGGTGATGGTCGGCGGCAGTCAGCCGGCCGGCTCGCGCTCCCAGAGGTAGAAGCGCTGCGCCATGGCGTCCTTCGGGGAACGCCAGGTCTCGGGGTCGTACGCGCTGACGTACGCGGCCAGCCGCTCGCTGACGTCCCGGAACTCGGGATGCCCGCTGATCTCGGCGATGGCGGACCCGGGCTCGCGCTCGGACTCGATCAGGTGCATGTACACATCGCCGAACTGGAAGAGGCTGCGCCGGGTCACGCCGACGAGCCGCGGCAACTCCCCACGGTCGGACTCCTCGAACACCTTGGCGATGTCGGGCGCCGATCCCGGGGCCATCCGGGCGACGATCAGGGCTTGGTGCATGGGGCTGTTCTCCGTCCGGCTCAGTCGGTCAGAGCGGGGCTCACACCGCGCTCCGAGGCGATCTTCTCGATGTGGTCCCGGATCAGGCCCAGCTGCACCTTGGAGTTCCGGTTGATGTTGTCCGTCATCCACGCGTCGTCGACCGGCGCCTCCGGCTTCATCGCGAAGTCCTGCGTCCAGACCATCCGCGTGCCGCCCGGTACCTCCTCGTACCGCCAGTGGATGTCCATGTGGGCGAAGGGCCCCGTCTCGACCCGGCGGGCCCGGACGGTGAGCGTGTCGCGGTCCGGCTCGCGCTCGGAGACCCAGCTCCACACGGTGCCGTTCTCGTCCGGGTGCATCGTCAGCCGGAAGGTCGTCTTGCCGCCCTCCCGGGAGAGGATCTCGACGGAGGCGTACTCACTGAACAACTGTGGCCAGTTCTCCAGGTCGTTGGTCACCTCCCAGACCAGGTCCACGGGTGCCGCGATGGTGATCTCGTTCTGCGTGTGTCCAGCCATGTCAGGCTCCTGCCATGAGGGCGCCGTTGACGAGGTCGAGGAACTGCCGGGGTGACTTGGAGCGTTCGGCGTCAGTCGGCATCGGCGTGCCGTACCGGTTCTCCAGCTCGCCCACGATACCCAGCAGGCCCAGTGAGTCGACGCCCATGGACTCGAAGAGCGCCTCGTCTTGACGGAGTTCCTCCGGGGTGACGGTGGCACCGGCACACTTCTTCATGAGTTCGGCCAGCTCTTCCACGGTGATGCGGTCACTCATCGCATTCCCTTCCTCTCCTGTTTCTGCGAGGCCTCACGACGAGGCGTCGGTGGCGCCGTGCCGCAGCACCAGCGCCGAGTTCGACCCCATGAGTCCGCGGCTCAGCAGCAGCGCCGTGCGTACCTCGGCGGTACGGGCCTGGCCGGTCACGAGGTCGAGGTCGTGGCAGATGTCGAAGACATTGGGGGTGGGCGGGACAAGGCCGTGCTCCATCGAGAGCACCGCTGCCGCGGCGTCCATCAGCGGTGCCGCGCAGTAGCCACGGCCGATCCCGGTCTTCGGCGCGGTGACGGGCACACGGGTGCCATGGGCCCCGAGAGCATCGGCGATGGCCAGCGCCTCGGCGCGGTCCGCCTGCGGTACGCCGAGGGCGTCGGCGAAGACCACGTCGATCTCTTCGGGGGCGCAGTCGGCCTCCGCCAGGGCCCCCCGGACGGCCTGGGCGAGCCCTTCCCTGGACTCCTCCCAGCGGGAGGCTCCCGTAAAGGTCGCCGCGTGTCCGGCCAGGTGGGCCCGCACGCGCGCGCCCCGTGCCCGGGCCGCGTTCTCCGCCTCCACCACGACCATGGCGCCGCCCTCTGCGGGCACGAATCCGCAGGCCGCGGAGGTGAACGGGCGGTAAGCGCGGGTCGGGTCGTCGACCGTGCTGAGTTCCGGGTAGCCGAGTTGGCAGACCACCGAGTAGGGCGCGATCGGCGCCTCGGTCGCCCCGGCCACGATCACATCGGTGCCGCGCCGGACGGCTCGTGCCGCGTGAGCGAGGGCGTCCAGGCCGCCGGCCTCGTCCGCGGCGACGACGGAGCAGGGACCCTTGAAGCCGCGGCGGATGGAGATCTGGCCGGTGCTGGCGGCGTAGAACCAGGCGATGGACTGGTACGGGCCGACGAAGCGACTGCCCTTGCCCCACAGCTGCTGGAGCTCGCGCTGTCCGAACTCGCCGCCGCCGGAACCGGCCGCGGTGACCACGCCCACGGAGAACGGCGCGCCGTCGGTCTCGGGCCGGTGGAGCTGGGCGTCGTCCAGCGCGAGGTCGGCCGCGGCCATCGCGAAGTGCGTGAACCGGTCGGTCTGGACCAGGAAGCGCTCCTCGATCGCGGCTGCCGGGTCGAAGTCGCGGACCTGGCCCGCCACGCGCAGCGGCAGGTGTTCACAGCCCTCGCGGGTCACCCGGTCCAGGACGCTGACGCCCTCCCTGGTGGACTTCCAGAAGGTCTCGGTACTGGCTCCGTTGGGCGCGACCACGCCGATTCCCGTGACGGCCGCGCGCCGAGCGTGGGGTTCGCTCATCGTGTCTTCTCCCTCGGCCGGTTCATGACCACCGCGGACTGGAAGCCGCCGAATCCGCTGCCCACCGAGAGCACGCTGGCGAGCTTGCGCTCGCGGGCCACGCGCGGGACATAGTCCAGGTCGCACTCGGGATCGGGTGTCTCGTAGTTCGCGGTCGGCGGGACCACCTGGTGAGTCAGGGCCAGCACACAGGCGACGAGTTCGATCGCTCCGATGGCGCCCAGGGAGTGGCCCACCATCGACTTGATGGAACTCATGGGGGTCTCGTAGGCGTAAGGGCCCAGAACCCGTTTCACCGCGGCGGTTTCGTGGCGGTCGTTCTGCTTGGTACCCGACCCGTGCGCGTTGACGTAGTCGATCGCGGTGGGGTCGAGCCGTGCGTGGTCGAGGGCGTCCTCGATGGCCCGGGCCATCTCCAGGCCCTCACTGGTCAGGCCGGTCATGTGGTAGGCGTTGCCGAACGTGGCGTATCCGCCCAGCTCGCAGTACACGCGGGCGCCACGGGCCCTGGCGTGCTCGAGCTCCTCGAGGACGAGTACGGCGCCGCCCTCGCCCATGACGAATCCGTCGCGGTCGGCGTCGAAGGGACGCGAGGCGTGGGCCGGGTCGTCGTTGTTCGGGGAGGTGGCCTTGATCGCGTCGAAGCAGGCCATGGTGATCGGGGAGATCGGCGAGTCCGAGGCGCCGGCTATGCAGACGTCGGCCCGGCCCTCCTCCACGGTGTGGAAGGCGTACCCCACCGCGTCGAGCCCGGAGGTGCAGCCCGTGGAGACGGTCTGCACCGGACCACGCGCCCCGAACCGCTCAGCCACCGTCGAGGCGAGCGTGCTGGGCGTGAACGCGCGGTGCAGGTCCGGGCCCGCCTGCCGGTGGTCCACGTCCCAGCGCTGCCCGCGGTGGCTGACCAGGACGTAGTCCTTCTCCAGGCGGGTGGTGCCGCCCACGGCGGTGCCCAGGGAGACGCCTACCCGCCAGGGGTTCTCGGCGGCGAGGTCGAGACCGGCGTCCCGTACCGCTTCGTCCCCCGCGACCAGGGCGAACTGAATGTAGCGGTCGCATCGTTCCACGTCGCGGGTGTCCAGGCCGTGGGCCGCAGCGTCGAAGTCGCATTCAGCGGCGATCCGCGAACGCAGGCCGGAGGGGTCGAAGAACGTGATGGCCCGTGTCGCCGTACGCCCGGCTGCCAGGAGACTCCAGAACGCCGGTACGCCTATGCCGCCGGGAGCGACGATGCCTATGCCGGTGACCGCCACTCGTCTCGTCATGACCGGACCTGACGTCGTTCGGCCGCCTCCGCCCCCACCACTGCGGACTCGGCGTCGGTTTCCTCGGTGTCGACGTGGCCCAGCGGCGGGCTCGGGGCCAGTGGGCCGAGGTGGAAGACCATCCGGGCCTCCACGTCGCCGACGTTGCGGAAGCGGTGGCGCACGTTGATGGGAATCAGCAGCCCCTGCTCGGGCTCGAGCGGGTGCGGCTCACCATCCAGGTCCACCTCCAGCTGCCCGCACATCACGTACACGAACTCCTCGGAGTACGGGTGGTAGTGCTCACCGATCCGGTCACCGGGCTGGATGAGCGCCACACCCATGAAGCCACTGGTGGCGCCCACCGTGGTGGGAGTGAGCATGGCGCGCAGGTCACCGCCTCGTCGGCAGTTGGCCTCGACCTCGCTCATACTCACGATTCTGGGACGAGATGTGATCACGCGTTCCTCCGATGATGTGCTGCTCCAAGGTGGGAGAGGCAGGCACCGCCTCTCCCACTGGATGACGAATCAGGCGTCGGGCGACCGGCGGTCGGTGACGAGATCCATGCGCGCCAGTTCGAGGGAGCGCGCGAGGCTGCCGTCCTTCGACGGCGACGCGTTTCTGCCCGCGGCGTCGTCCAGGAGGGTCGTCAGCTCGGCCACCTGCGCCGAGTCGGACAGCCCGAGAACGTGGGCGGGGTCGGCGGCCTCGAGTCCGCCGCGCACGTCGATCAGCCGTACGACGACGTCGTCGCGCTGGAAGATCGTGCTGCGCAGGACCGGGCTGCGCGGGTCGTCCGCCGCCGCCTCGTCCTGACGGGCCAGGAGTTCGGCCAGCTTCATACCGCTCTCCGGCCGCGCCGGGTAGTACAGGGCGTACCGCTCGGCCTGCGGGTCCTGCCGCCCCGCCGTCACATGGTGGACGGCCGGCAGCGCGGCCCTGGTGAAGAAGACCCGGGCGGACTCGGGGTCGTTGAGGTCCCGGTCCTGCTCCAAATGGGGGTTGATGGCCTCTTCGACGGCCCGTACCTCGGGCTGCCGGGCGACGTGGCGCAGCGCGGCCAGCAGGTCGCCCCGCACCTCGACGGCCCGCACCACCCGGTTGCCGTACATGAACAGCGAGGTGCGGCACAGCCGGGTGGTGTCGTCGACCTTCGGCTCGGGGGAGGCGTAGTCGGCGAGGATCTTGGCGACGATTTCCTCGCTGCCGGGCTTGACGGTGAAAGTGAGCGCGTGCCGGATCACACCGTCACCGACCCTGGGCGCCGTCTGGAGCCGGCGCCCCGCCTGGTCGGCACCCGTCGCCGGGCCGCCGGTCTCGCGGACGATGTGGAAGCGCAGCGACCGGGTGTCGCGCACACAGCTGTGCAGCGGCTCCACCATCCGCACGTGCTCCTCGCTGTTGACCCAGGCGAGGAACGGCGGGGCGCTCTCCCACTCACTGGTGATGAGCCACTGGGAGGGGTTCTCGATCGACTGGCACAGCTGGTCGCTGACATGCCCAGGGACGGACGCGACCTGGTGGCACAACTGTTCGTAGGCTTCGAGGAACTCCTGCTGGGCTCCGTCGTGGACGTCGACCAGGAGGACGACTCGCAGCGGGGAACCGTCGAACACGGACTGGGAGACATGGTGCGACGCCTGTCGCGCCCGTGAACCTGCCATCCGTTCGGACGTGGTGGTCATCCTGCGCACATCTCCTTCGCGGAGGGGAAAGTGAACGTTGGCCGCAGTGATGCGACGTCGGCGTTCCTCGATCCTGTGCCCGCCCCCGCACATCGCGCGACTCGGATGAAGTACGTGAGTGGTCGGCCGGGAGGCGGTCAGCCGAGATGAGCGAAGACGACCAGGCCATCCGCGTTGTCCTCGGCCTGCCGGTCGCACTCCCCCGCACGGGTGATGGGCGCATCTGCGCCAGGGTGGTGTCGCCATCCGCCCGGCGGCCGAGAAACCCGGCCCTGCGGGATCTCCCCACTGCCGGCCCGGAGGCACGCCTTGCTGCCTCCGCCCGCCGGCCTCCTCGCTGCTGGTGGAGGAGTCCTCGTGCTCCGTGTGAGCGACTTCGCCATCGGCGCCGGAGGCGCCGATGGCGAAGGGATCCGATGCCGCCGGGGTGGCAGGGCATGTTCAGAGCACATCTGATGGTCCTTGCGTCTCTGCCGGGCAGCCGGCGTCCCCCCGTCGGCTGCCCGGCCGAGACGCGATACGTCCGCAGCCCGCCCCTCAGCACCCCTCGGGGCGTTCACACGGTCGAAGCCCGCAGGGAGTCAGGCGACTGCGAGCCCGGTCCTCAAGACCTGGCGCAGCACCGCCTCGGCGTCCGCCTCCGGGCCTGGCGACCGCCATACGACGAACCCGTCGGGCCGGACGAGCACGGCGCCCCCAGGGCCCGTACCGTGGCGCTCCGCCCAGTCGGCGCCGTCCTCCGGCACCAGGTCGGCCTGAGCTCCGGTGCCCACCCGGTACGACTTGAGCGGGAGGGCCGGCTTGTCGGCGAGGCGGATCGCGGCCTCGTGCCATGCGTTCGGCTCAGCGGCGTCACTGAGCAGCACGAGGGACCGCTCGTAGAGGTCGAGCGTCGAGATCCGTTCGTCCCCGCGGCGCACCCACAGGTGAGGCGCCCTGGTGCCGGGTCCGCCGGTCAGGTCGAGGCTCTCCGGCACCACCGGGGCCGCAGGATCGGCGCCGACGACGGCGCCCTGCGGGTAGCGGTAGCCGAGGGCCACGTTGAGGATGCCTTGCCGGGGACCGCCGCCTGCTCCGGGCGGGGGGGCGAATCCGGGATGGCTGTGCTCGGCCGACCGGGCCGCGGCCCGCGCGCTGGTGGCCTCGGCCACGGGACGGCGCTCGGCGTCGTAAGTGTCCAGCAATTGCTCCCCGGCCCAGCCGTCGAGCACTGCAGCCAGCTTCCAGGCCAGGTTGTGCGCGTCCTGGATGCCGGTGTTGGAACCGAAGGCGCCGGTGGGGGACATTTCATGAGCCGAGTCACCGGCCAGGAACACACGTCCCGACCGATAGCTGCGGGCGACCCGCTGAGCGGCGTGCCAGGGCGCCCTGCCGGTGATCTCCACATCGAGATCGGCGACCCCCACCGCCCGGCGGATGTGCTCGACGCACCGCTCGTCCGTGAATTCGTCCAAGGATTGGCCGTGTTCGGGGTGCCACGGGGCGTGGAAGACCCAGTTCTCGCGGTTGTCGACCGGCAGCAGGGCGCCGTCGGCCTCCGGGCTCGTCAGGTAGCAGACGATGAAGTGGCGGTCACCCACGATGTCGGCGAGACGGCGGGAGCGGAAGGTGAGGCTGACGTTGTGAAACAGGTCGCCGGGTCCGCTCTGCGTGATGCCGAGTTGCTCACGCACGGGACTGCGCGGGCCGTCTGCGGCGATGAGATAGTCCGCGCGGATGGTGGTGTGCTCGCCCGTCTCGCGGCTTTTGACCACGGCCGTCACGCCGGTGGGGTCGCTGTCGAACGACATCAGCTCGGTGGAGAAACGCAGGTCGCCTCCGTGCCGGCGGGCATGGTCGAGCAGGACCGGCTCAAGGTCGTTCTGGCTGCACAGGCACCAGGCGCTGGGGCTGAAGCGGGCCAATCCGCCGCCCGGGTCGATGTCCCTGAACAGCCACTCGCCCTCGTCGCCGGCCAGGGTGGGCGCCTGGAGGATGCCGCGGTTGACGGCAAGGGTGGCGGCCGCCTCTTGGATCGCCTTCTCGACGCCCGCCACCCGGAACAGTTCCATCGTGCGGACGTTGTTGCCGCGGCCTCGCGGGTGGATGGAGGTGCCCGCGTGGCGCTCCACCAGCACGTGCGGTACTCCCAGCCGTCCCAGGAACAAGGAGGTCGCCAGGCCGACCAGGGAGCCGCCCACGATGAGGACCGGGACGCTGATGGTGTGGGAGCCCCTCTGTCCGGCTTGTTCGTTCATCACTCTCGCCTCCAGCTCGTCGATGCCGCCGACCCAGCCGGATACGGCGGAGATCCTCATGCATGCCCCGGGAAGGTGACAGCGGCTCAGGCTTCACCCGCCTGCTGCGCGATGCCGACGTGCCCGGGTCAGCACGGCGGCGAGCACCTGTCCCGCGTCAGTGACGTCGCGCGTGTGGCCTCACCGATGTCCCGTGACAGCACTCGTGCAGGGGTTCGGGCGGCAGTTGTGATCACTCCGCCTCGGATCGTTGACGAGAATCGTTGGTCCTGCCGGGTGCTCCCCCGGCACGTCAACGTTCTCGAAGTCGGTGATCGTGCGGAAGCCCGAGGTCACATCCGGCGGCAGCGGAGCCCGCGGAGGCGCCATCCACGACCGCTTCACTGCGTGGCCGCGCCTCCCGTTCTGCGATTCCCGGGGGTTCCGGGTTGCACCTAGAACCCCTAGGAATATGTGGAGGGCGCATGGGGCGGCCAGGGCTGACGGCGGAGCGGGTGACGGTCGCGGCCGCGACCATGTCGCAGGTGGCGCGACGGCTCGGCGTGAGAGGACGCTGGCCTACTTACCCACGCTGCATGTCCCGAAGCACCGGACGACCCCGAGGCCGAGCAGCGCGTGACCGAACACGCCGACGACGCGGCCGAAAACGGGAACTGCTGTCGCCCCGGTGAGCCCGCCCGCGTGTTCGGCGCCGGCTCGGGCGCGATCGCCGCCCTGCACCCGCTCCCCCGAACGGATGAACGCGGCGAGCCGGCAGGCTGAGCAGTGCGACTCCTGCGGCCGGCCGAGCCCGGATCTGTGCGAAGCGCGGGCGCTGGTGGGCGGTGAACGTCGACTCCATGATGTGCAGGACTCCCCGGCACGCCGCCGGGGTGCGCCGCGGCGGCCAGGCCCGGAAGGAACCGCCTTGGCCCAGGAGATCCCGCGAGCCGCGCGGGGTCCTGCGGTGTCCGGCGGTCGTACTGTCGAGTCCCTTGCCGAGGAGGACTTCCGATGCGCAGCTTGACCTATTCGATGAGCGTCTCACTTGACGGCTACATCGTCGGGCCGGACGGCAACTTCGACTGGTCGGGGCCCGACGAGGAGGTCTTTCGCTTCTGGATCGACGAGATCCGACAGGTCGGCGTCCACCTGTTGGGACGACGGCTGTACGAGACGATGCTGTACTGGGAGACCGCCGACCAGGATCCATCGCTCGACGCCTCCATGCTCGAGTGGGCCGCGCTCTGGAAGCCGCTCCCGAAGGTGGTGTTCTCCACCACGCTGTCGGCGGTGCAGGGCAATGCCCGCCTGGTCTCCGGCGGCCTGGCGCAGGAGATCGAGCGGTTGCGGGCCGAGCCGGCGGAGGGCGACATCGCGATCGGCGGCGCGACCCTCGCCGCCGAGGCGGCCGCGTCGGGTCTGATCGACGAGTACCGGGCCATGGTCTACCCGGTACTGGTCGGCGGTGGCATTCCGTTCTTTCCCCAGCGCGAGCGCCGGGTGGATCTCGAACTCGTCGAGACCCGCACCTTCAACTCGAGAGTCGTCTACCTCCGCTACCAGGTGGCACGCTGAGAAGCCCTGACAGAAGCTGTTCGAACCTCACGAGCCGGAACACGATCTGGACGGACGACCGTCTGGTGATGACGGGTCATTGACCGGGACCCGGCCACCCCCGACGAGGCGTTGGACGACCCTCACAACTCGCTTGATGCAGCGCGCCTTTGCAGTTTCCCGACCGGCAGCGCGGGGTCGGCTACGGCGAGGCGGGCACGTCGTCGGTCTGAGGGCCCAGCCGGACGGCTTCTTGCTCAGCCCCTTCTCCCGCTGCCTGGGCCGGCGAAGCGCATCGTGGCAAGGACTTGCTCCCATGGGGCGGGTCCTGTCGGATCGCGTACTGCTGCCGGGGCGCCAGACGGCGGAGCCGGTACCAGAGCGAGGTCGGCGGCAGCGGATGTTTCCCGGAGGCTGTGGGAACGATTCGCCTGCCCGCAGCTGCGTTGACGGTCGGCACCGCCTCGCCAGTTCCTCATGATGATCCTCCGTAGCGGGTGGCGATCTCGGCGGCGCGGTTGCGCAGAGAGTCGCGCAACCACTGCGGGGCCAGGGCTTCCGCGTTCGTGCCTAGATGCCAGAGCGCCCACTCGGCGTGTCTCGAATCTTGGAAGGTCACCTCCAGCCGCAGCCGGCCGTCTGCGTCGGCTTCCTCCGCGAGGACGGCCAGTGTGCTGCCCACCAGATCTTCCCGCCGGGCCGCGTTCATCCGTACCAGCACGGTGACTTGGTCGCCGCCGGTCCGAAACCGTGTGCTGCGTTCCTGCCAGGCCCGGTCCAGATCGACCCGGTCCGGCCGCTGTGCCGCCTCGGCGAGCTCCTCGGCGGACAGGATGCGGGACAGCCGGTAGGTGCGGTCCGCGCCGGACCGCGTGGCCAGCAAGTAGCCCTGGTCGCGCACGGTGACCAGGCCGATCGGGTCCACTGTGCGCCACTTCGGGGTCTGGTCCACGGCCGCGTAGTGGATGCGCAGCTTGTGTCCGGCGAACACCGCGCGCCGGACCTCGGCCACGATGGTGTCAGGCACCTCCTCGGCAACCAGCCGACGCGCGAGGAGGTCGGTCTCCGGGTCGATGAGCAATCGCTGAGTCGCGTCGGCCGCGGTGGCCCGATGACTTTCGGGCAACGCGTCAACCACCTTGAGCATGGCCGATGCGAGCGCCGAGCCGAGTCCGAATGCCTGCGCGCCGCGCCGCGATCCGGCGACCAGCAGAGCGAGTGCCTCGTCGTGGTTCAGTCCGGTGAGCTCGGTCTGGAAACCGGGCAGCAATGCGAACCCGCCGTGCCGGCCGCGTTCGGCGTAGACCGGGACGCCGGCTGCGGACAGTGCCTCGATGTCGCGCAGCACGGTGCGGGTGGACACCTCCAGCTCGCGCGCCAGCGCGGTCGCGGACAGCCGACCGTGCTGCCGCAGCAGCAGTACCAGCGATACCAACCTGTCGGCGCGCATACGGAAACTCTAAAGGAATACATGACACAGGATGTCGTGTATTCGTTGCGAGGCTTCTCGGCATGACAAACAAGGAAGTGGCCACTGAGCCGAACGACCTGGGCAGGTACTTCATCGAGCGCGCCAACGCGGGCGATGTCGACGGGCTGGTGGCGCTGTACGAGCCGACCGCCGTGCTGGCGTTCCCACCGGGCAACCTCGCGAGGGGACATGCCGAGATCCGCAAAGTGTTCGAGCAGTTCGTCGCGGCCGCCCCGGTGCTCTCGCCGGGAAGGCAGCACCCGGCGTTGGTGACCGGCGACCTGGCACTGACGGCGGCCACGCAGACCAACGGCGACGTGACCGTCGAGATCGCCCGTCGCCAGCCGGACGGGGCGTGGCTGTGGGCCGCGGACCAGCCGACGCTCGCGCCTTAGCGAAGTGGCGGTGGGCCGGCGTGACCGAGCCCACCGCCGCACAGCGGCGCGTCGGACGGACGGTGTGCGCGCCGCGCCGCTTGCGGCGAGTGCCTCAGACATGAACGCGACGTCCCACCACGCGCCACCGAGCCGACTGGGTGCGGCGGTGAAGCGGCTCCGCGGGCCCGTGATTCGGACGCTCTGACTGCCGAGGGCCGGGGGATTCCCGTGCCGCGCCTCATGCGCGTGGGCGCCGGCTCCGACCTCGTGGACAGCCTCGGCAACCACGGCCGGCAGAAGCGGCTCGCCGAGCATCCGGCCGCCTCGCGTGCGGCGGCTCCGGCGACGGTGACGACCTGCGCGACCAACACCTTGCGCGACGCAACGGCCGCGTGGTGCAGTGCCCGGTGGTGAACCGGGCCTCGATGCCGACGCCGGTGCCCGGCAGCAACCAGGTTGCGTCCTCGTGCCGGTGATCCCCACGGAGGGCCGGGCGCCGCTCAGCGGGCGGAGCGTGTGCGCTACATTCTGCCTGTCTTTGACCGCGATCAATCACGATCTCTACGCTTCGGAGTCGGCAACCCCATGAGCGACATCGTCAACGGACTCGGGCGGGCCACAGCATACGGCGGCCTGGGACTGGTCCTGTTGGTCCTCGGCATCGTCCTGGTCGACGTGCTGACGCCTGGAAAGCTCGGCCGACAGATCTGGGAGCAGCGCAATCGCAACGCCGCCATGGTGCTCAGCTCCGCACTGCTCGGTATCGGTGGCATCGTGTTCACGTCCATCTGGACGACGTACGAGGACTTCGGCAAGGGACTGGTCTCGACCGCGGCGTTCGGGCTGCTCGGGCTGGTGATGATGGCCGTGGCGTTCCTGGTGGTGGACCTGATCACACCGGGGCGTCTGGGTGCGACGCTGGTCGAGACAGAGCCGCATCCCGCGGTCTGGGTGACGGCGTCCTGCAACCTCGCTGTCTCCGCACTCGTTTCGGCGTCCATCGCCTGAACCATTGTCCCTGAGAGGGGACTTGTCACCGCACGCCATACGGGGTTCCTGCCCCACGGAGGGGGCTTCAGCGTGGGGACTGGCCCGCGCGTCCCGCTCAGCGCCGGCCGTGCGGTGCGGGACGTCCAGGAGCTCACGCTTGTCGTCGTTGCCGCGTCGGCTCCACCCGAGTCGCCACTGCCGGGGCGCGCCGCCGGAACCGAGCGGGCGGTGTTCCGGTACGAGTGCCCTACGTCGGCGGCCCGTCGCGCCGCGCGGCTCGATGACGGCGCTGATGTCCAGCAGGTCGCCGTAGATGTCCGCGAGCAGCCGGTTCGCTTCCTTGACGGAAGTCCGCCGGATCCGGGCGAGCTGCTCACCGCAGAGGCCGGCTGCCTCGGCTGTCGGTTCGACGCCGAGAGTGTGTCCTGGCGCAGTGCGACGCTGGCGGGCATCTTGGCGGGTTTGTAGCGGGCGTCGTTGAAGACGTGGTCGACGGGGTCGGCGGAGCCGGTGACCACCTCGCGGGTGAACCTGCTGCCGCACTCGTCGAAGTCCCGGCGGACGGCGTGGCTTTGAGGGCTGTGGCGTCCCTGGGCGGCGGCCCGAACAGAAGTGAACGAGAGTGGGGCTCCGCGTCAGGCGGAGCGAGGACGCAGAACTCGTGGCCCTCCGGGTCGGCGAGGCACGTCCAGGGGGACGTCCCGGCCGGGGTCGGTCGCGCCGAGAGCCCGCAGCCGGGCCACTACCTCCGCGCCGGCCGAGTCCGACTGCTGCACCGTGCCTGGATGCCGCACAGGGCGCAGCGGATCGGGACCCAGCAGGCCCTGTGTCTCGAGTTCAGCCCCGTCCGCAGCGATCGAGTGCAGCACGAACCTGGTTCAGCCCCGCCTCTCTCCAGTGGGCCCGGTCAGGCATCTGGTCGTCTCGGCGCCAGCGCCATGCTGAGAACATCGCCCAGTTCAGGGCGCGGCACCGACGAATCAGGGCGTGGTCGGCCCCCGCATAGTGCTGTCCCACTTCTTCGGGCGCATGGGCGAGGTCGAACTCGATCGGCCCACGGCAGCACGTGGCAAGGTCTACGAAAAGCGGCCCTCTCCTCGTGTTGAGGAGGTTGCCCGGATGAGGCTCGCCGTGCAACAGCTGGGCGCTGGCTTTGTCGATGGTGATCGCGGCGCTCTGTCCACTGAGTGTGTCGCTGAGAAGTTCCCGGTCGGAATCGGACAGCTCGGGAGACTGCTCGCGGTCGTTCACCTCTCTGAGTGCCGCGGCGACTCGATCCGTGAAATGCGGTGCATCCAGATCGATCTGGCGCAGGGCGGCATGGTGCCGAAGGAACACGTCTGCGTAGTCGGCCGGCGCGATCTCTGATTCCGCTGGTTCGTAGTAGGTCCAGAGCGAGATGGCGAAGGCGTCACGCACATGGACTCGGGGGGCGACCCGAGGCTCGAGCTCGGCCACCGGAGCGTCGACGGCGGCGAGACGGCGAGCAACCTCGACTTCGAACTCGGACTCAGCCAGATGCCCCAAAGGCGCGACTCGAGCCAGAACCCCGCAAGGGACCAGGCGCAGCGCGACGCGATCCGAGTTGTGGATGACGACCACATCGTCGACCTCAAGGCCCAGCTCCGAAGCGGTCGCCCGTCCTGCCTCAACTGCGCGGCGGAGTTCCCGCGGCTCCATTCGGTCCTCCCTGGTTGTCGCGTACACATACGCGTCCGGAGGCAGCAGCGACGCACCCGATGCCTTCGCGAACATCGTTCGGCGCGCCAACCCGGACCCGGCGACCAGCATCGCAGGGAACGGTCGGCACAGGCCCAGGATTTCTCTGTTGTGGTAGACGCCGGCACGGATGTGTGCGGCGACCGCGCCGATGAAGAACATGACGAGTCCCGCGGCGGCGGCGACACCGATGACCGTGACACCCGTGAGCCCGAGTAGGAGGCCGGCGGCTCCTGCGAGCTTGAGCGCGGCGAGTCACGGGAGCCAGGTCTGCGGGAGACCGGCTCCGGGTGCGGAGGTCAGGTGCTTGGTCACTGCTGCTCTTCACCGGTCGCTCGGGGGACGTGGATGGCCAGGACGGCGGTGTCGTCGTCGACGCCCGTGCCGAAGGCGTCGAGCAGGTCGCGGACCGCGCCGATGGTGGCCGAGGCGGTGGTGGGGGCGAGATCGCGGCAGAAGTCGAGGAGTGCGTCGTCGCCGTAGCGGTCCTGGCCGCCGCCGACGGTGTGGGCTTCGGTGAGGCCGTCGGTGTGCAGCAGCAGCGTGTCGCCGGGGGCCAGGCGAACGGTTGCGGTGGCGATGTGGGCGTCGGGCAGGACACCGATGAGCTGTCCGCCGGGGGTGGGCAGGTAGTCGGCGGTGCCGTCGGCGCGCATCAGCAGGGCCGGAGGGTGCCCGCCGCTGGCCAGAGTGATACGGAAGCCGCCCTGGTCGTGCTCAGGGGTGAGCAGACCGAAGACGACGGTGCAGAACCGCGGGTCGATGCCGCTGTACTCGTGGTTCAAGACCGTGTTGAGGTTGTCGAGGACGGCAACCGGGTCGGGGTCGTAGACGGCGGCGGCACGCAAGGTGTAGCGGGCCAGGGAGGTGATGGCCGCCGCGGCGGCGCCCTTTCCGCATACGTCACCCAGGAACAGCCCCCAGGTGCCGGCGGCCAGGGGAAACAGGTCGTAGAAGTCGCCGCCGACCTCATCGACGGAGGCGATGTGGTAGTGCGCGGCGACGTCCAGGCCGGGGACGTTCGCCAGCGTCGGCGGCAGCAGGGTCTGCTGCAAGGTGGTGGCCAGGCGCTGGAGGCGGTCGCGTTCCTCGTCGGCCTGTTTGCGGGCGCGCAGCAGCTCGACTTCGTAGGCGCGTCGGTCGCGGGCGTCGAAGACAGTGCTGCGGATCAGCAGCGGTTGCCCGTCGCTGCCGGTTCTCACCGTCGAGCTGACCATGACCGGCAGGCGGGAACCATCGGCCGCCTTCAGTTCGAGAGCGATGCCGTTGACCTCGCCCTGCATCATGAGCAGCGGGGCGAAGTGGGTCTCGTGGTAAAGGCGGCCGCCGACGGCGAGCAGGTCGGAGAAGTACTTGCGGCCCACCAGCTCACCGCGTTCGTAGCCGAGCCAGCCCAGCAGGGTGGTGTTGATCTTCACGATCCGGCCGTCCAGGAGGGTGGACAGATAGCCGCAGGGCGCGTGCTCGTACAGGTCCTCGGCGCTGTCCTCCAGCAAGGCGGAGAACTGGGCCTGCTCATCCACCGGCCCCCGGTCCTTGTCCGGGCCCCCGGCTCCTTCTCCGTCGCCGGCCTCGCACATCATCCGGCAGCCCCCGCGAGCGCGGTGTTCTCGTCCGGGGCGACGCTGTACCGGCAGCGGTCACACTCGAACACGTTCGCCCGCATCGCTACCGGCCCGCTGTCCCGTCCGGTCACCGTCACATGAATGCTGCGCCGCACCTCCATGCCGCCATCCTCGCAGACAGCTCCCCGGCCATCCCGGTGACGAGGCTGACCTGCGCCGGCCCGAGTCCGTCCGGGTCCCTTGCCGTCCCCCCGTGTCGAGTCCGGTGATCGCGTGTCGGAGATACAGACCGGCCGCCTTGGCGAGACTCGTCGCCCTTGCGCTCCTGGAGTCCGGCCGCCCCGGACGCGACCCCGGGTTCCACAGACGAGATGCCGTACACGCCGGACGGCTTCACGGCCCAGGATGTCGCTGTCCGTCCGGTGTGCCCGAGGGCGGGGAGGTGCCAAGCGGGCAGACGCCGCTACCAGCGAGGTTGCCGGCCATGGCCACCGCCAAGGAGTTCGCTGTCGCACGTCCCACGCGCTCGACGGCCTTCGTCTGCGGCGCGGTCGCGGTCATCGGCAGCCAGGTCGTTCGAGGCCACCGGGGCGAACGCTCGCGAGCGGCTTGCCGGTTCCATTCGGACGGCAGAAAGCAAAAGGCAAGGAGATCTCTCTCCCTGCCACTCTCAAGCTATAGCGCACCGGGGGGCTTGCCGCAAGGCCCGGGTCACGGCGCAGAATCATCGGCCGATGCCACAACCTGCGGAAATGAGGGGGCGACGTGCGTGTGCTGTTGTCGACGTACGGGGGAGACGGTGACGTCGAACCAGTGGTGGGCCCGGCAGTGCGGTATCGGATGCGCGGCGCGGATGTGCGGGGGTACGCGCCGCCGGACCGGGCGCAGCGGCCGGCCGACTCGCCGGAGGGAGCGCAGCCGGAGACGAGGACGTGCATGACAAGAGGTTCGACAGCGCTGGAGGCACCGGTGATTCGATCGGCCCCTGCCGTGCAACGGGACACGACCGCCTCGGGGGTACCGCGGTGATCGCGCAGTACGTGTTGGATCTTCAAGAGGTTGACCAGAGCCAGGTCTCGCTCGTCGGCGGTAAGGGCGCGCACCTGGGCGGGCTCTCGCGGATCGATGGCATCCGCGTGCCGGGTGGCTTTTGCGTGACGACGGATGCCTTCCGCCGGATCATGGCGGAAGCGCCGTCGATCGGCGATCTGCTCGCTCGGCTGTCGTGCCTGAATCCGGACGACCGGGAGGCGATCGGCACGCTCAGTGCGCAGATTCGTCGGACCATCGAAGGGATCGCCGTCCCGGACGATCTCGCGGCGGCGATCACGGGTGCGCTCGCCCAGCTCGGCGAGCAAGCCGCCTGCGCCGTCCGATCCAGCGCGACGGCAGAGGACCTGCCGACGGCCTCCTTCGCCGGCCAGCAGGACACGTACCTGAACGTCGTGGGGCCCGAGGCGGTCCTCCGGCACGTCAGCCGGTGCTGGGCCTCGCTGTTCACCGAGCGGGCCGTGATCTACCGTCAGCGCAACGGCGTCGACCACCGTACGGTCCACATGGCCGTGGTCGTGCAGCAGATGGTCTTCCCGCGCGCGGCCGGCATCCTGTTCACGGCCGACCCCGTGACGGGCAACCGGAAGGTCGCCACCGTGGAGGCCGGCTTCGGCCTCGGCGAGGCGCTGGTCTCCGGCCTGGTGAACCCGGACGTCTTCAAGGTGCGGCAGGGCGAAGTCGTCGCCAAGGCGGTCGCCGCCAAACAGCGTGCCGTTCACGCCCTGCCTGCCGGCGGTACGCGGGAAGTGGCGATCGACCCGCGGCGTCGGGAACAGCCGGCGCTGACGGACGCACAGGTCGTGCGGCTCGAGCAGCTCGGGCGGCGGATCGAAGCGCACTTCGGCCGCCCGCAGGACATCGAATGGTGCCTGGCCGATGATGCGTTCCAGATCGTTCAGAGCCGGCCGATCACGACGCTGTTCCCCATCCCCGAGACCGGTGACCAGGAGAACCACGTCTACGTCTCCGTCGGTCACCAGCAGATGATGACCGACCCCATGAAGCCCCTGGGGCTCTCCATGTGGCAGCTGACGGCCATGGTGCCGATGCACGCAGCCGGCGGGAGGCTGTTCGTCGACGTCACCCGGCGCCTGGCGTCGCCCTCGAGCCGCGCCGGCCTCCTGGACGTCATGGGGAAAGGCGATCCGCTGGTCAGGAACGCACTGGAGACCGTCCTGGACCGCGGCGATTTCGTCCCGTCGCTCCCGGACGCGGACCCCGTCGGGCCGAAGACCGCCGGCGCGCCCGCCCCGATCGAGACCGATCCGGCCATCGTGACCGAGCTGATCGAGCGCAGCCGGGCGTCCGTCGCGGCCCTGGAGCGCGGCATCCGGACGAAGACCGGACCGGCGCTGTTCGACTTCCTGTCGGAGGCCTTCGAGGAGCACAAGCGGGCCCTCGGTGATCCGCTGAGCCTTCAGGCGATCATGGCGGGGATGGAGGCCACGTGGTGGCTCAACGACAAACTGCGGGAGTGGCTGGGCGAGAAGAACGCGGCTGACACCCTCACCCTGTCCGCCCCCGGCAACATCACGTCGGAGATGGGACTGGCGCTGCTCGATGTCGCGGACGTGATCCGTGCGCGGCCGGAGGTGGTGGCGTTCCTTCAGAACGTCGAGGACGAAGGCTTCCTTGACGAGCTGGCGAAGCTCGCGGGCGGGGCCGAAGCGCGCGACGCCATTGAGGCCTACCTCGATCGGTACGGCATGCGCTGCGTCGGCGAGATCGACATCACGAGGCCGCGTTGGCGCGAGCGGCCCACGACGCTCGTGCCCGCGATCCTCGACAACGTCAAAAACTTCGAGCCGGGCGCCGCCGAGCGGCGCTTCGAGCAGGGCCGGCAGAAGGCACAGAAGAAGGAACAGGACGTGCTGTCACGCTTGCGGATGCTGCCGGACGGGGGCCGGAAAGCCGACGAGGCCAAGCGGATGATCGATCGGGTCCGAACCTTCATCGGGTACCGGGAGTACCCGAAGTACGCCATCGTCAGCCGCTACTTCATCTACAAGCAGGCTCTGCTGGAGGAGGCCGAGCGCCTCGTGCAGGCCAACGTGCTTTCGGAGAGGGAGGACGTCTTCTACCTCACGTTCCAGGAGTTCCACCACGCCGTGCGCTCGAACCAGGTGGATGACCGGCTCGTCCAGGGGCGCAAGGACGCGTTCCGGTCGTACCACGCGCTCACACCGCCCCGCGTCCTCACCTCGGACGGCGAGGCCGTCACCGGGGCGTACCGGCGCGACGACGTGCCTGCCGGTGCCCTGGTCGGGCTCGCGGTTTCCGCCGGGACCATCGAGGGGAGGGCCCGAGTCATCCTTGACATGGCGGAGGCCGATCTTGAGGCGGGCGACATCCTGGTCACGACCTTCACGGACCCCAGCTGGTCGCCGCTGTTCGTCGGAATCGCGGGCCTGGTGACGGAGGTGGGCGGCTTGATGACCCACGGCGCAGTGATCGCCCGGGAGTACGGCTTGCCGGCCGTCGTGGGCATTCAGCAGGCCACCGGGCTGATCCGGGACGGACAGCGGATCCGCGTGAACGGGACCGACGGGTACGTCGAGATCCTGGCCTGACCGACCACACCGCCCGCTCGTGACATGAGACAGCCCCTTGTCCGGCTGCGCTTCTGCTCGGGCCCGCGCCACATGGCCCTGCTTCGGGCTCGTCGGCGCGCACAGCGCCACGGGGGCGGTCCGGCAGATCCGGACCATCAGGGGCCGCAGCAGGCAGACGGTGGACAGGACATGGGGAAGGGCCGCTTCGACCTCCCCAGGTGTTGCAGCCCTTCCCGTCCAGCGGCAAGCGCATACCCCGACATGCCGGTCCCACGCCTCACCCGCCGGGCCTGGGCCGCCGGGTGGGGTGCGCCCCCTCGCCACCCGCACGCACCTGTCGTTCCCCGCACCCACAGCCCTGGGGTCAGTGCACCCGAAGCCGCCTCACAGCGTCGTGCTGCCCATGCCTGCCCTGAACGGGGCCACGGGTGCGGCGAGCGATGCGGGGCGCTCCGCCGCTGGGCTGTGGCTCCCGACGGACCGAACGGCTCAGACGGCAACGGTTGTGTGGTCACCGCCCATGCGCGGACGGCCATGCAGGCAGCACCGGGCCTCGTCGGCGCCGCAGCCAAGACCGATTGTCAGTGGTGGGTGAGAAGGTTGGAACAACAAGCCGGAACGAGGGGGAGCTGTGATGTCCGGAAGTCAGAATTACATCAATCACGTTGCTCTTGTGCTGGATGCCAGTTCGTCCATGTCGCACCTGAGCCGCAAGGTCGTGGAAGTCGCCGACCAGCAGATCGCCTATCTTGCCCGCCGTTCGAAGGAGCTGGACCAGGAAACCCGCGTCACGGTGTACGTCTTCGCGGACAAGGTGGAGTGCGTCATCTACGACAAAGACGTGCTGCGCATGCCGTCGCTGAAGCAGATGTACCGGACTGGTGGAATGACGGCCCTGCTCGCAGCCGCACTGAAGTCTCAGCGGGAGCTGGCGCAGACAGCCCAATTGTACGGCGACCACAGTTTCTTGACGTTCGTCCTGACCGACGGGCAGGAGAACGCGAGCCATCGCTGTCAGGATGCCCCCGTCAGGAATCCACGTGAACTGGTCCAGGCCGTGGCCGAGATGATCGAGACGCAGCCGGACAACTGGACGCTGGCCGTCCTGGTGCCCGACCAGATGGGCAAACGCGAGGCCATGCAGTGCGGTTTCCCCAAGGACAACATCGCGATATGGGACGCCACGAGCACACAGGGTCTGGAGGAGGCCGGACAGGTCATCAGGCAGGCCACCGAGAATTTCATGGTGGGCCGCACCCAAGGAATCCGGGGATCGCGGGCGGTGTTCTCCACCGGCGCGGACACGGTGAACAAAGACACCATCAAGGCAGCGGGCCTCACCCCGGTCGACCCGTCGAAATATCAGCTGATCCCGGTGGCTCGCAGCGCGGCGATCCGGGACTGGGTCATCGAATGCGGGCACGCCTACCGTACCGGTGGGGCCTTCTACCAGCTGAGCAAGTCGGAGAAGATCCAGCCGCAAAAGCAGATCGCGGTACTGGAGAAGAAGACGGACCGCGTGTACACGGGACCCGAAGCCCGAGCCCTTCTCGGCCTGCCGAACACGGAAGTCCGCGTCAAGCCGGACCACAACGACCACTTCACCATCTTCGTGCAGAGCACCAGCGTCAACCGGAAACTCGTACCCCACACGCGGCTGCTGCTCATGCTCTGACCGCAGTCAAGTCGGTGGGTCTCCGGGGTGGATGATGACCGGAGGCTGCACCTGGACCTGCATCCGGGCAGCGTGTTCCGACCCGGCGGGGCCCGTGGGTAGCGACTGGTGCAAAATGCCGAGCACCCGCGGTGCCCCCGGAGCCGGCCGCCCTCACCGGGCGCCTGCCCTGGAGGCGCCGGAACCGTCCGCGAGACCGAGTTCGCGCTCGCCGAGCGGAGTGAAGAAGCGCTCGACGTCGGCGTCGGTGACCTCGGCCAGGGTCCTCGGCGACCAGCGCGGCCTGCGGTCCTTGTCGACGACCTGGGCGCGGATCCCCTCCACCAGGTCGGGTGTGGCCAAGGCGGCGCAGGAGACGCGGTACTCCTGGTCCAGGACTCGCTCCAGCGGGCCGAGCCTCCGGGCCCGGCGCAGGGAGGCGAGGGTGACCTTGAGAGAGGTCGGCGACTTGGCCAGCAAGGTCTCCGCTGCCTCCTTGGCCGCGGGGTCGCCGTGCGCGAGCAGCCGACGCACGATCTCCTCGACGCTGTCGGCGGCGTAACAGGCGTCGATCCAGTCGCGCTGGGCGGCCAGGACGCCTGGCGGAGCTGTCCGCACATGACCGGCCAGGGCCTCCTCTACGGGCATCTCGGCCAAGGCGCCGAGGAGATCCCGCAGCGAGGCCGACGGCACGTAGTGGTCGGCGAGCCCGCACAGCAGCGCGTCGGCGGCGCCGGTCTGAGCGCCCGTCAGGGCCAGGTGGGTACCCAACTCGCCGGGGGCCAGGGCGAGCAGGTAGGTGCCGCCCACGTCCGGCACGAAGCCGATGCCGGTCTCCGGCATGGCGACCCGGGACCGCTCGGTGACGACGCGGACGCTGCCGTGCGCGGAGACACCGACACCGCCGCCCATCACGATGCCGTCCATCACGGCGACGTAGGGCTTGGGGTAACGGGCGATGCGGGCGTTGAGGCGGTACTCGTCACGCCAGAACGCCGCGGAGGCCGTGCCGTCGCCGTCGCGGGCGTCGTTGTGGATGGCGCGGATGTCACCGCCCGCGCACAGGCCGCGCTCCCCCGCGCCGGTGATGACGACGGCCTCCACGGCCGGGTCCCGCTCCCACGCGGTGAGCGCCTCGTCGAGACGGCGGACCATGGCGTGTGTGAGGGCGTTGAGAGCCGACGGCCGGTTGAGCGTGATGCGGGCGGCGCGCCCGGTGGTGTGAAAGAGGACGGGTTCCTCCGCTCCGCTCATCGGAACGCCTCCCCCAGGCCGTGGGCCACCATGACGCGCATGTCTCGTCGATTCCTTCCCACTCCGGTGGAGGACACCTCGTCCGCCGCCGCTGCCGGCGACGAACGCCTCGCCACCGCGGACCATACGGTGCCTTCGGGATGCGTGTCACCGCTCCCGGGCTCGCCTGCGCGGTGAGCACCAGGAGGTCGATGACGGCGCTCGGCGCCTGTCTCGAGGTCATGGGCGTCGATTTCGTCCCCTGCGCGAAAGAGCGCCGTCCCCATCCGCCCAGGCGTGCCCACGCCGCTCGGCCCTGGTCCTACGCGGCCCTCCGCAGGCGCGCCACCAGCGGCACGTCCGTGTCGGTGCCCCGTCCGCGGAATGGGCCGGAATTGCCTCAGCTCGACGGCCGAAACGCAGGTTGAGCGCCGGTCACTGGTGTGTTTGCAGGTTGAAAAGGTACCGCCCGATGGGACGACGTGAAGCCGGTGGACCCCGACGCCGGACCGGTGCAGCGGCTGGCACACGATGTGCGCCTGCTGTGCGAGAAGGGCGCCGACCAGCTCGGCCGCCGACACCGATCACGGCACCGGGCTCGGCGGGCCGCTGGGCGCATGACGGAGCGGGCGAGGCCGACGGTGAGCGAGACGATGACGGCAGGAGAGCCGCACGTCCTGGTGGTGCCGCTGCGCAAGAACGGCACCCACCTGGTCGGTGAGGTGATGAAGGGGCCGGGATGTGCCGTTCGGCGCCGTGCCGGCGTCCGGGGACGTGGAGCGCGTCGACCCGGAACCCGTACGGCGGCCCCTGGAGGTCGGTTACGGGCGCCAGGAGGCCCGGCGGCTGCAGGGCAGCAGGCGGACCCGCGTGTTGTGATCCCGGCGGCCACCCCTAGAATCGAACACGTGACCGACCTTCCGCCCGACCTGCTCCGTTTGCGCACGCTGGAGACCTTCCTCGTGCTCCTTCTCGACGAGGTCCGGCGGGCTGTCGCGGCGGCGGAGCTACGGGAAGCTGAGCGGCAGCGTGGCGTCGAGGCCAGGCCGCCGACGCCGGACTGGCTGATCGAGCGCGGCCTCGATCGGGACAGCGCCCCGATCTACGTCCATGTCGGCGACTGCTGGAACGCGGGCAAGCGGAGCCGCGGCGTCGAGCGGGACCGGGCGCTGCGCGCGCTCGCCGAGGGCGTCATGGCGTGCCCGCAATGCCGGCCGGACAGCGCACTGGGCTACCTGGACGGTTAGGCCCGGCGGCTCAGCCGTCAAGCAGGACCGGCTCGAAGGGCGAGATCGAGAGGGGCCCGCCTGATACCGGACTTGAGCAGCGCCTGCGGTCAGGGCAGGTACTCGTCCAGCCGCCTCGCCGCGGCGAGCGGGTTCCGGGTCCCGCACCGCGGCCGAGACGGCCGATGGACCCCGGCCCCTCGCCGGCGGGTGCTCGCGGGACGAAGCGAAGTCCCGTCTGGCCCGAGTAGGCGCGCACCGCGACCCGAGCGCCGCGGCTCCCCCCGTCGGTCTCCTTCACGCTACGGGGATTCGGCCTCCGCACTCACCGCATACCGTGAAACCGCCGGGCGCGCACGCGTCGTCCGACTGGGTGCCACTGTTCGGGCGGTCATGGCCCGGAGGCTTCCCCAGTCTCAGCCGCCCCCTTCCTCACGGCCGCGTCGAGGACAGGGCCGAGTTCCCGGACCACGGTCGTCAGGGCCCGGACGTCCCGCTCGGCCCGGGCGAGAAGGATCGCCCCCTCGAGGCTGCTGATCATGAGCGTGGCGAGCCCCCCGGCCCGTTCCTCGGGCACGCCCATCCCAGTCAGAGCCTGGGCGACGGCGCCGGTCCAGGCGGCGAATGCGGCGGACGCGGCCTGCCGCGTGGAGGGGACCGACTCCGCGCAGTCCACCGTGGCGGCCGCCACCGGGCAGCCACCCGCGAAGTCGGCAACCTCGTACTCGTCGGTCCACTGACGCACCATCGCGGCGAACAGCCCGCTGGGCGTCGGCTCGGGCAGCAGGTGCAGGAATCGCGCGACACGGCCCGCCGCGTAACGGCCTGCCCACCCCACCGCCTCGTCGACCAATTGCGTCTTGCCGCCGGGAAAGTAGTGCTGGAGCGAGCCGCGCGGCGCGGCGGCGTCGACGGCGACTTCGCGCATGCCGGTGGAAACCACTCCGCCGCGCCGGATGAGCTGGGCCGCGCTGAAGACCATCCGCTCGCGCGGTCCCCGTTCGGCCTTCGTCATCGGCGACCTCCATCACTCTGTTACACGTGGTTCATCCGAGTCCACCCTATGACGGCCGTCATGACCACCCCTACTATGACCGTTGTCATAGTCGAGGTGACCACGGTGGCTCGGCCTTCGCACGAGCCGGAAAAGGCGGTGCGCGATGTACGTCGGTTTCGTCGGTCTAGGGGTCATGGGGCAGCCCATGGCACTGAACCTCACCCGCGCAGGGACGCGACTCGTGGTCTGGAACCGCACCCCCGGGCGATGCGAACCGCTGCACGCCGCCGGCGCCGAGGTCGCGGCGAGCGCCGCCGGAGTCTTCCAGCAGGCGGACACCGTGTTTCTGATGCTGGCCGACGAGACGGCCGTGGACGCGGTCCTGGGGCGCTGCACCCCGGACTTCGCCACCCGGGTCGCCGGCCACACAGTCGTCCATATGGGCACGACCTCGGCCGAGTACTCGTGCGGCCTCCAGGGCGACGTCCGAGCCGCGGGCGGGCGTTACGTCGAAGCCCCGGTCTCCGGAAGCCGCGTCCCTGCCGAGCGGGGCGAACTGGTGGGGATGCTGGCGGGTGACGAGGACGCCGTGGCGGCCGTACGGCCGCTGCTCGCCCCCATGTGCCGGGAGACGTTCGTGTGCGGGACCGTCCCGGGGGCGCTGCTGCTGAAGTTCTCCGTGAATCTGTTTCTGATCACTGTGGTCACGGGGCTCGCCGAGGCGTTCCACTTCGCCGACCGGCACGGGCTCGACCACCATCTCTTCCGGGACGTTCTGGACGCAGGTCCCATGGCCAGTGCCGTCTCCCGGGTCAAGGCGCCGAAACTGCTGGGCCGCGACTTCTCGGTCCAGGCAGCCGCCGCGGACGTCCTCAAGAACAACCGCCTGATCGCCGAGGCCGCTCGCAAGGCGGACCTCGCGTCCCCGCTCCTCGACGTCTGCCACGCCCTCTACGACGAGACCGTCCGGCGGGGCCATGGTGGCGAGGACATGGTGGCCGTACTGCATGCCCTGGAGGCCCGGACCGCCGGCGCTCCTGCACCGGGGGAACCATCGTCGACAGGACCGTTTGACGGGGCGACCGGTTCCTGACGAGTCATGCGGGCTGTTCCGGCGAGTGATACAGCCCATTGAGATCCGTCGATTCCAGACGGCGGCCGAACGTCGAGTGCGGTCAGAGGATGGAGAGCAGGTCCTGGAGTGGGGCTGGAACACGGTCGGGGTCGAGGGCCTCGACGAGGACCCGGCCGTAGTGGATCTTGCGGCCCTTCTTCGTTCCGAGGAAGCGCCTGAACTGCTGTTGCGGGGTGCGGCCCTGCTGGGCGGGCTGGCGCAGGAAGGTCTGCAGGGCACGCAGGTCGCCTTCCTCCCGGACGAGTTCCGCCACGCGTGTCACGCCCAACGCGCGGATGAGCTCGTCCTCCAGGTCCGCCGCGCAGACGAAGAAGTCCTGCTGCGCCGCACCGGCCTGTTCGAAGCCGCGGGCGTAGTAGCCACGCTCCGCCTCGTCGCACAGTCCCGTGAGACGGAGGCCCAGGCCGGGTGAACCGAGGAGTCGGGCGTAGCGCCCGATGCTCATCGCACCGCCGATCGACAGGACGCAGATCCCTTCGGCCGCCAGGTTCCTGCCGCGACCGGCTGCCAGCGCGTCGACCGCAGCCAGGTCACTGCGCCCTTCGAGCAGGACGACGGCTCCGACGGGCAGTCGCTCGGCCAGTTCGTGCGCCGGGCCGCCGGAGCCACCCGCCGCCCACGCGGTGACCGCGTCCCGGAACGCCCCGATGTCACTCATGAGGCGAGTCTCGGGCAGTTCACGGTGAGGGCGCGAGAGGATTTCCGCCGGTGCGTCGATCAGCCGTGAGCGGCCGGTTCCAGGTCGGCGTGCACCAGGTGGTGGTCCGAGGACGGGGTGGGATGCACCCGGTGCTGAAGCGGGTCGATCCCTCGCAGGAAGATGTAGTCGAACTTGCTCTGCCAGTCGGTGGTGGGCCGGCAGGTGCCGGTGGGCGCAGGGTGGCACTGGGGGTCTGTGTCCGCGGCCGACGCCCACATCCCGGTGAGTTCCGGGGCTTCCGGCACGGCGTTGAAATCGCCGAGAGCGATCGCGCGGTCGTGCCGGGCGACCTCTGCCGCGAGTACGCCGATCTGGCCTGCTCGGACTGCCTCTTGACGCCGTTGGGCGAGATGCGTGTTGAAAACCCGCACCTCGCGGCCGCCGACGGTGGTGGTGACTGCCATGTACCCGCGGTCTTCGGATCCGCCGTCGGGGTACTCCACGTTGACGACGTCTGTCATCGGTGCCGCCGACAGGATCGCCTGGCCGAAACCCCCCGAGCTCCACGGCACTCCCCCGCAGCGGCCCCAACTCCGAAGAACCGTCCCGTACTCGACGTGGTACACCAACCCGTGCAGGTTCTCCAGATGGTCCCGGATCCTCTCGACGTCACGCACGCACGCTTCCTGCAGGCCGATGACCTGGGGAGCATACGTGGCGATCTCCACTGCCCGGTCGACGTTGCTCACCTCGCAGGGATTGCAGATGTTCCAGGTCATGACCCGGTTCGGTACGACATCCCTGACGGCTTCGACGGGCGAGGACCTGCCGAAGAGGGCACCGCTCGGCGCACTGGGACCGACGAGCACGATGCAGAGCACAACCATGGCCCCCGCGAGCAACCGCGTGTCCCTTCCGAGCACCATCGCCTCCTCAGCCTAAATACACATGGCATCCGACGTCTCCCCGCACGAGGTTATGGGATGGGGTCGCCGACGCGGGCCGCCTGGAATCGACCATGCTGGTCACAGTCCTGGCCTGTACCGCGGCGAGAGCCTGGCGTCCGCCCGGTCCCACTCCCACCCGTCCACACCGCCGCAGCCCCAGGCCGGCACGATGAAGGCGCTGCCCGCGACCAGTGCGAGCATCCCGAGCAGAACCCGTGCCGTCACCTCCTCTGCCCCGCACCAGCCTTGTCACCGGGCAATGGCGCAGTCGGGACAATCGTCTGACCGATGCGGTTGCGGGCCGACCGGGATCCGGAGGCTACGCACGCGTGCCGGCACCCCTCCGCGTGGCAGTGATCACCGGCGTTGATCCTCCGCACCCCGAAAACCAGCCGGCCGTCGACGGCGAGGTCGTGCTGCGGACCTACCTGGACTGCAAGGTCATCACCAGAGGCGGTCTGCTCGGCCGCCCGAACTTTCCACGCGCCGACGCCGGCCGGTTCGCGGACGGCCCTGATCCCGAGAAGAGACGGCTGGTGGGACTCGACACGCAAGCGCCGGTCGACATCGTGGTCCGGTTGCTCGCCGATCCCGACGAACAAGTACGTGCCATGGCAGCCGCGCACCCCGCACTGCCGGTCGACCTCATCCTCAAGAGCTGCGAGGACCCGGAAACTTCCTCCCGAGCCCTGCGCAACCCGAGCCTCCCTACGGAGGTCATGCACCAGTACCTGGATGCCGCGGGCATTCCTCGCCGACGCCGGCAGCCGCCGAGCCTCCGCAGTGGGCAGGCCGATTCGTATCAATGACGCCCGCCGGCTGAGGTCGTCGGTGATGATGTGCATGTGGCAAATCGCGTCAGCGCTCTGATCTCGGTTTTCGGTGTCCTCGTCAGCACGTTGTTGCTCGTCGGGGCCGTTCGTGAGTACCGCTCCGGGCTGTCAGGGCTCTGGATCGGGGCTGGAGCTGTGTTCTTCCTCTGCGCTGTGTACGCGCTCGTGCGGGACGTGCGACGACTCCTCACGAAGCCTCAGCCCGACGAGAGTTTTCTCTCCAAGCGGTGACCTCCTACAGGTTCTCGGTCGTCACCCGGCGGGCGCGCCTCCGGAGTGGATGGAGCCCATGGACGACAACATTCAGGCTTCGTGCGTCATGGCGAAACGGGTGAAGCCGGCGAGGCGCGGGAGGAACGTCGGATCGAGCTGCTCGCCGAGCGCGGAGCGCAGCCCTGCCGCAAGCTCGGCGTCCGGCTCCCCGAACACCTCGAAGCGCTCCACCCGGCAGTGCTTCATCACCTCCTGGATGTACGGATCCGCCAGCTTCCAGTGCGTGCGGACCGCGTCGGAGTCCTGATACAGCTGGAAGCTGTGCGCGAGCATCCGCCCCTCGTCCACGAACGTATGCACCATCAGCTGCGGCCCGTGCTGCTCCGCGAACGCCACCGCCTGGGCGATGGCGTTGCTGAAGCTCTCCAGGTGGCCGTTGGTGATGCGCATGGTGTTACGGAAGAGAAGAACCGCGTTGCCTGAAGTGGTCATGACTTCACCTTGACGCCTCAACCACGATTGAGGTCAAGTGCGTTGGCTTGCCCTGGGGGTGCCACGTGTGGACGCCACTCGGCGGGTAGCAGCCGGGCGCTTGCCACTCTCGTGTGCCTCAGTCGCCGTGGACGCCGACTTCATAGAGGGAGTAGCCCCAGCCGGTGCCGCGCTGAAGCCCCTGGATCCGTACGTACCTGGCCGGTGTCGACGTGAAGGTTGCGGTGTCCAGGCCGCCGTCGCCCGCTGCAGTGGACCAGACGGAGTGCCAGTTCTCCCCGTCGGCGGAGAGCTCGATGCGGTACGACTTGCCGTATGCGCGTTCCCAGTCGAGGGTGACCCGCCGGACAGACTGCGGTGAGCCCAGGTCGAGTCGGTACCACTGGTTGTCGCTCCAGTCACTCGCCCAGCGGGTACCGCTGTCGCCGTCGACGGCCCGGTGCGGCTTGTGGTTCGTGAACAGGCTCCATTCCGAGGAACTGGCCGATGTGGTGGAGCTTTTCGCGAGATCGGCCTTGGGTTCGTGGTGTTCGGAGGCGGCCCAGGTGTCGAGGTAGGACTCGGCTCCTCGGAAAAGGTCGTCCACCACGTCCTGGCCGCCGCCCCTGCGGATGTCCTCGATCCAGTCCGGGACGAGACCGTAGTGGGCGCCGCCGTCGGTGTTCACGTCCCAGGTGCGCTCGCCGGTGGTCTGCCGGTCGATGACGGAGCCGCCGTCGACGCTCCTGAAGGGATAGGTGACCTTGTTGGGGGCGTCCGCTCCGCGCGGGGCCGGCCAGCCGCCGATGCCGTTCATGTCGGTGCCGTAGCCGTAGCCCACGCCGTACTTGTCGCGCAGCGCCTCGGTGCGCTTCGCCTCCGCTATGAAGCCCTCGGAGCCGTGCATGTACTGCGCGATGAAGCCGCCGAGGCCGTAGACCCGTTCGGTCCATTCCATGTCCATCCAGCTGTGCGAGGAGAGCACGCCGGGGTAGGAGGCGCCCTCGAAGATGTCGAGGACCCGGCCGGTGGCCTTGACGCTCATGTGGTCGATCTCGAGCATCATTCCGCGCTGCATCATGCCGCGCACGGCGTACTCGCCGAGGTCGGTGAGTCCGCGGACGTTGCACTGGGCGTCAGCGTTGTAGGTGGGGACCTCCACACCTGCCGGGAGTTTCTTCTCGGCTTCGGCCGCCGCCGCATTGCCGATGGGGTTGTCGTGCTGGGGTCCGGTGCACTGCTCCGTCTTCCAGAAGGTGCCGGTCGACAGGAACTGGCCGACGTTGATGGCCGTTCCCAGCGTGCCCGAGTCGAAGCGGACGCCGCACAGGGCGTTGTCGAACTTGTGGCACAGGAACATGCTGCGTACGCCCAGCGAGTGAAGCTCGTCCAGGCCCTTGTCGATGTCCGCCCTGCTGCACTGCGCGATGTCGAGGACCTGCTTGCAGCCGAACGGCTCGGAGGTCTCGACGCCGAGGACGACCGCCAGTTTGCCCTGCTCGATGACCGCACGGGCCTGCGCGCTGTCGGTGACGATGCGGAAGAAGCCCTTGCCCGGACCGCCGTACATCGTGTCGATGTAGGACTGCATGTCGTACGTCAGCTTGGCCTGGAGCCGGATGGACGTCATCTCGTCGCAGCCGCGCTCCTTGAAGAAGTACACGGAGCAGATCACGCCGTTGGTGACCAGGTCGTTGACGAGCACCCGCTGGCCGCCGCGCCAGGCCCGCTCCACCCAGGCGTAGTAGTTCTGCTGGTGCGTCAGGGAGTCATGGGCCGGCCAGTCCTTGAAGGTGGGCCAGCCGACGGGGTCGTGCTTGCCGTCGCCCCCCTTGGTGATGAAGTCGAAGATCGCGAGCGAGCCGTCCGGGTAGTGCTCGGGGCAGTCCTTGAGCGCTTCGGCGATGCCCTGCCCGGAGAACGGCTTCCCGCAGATCAGGCGTCCGCCGAAGGCTTCGTTGGCGAAGATGTGGTCGTGCGCGTCGACGAAGCCGCGCACCTCGCCCTTGGCGTCGGTGCCGGTGAAGGGCTCGCCCGTGATGTTGACCTGGGAGTCCGGCTGCGGCCGTGCGATCGGAGTCCACCAGTCGGGGCCCGCCGCCGAACTCGGTGCGGGGCCCAGCACGACGGCCAGCACGAGCAGGAGGAGTGACGTGGCAGTGACGTGCCTGCGTCGGCGGTACGGGCGCTCGGTACGGGTCACAACCCCACGTCCCTCGGTCAGCGGGAAGGCGCAGCCGACACGTCGGTCCGCCCGGGGTCGGGAAGAGCCCGGGCAGCCAATCCGATTGTCATGACCACACCCAAGGTGCGACGAGGATGACCACAACGACTCGACGAGTCAAGACGCCTGGATGTGTCAGTTACTGACAGGGAGTCAAATTGTGGTCCGTCGGGTTTGGCCCGAGCGCGCTCGGAAGTAAGGAAATCGGTGCGATTCGAGTTCGCGGTCGAACCACGTCGGATCGGCTTCGCGAGCGGCGGCGTGAGGGCACGGGTGGTGTCGGCGGACGGGCGCAACGAACGGGGATCGACCGGCAGTCAGCGGATCACGGTGCGCCCGAGGGCGAAAACGACGTTCCGATCTCCTCCCGCGGGAGGGCAAGGGCCTTCGATCCGGATCCCGCGGGAGGAGGCTCGGGACGACGATGCCGCGCCCCGCCGACCGACCCTCGGGCCACTGCTGCGCCGCGACTTGTCGGCCCCGGTGTCCTTGCTCAGGCACCGGCCAGGAGCGGGTGATCACGTACTCGCCGTCATAGCGGCCTCGCCCTTGCCAGTCCGGCGGGGCGACCCGGCCGGGCAGCGCAGGTGGACAGCAAACATGATCGCCGCAGGTGAACCGCCGAGCGGCGTGGTGTTTCAGGAGCGACCACACATGAAACAGGCAGACCACTCTTCGAGATAATAAATGAACCACCATTTATTGACGTGCTAGAGTCGATCGCGAGAGGAGGACTTCATGCCACGACCACGCGCCACCAGTGACACCGAGATCCTCGCCGCCACCGCGCGCGCCATCGGGGCCCACGGCCCTGGCAAGCTCACCCTGGCGCACGTCGGTGCCGAGGCGGGAGTCTCCCCGGCGACGCTGTCGCAGCGCTTCGGGTCCAAACGGGGCCTGCTGCTGGCATTCGCCGCGGACGCCGCCGCTGATGCTGCCGCGCCATACCGGAGGGCTCGGGCCGCGCATGACTCACCCCTGGCGGCGTTGCACGCCGCCGCCGGCGAGTTCGCCGGTCACATGTCCACCCCCGAGGAAATGGCCAATCACCTCGGCATGCTCCAGCTCGACCTCTCCGATCCGGAGTTCCGCGTTCATGCCGCCGAACACACCCGCGCGGTCGATGCGGCACTGCGCGAGCTGCTTGCCGACGCCGTCGCGAGAGGCGAGCTCCCGTCCGGCACGGACGTGCCGCGCCTGGCGCGCGCCGTCCAGATCACCACCGACGGCTCCCTGCTGCGGTGGGCCCTCACCGGCGACGGCGATCCCGTCGCTCTTCTCCACGACGACCTTGACCACCTGCTCAGGAGCATCCCGTGACCTTCTCTGCCACTGTCTTCATCGGTACCAGCCTCGACGGCTACATCGCCCGTCCCGACGACGACATCGAATGGCTGACCTCGCGCGGCGAGAGGGCCGGCGACATGGGTTACTTCGAGTTCCTCGGCTCGGTTGACGCCGTGATCATGGGTCGCAACACCTACGACAGGCTCATCGGTTTCGGCGAGGAGAACTGGCACTACGGCGACCGCCACGTCGGCGTCCTGAGTACCACTCTTCCCGGGGACGCCGACCCCCGCATCACCGTCTACCGCGACATAGACAGCCTCGTCGCCGACCTCGACAAGCGCGGGATCAAGCATGTCTACCCCGACGGTGGACGCCTCATCCAGAGCTTTATACGCGCCGGACTCGTCGATGCGTTCATCATCAGCGTCGCCCCGGTCCTCATCGGCGCCGGTCACCGTCTCTTCGGTGACCTGACCGAGGACGTCCCGCTGCGCCTGGACTCGGCCACCGACATCGGCGGCTTCGCGCAACTGCGTTACACCGTGCAGAAGTAGCGGCGCATGACCGGGCAGGCCGGTGACGCAGGGCGAGGAACGGGACGGTCAGGGTGCAGCGGGCGGCGACGAGGTCGGCGCCCGCTGCACCCAGCAGCCAGGAGAAGGCCGGGCCGCGGAATGAGTCAGTCGCCCCCGGCCGCCGGTTTCACATGGCGTCGGCGAGGTCATGGCGTGGCTGCACCTCCAGGCGCAGGTCGTGGACGTACTCGAGCGCTTTCTGCATCCATCGCACGTCGGCGTCGAGATGGGCGATCACAAGATCCGCGGCGAGCATCTCGCCGACCGATGCGCCCGGGCTGGTCTTGACCGCGGTCAGCTCGCGCATGCGCGCCAGGTGCGCGGCGCGCTGTGCGGCCAGGTGGTGGCGACCGCGCCCAGTACGACGGCCGCAACGTAGGTGCCCAGCGGCTCGCCCGGCAGCACGAGCCACACGAGGCTGGCGGGCGCGGTCAGCAGCAGTGGCCAGACGGCGGAGAAGCTGGCGTCCGCGTGCTCGATCGCCACCTGGTCCGCCATGGCCCAGACGAGAACGGCGGCGCAGACCGCCAGGTACAGCCGACGCAGCAGGTTTCCGGCCGCCATGGGGCGTGCGCCGGCGGGCCGGTGAGGCGTGTCGCCCTTCATGATGTCCCCCGAAGGATTCGGTCGATCTCGTGGTTCCTGTGGACGGAGGCGCGCGCGGCCGGTTCACGCGGCGCACTACTCGGGTGGCCTTCTCACGGCGCCGTACAGGACCGAGAGCCTCCCCACGGCTCTACGGCGCAGCGGCACGAGCGGTTCGGGCTGCTTGGCGCGTTGCTCGGCCAACTGGAGGGCCGGCTCGGCGGGTTGCGCGTCTGAGGGCCGTGGGCCCCGCTCCGACCAGGCACACGGCACAGCGACTCACCGATGGCCGACGGCCCGGGGCCACCCTCATGGGACTCCGGGCCGCCTGTCTCACCGTGCTTCTTCCGCGGTCAGACCCCGGTGTGCCGGGTGATCCAGTCGCGGATCTCCGGGATGCCTAGGGGGACGATGCTCGCTTCGCCGATGAGGGGGTTGTACTTGGCGGTGACGCCGATCTGCCGGGTACCGAGCACGACCGGGCCGCCGGAGTCGCCCTCCAGGTTGTGTCCGTCGGACTCGGCGGCGAAGAGGTAACTCGGGGAGCCGTCGTCCAGCCGCTGCACGCGCATGGAGGCAACCTTCAGCTTGCGAGAGGGGTGCTGATCGGCGTAGCTCGGATAACCCCAGCCCGATACGGCCACGTTCGAGCCGATGGAGGGGGTCACCCCGCGAGAGCTGATGGAGTTGACCTTCACCGAGGAGGGGAACGGCGAGGAGACGCGGAGCAGTGCCAGGTCGTTGGCACCGGCGAGCTCGTACTCCACGACCTGGCGCCGCTCGCCCTTGCCGAGGGCGCGGTCCCCGGCCCGTCTCCAGAGGGGGTTCGCCGATGGGCGGTCGTGGTTGACGAGGCAGTGCTTGGCCGTGATGAGCCACTCGCGGTGGATCACGCCGGCCGTGCAGATGTACTTCTTGCCGGAGTCGGCGTTGCCGTCGGGGCCGAGCCATACCTGTGCGGCTCCCCGCTGCTGACCTGCCTCGGCGCCGCCGATGATGGCCTCGGCCCGCGGCGCCGCGGGCCCCGCGAGCAGCGCACAGGTCGCGACGGTGACGGCGAACAGCGCTGATGTTGTAGCTGCCCGCGGCGGCAGCGGTGGACGGGGCGGCACCGGCGGGCGTGGCGGACAGCCCCGCCGCCAGGGCGGTGACCGCGGTCGCAGCGAACAGGACGCGCTTCGCGCGGGTCTTCCGGGGGGTGCGGGGATCGGCCTGAGCGGACATGGACGTCGACGTGGACATGCTGGAAAACCTCCAGTGAGAGATGGTGCTGCTGGTGGGAGATGGTGCTGAGGGCTGCGGGAGTCAGACGGCCCGGGCGATGCAGATCCGGGCGTTCCGGCGCGGTCCGGCCTCGTAGAACATGCACGAGGTGCCGGAGTCGGTACCGAAGGACGGAGCGGCCACCCGGCCGTTGTCGGACCCGATCGGCGTGTGGAAGACACCGAGGTGGTTCTCCCGGTCGAAGCCGTTGCCGACCTCGGTCACGCGCATCCGCCCGTCGTTGCCGTGGTGGACCACATAGGTCGTGCCGTCGCGTTGCACCAGGGTCGGTCCCCAGATGTCGGTCGGGCCGTCGGGCTCGGGGTTGACCAGTAGGGTGGAGCTGAACTGCCAGCCGTCCCAGCCGTTGGGCGACCAGCCGTGGAAGATCCGCCGCCCGCCCCGCACACCCATGAAGACCATGACGTACTTGTTGTCGCGCCCGGGCAGTGTGTGCGGGAGGACGCGGGCGTAGGAGGTTTCCGAAGTCCCGGAGACCAGGCGGGTGCTGAGAATCGGCGCCTCGTCCGTGAAGGTGAGGCCGACGGTGGACCGCGCGACTCTGGTCACGGTGTTCTCGCCGTGGAAGTAGCGGAAGAACTGCTTCGTGGCCGCGTCCCAGACCACATGGGGGGACGAGACATGGGTGACCGTGGTGCTCGGCAGGTACTTGTCGATGACCGGGTTGCCCTCGTACTCGACGAAGGGCCCCTCCAACGAGTCGGCGAACGCCACGCAGATGCCGCCGGGATCGTCGTGCGGCGCGTATACCGGGAACGCGCACCGCTGATCTTGTCGTACACCCCGCGGACGCAGGGGAAGATGAACTCACCGGTCGGGGTGATGTTCCACCGGCAGGGCCGGTGCATCCCGCAGGTAGCGATACGTCGGCAGCCCCGCGGGACCCGCCGCCCGGGCCGTTCCCGGGGTGGCGAGCGTGCTGCCCGCGCCGACCACGATGCCGGCTGCTCCGGCCGCTGCTCCGCGCAGCAGGCTCCGCCGGTTCGTGGGTGACTTCCGACTCTGGTGCAAACCGTCCATTCCGCCCTTCTTTGCGTGTAGACCGAACGCTGCAGGACGAAGCTATGTGCCCTGCAAGACGCCGAGTTGTCCCTCCGTGCCCGCGAACCTGTCACTGAGTGACGCGATTTGTTCCAACCATTGAGCGCCCGGCTTCATCTTCTACAGGCCGCAGGGCCGCCACAGCAGGGAGGAACCATCGTGAGCATCGTGCTGTCCACGGCATCGGTGCCGGCCGCAGAGCGGCTGGACTACTGGCACGAGGTGATCAGCCAGACGTACGAACAGCTGGCGTCTGTCCGGCTGAACGTCTCCACTCCCACGGAAGCGCCGTACAACGGCGTGCTCAGAAGCCACCGGATCAGCAGCATGCAGGTTGCCACGACCGAGGCCGACCCCTTACAGGTCCGCCGGACCACACGCGGCGTCGCCGGGGCGGACACGGACTACCTCAGCGTGTGCTTACAGGAACGCGGACTGCTGGTGATCGACCAGGCCGACAGCCGGACACTCCTGCGGCCCGGATCCCTCACGCTCTTCGACACCACCCGCCCCTACACCGTCTCCTACCCCGAGCCCTTCCGCATGCACGTCATCCAGGTACCGCGGTGGATGGTGGGCGTTCGCGAGGCCGACCTGCGGTGTGTCACCGCGGTGTCCATGGACGCGGACACCGAAACCGCGGCCCTGGTCATCCCGTTCCTGTCCCGGCTCGCCACGCGGCCGGCAAGCCATCCACAGGAGATCGGCGACCTGCTCGTCCGCAACGCCGCGGACCTGCTGACCACACTCGTCACCGAGCGACTGGGCCGTGACGTCACCGACACCGATGCCGCCCTGCGGCTGCGCCTCAAGGCCTTCATGGACCGCCACCTCGCCGACCCCGGCCTCTCCCCGCAGACCGTCGCCGCCGCCCACCACATGTCCATACGTCACCTGCACCGGCTCTTCCAGGCAGAGGAGACCACCGTCAGCCGCTGGATCCAGCACCGCCGGCTCGAGGCATGCCGCCGCGAACTCGGCCGCCCCGGCCGGCACGCCCCGGCCGTGACGGCGATCGCACACCGCTTCGGCTTCACCAGCCCCACTTCCTTCAGCCGCGCCTTCCGCGCCGCCTACGGCATGTCTCCCCGCGAATGGCGCGCGGCAGCCCGCCGCGACCAGACACAGAGGGACACGACCAGCGCTCGGACGATGGGCCCGGACGGTCCGGTCCGTGACATGTGACGCCGAGTTCCCTTGCGGGGCAACCCTCCTGGGGCACCCAGGGTGACGCCGTCTTCAGGTCTGATCACCCGTTCCCGCCAGGCGGCCGCCAGCTTTTCCGAGCAGTCCGCGAACAGCCCGTGGGGCAGCCCAGCTTGCGCACGCCGTTGAGCTTGGTGATCTCCATCAGCAGGGAGTCCAGGCCCACCGCGCCAGTGCCTTCTCGACCCGGGTCCGGCCCGGCGGCTCGATTTTCCGGGCCCGGCACTCCACCAGCAGAGCCTCGCGCTGCCGGTCCTCCATCAACTCGACCGGACAGATCTCCGCGGCCGTCCACGTGGCCAGTGCCTTCTCGTCTGCGACCGTCGACGGCCGGAACCCCAAGGCATGCGGATCTGCTTGCGGTGGTACTCAGCAGTCCGGCCGACCAGCGTGTACCTCGCAAAGCCGGTGGCCGGGACCTTCACCAAATCGGCGACGTACTCCACCGCGGCCGGCGGGACCTCTTCCAGCACATCGGGGAACCGGCCTTCCAGCTCGAAGAACTTCAGCAACAGGCCCAAGCCGAGCTTCGGTCGCCCCGCTCTTGTTCGCCACCAGGTTCCAGTCGCCGCCTACCAGCGACCAGTTCGCCAACAACTCCTCTGGCGACAAGGACCGCTCCTCCGCGCCGCGCAGGTAGCGCAGAAGGCCGGCCGCCGACGGGCGACGCCAAGGTTCCACCACTCAGGCGTTGGCGTGGCGACGCCAGGCCGTCCTCCGCGGAGCGGCATGGTGCACCGGCTCACCCGAACCGGCGGCCTGCTGACGCCGCAGCCACAGGGATGCCGTGGACAGCAGAGCGACGAAGACCACCAGGAACACCACCGACACCCACATCTGTCGGCCTCCAGGGTTGTCCCATGCCGTCGATGCGGCCGCAACAGCCCACAACACCGCACCCGTTGCGTAGAAGGTGCGGATCCTGCGCAGCTGGCGCAGGGCTCGTACGGATCCAGCGTGATCAGTTTCCGGTGCCATGCCGACGCAGGTACCCCGAATCCGGCTTCCGAGACTGCCCTCGTGTCAGGTGCAGTCGGTTTCCCGCACGGCGGATTCGCGGAGGCGGGTGTTGCCGGGGTGGTCCCGCAGGGTGGTTCGGCGTGGTACCGCCTGTGAAGCACCCGGCGGGACCATTCGCCGAGTCGGCCAGGGAGGTCGTGCCATGCTCATCGCACTCGGGCTCGGCTCGGGCTGGGCGGTGTCACCCAGGCCGCGGCGCTGCCGGAAGCCGGTCGCTCACGAGCCGCATCCGGTATCAGGCATGGGACAGTGCGAAGGAAACCAGGAAGCCGCTGACCGTGACCAGCCCGATCGCCAGGTGCGCTTCCTGGAACGCCTCGGGGATCATCGTGTCGGCGATCATGGCCAGGATCGCGCCGGCGGCCACGGCCGTGACCCCGGCGATCACGGTGGGCGAGAAGCCTCCGAGGACGGCGTATCCGAGGACCGCGGAGGCTGTGCTCGCGATCGCGATGGCGGCCCACACCCCGAAGACGTATCCCTTTCCGCGTCCGGACTTCTTCATCCCTGCCGAACTGGACAGGCCCTCCGGGATATTGCTGATGAACACCGCCGCGACCGTCACGAGGCTGACTGCCCCACCGTCGAGCAGGCCGACGCCGATCACCGCCGACTCGGGTACTCCGTCCAGCAGCGCGCCCAGCGCCAGAGCCAGGCCCGAGCCGCTCCGTTCCTCCTCAGACGGCTGCGTCTGCCCCGTGTGCCGGCCCGATCGCTTGCGGTGGCGGGCGCCGCGGCGGGCCAGCCACAGGTTGCCCGCCGTGTAGGCCACCGCCCCGGCCAGCGTTCCCACGGCTGCCGGGGCGAGCCCACCCTGCTCGTAGGCTTCGCCGACGAGCTCGAAGGACACGGCCGAGAGAAGCACGCCGGCGCCGAAGGCCATCACGAGCGCGATGACCTTTTGCGATACCCGCATCCCGTAGCCGAACACCGCTCCCAGCAGGAGAGCACTTCCTGCCAGCAACCCCCAACCACCTGCTTGAATCACCTCGGACATGCCGCGTCGTGTACCCGCGCGAGCTTGATCAGCACCTCGAGTCTGTCCCAGGGCACTCGCACGGCCGGTGAGCTCGTCCTGGCCCTGTACGGCCGTATTCCGGCGGGCTCCCTGAAACTCGACGGTGACCGCCGTCAGTTCGACCTGCTCATGGCCTGGGGCCCGGATCAGTAGGAGGTGAGAGGGGCAGCGCCGGGGAGGGCCAATGCATGGGCATCGATGCGTTCGTCCACGGCGGTGGGGTCAGCTCGTGCGCGGGCGGCCGGGACGGTTGAAAGGGACGGGCACGGTGGCGCGGCGGGAGCGAGCGGAAGGGGCAGATATGAACGACCAACCGTCGGCCTCCACCGTCCCCGCCGCGGGGAACAGTCCGCGGGCCAGGGCCTCGTCCAGCAACGCCCTTGCTCGGCCCGGTTCGTGCAGGTTCAGATACGTCCAATCAGGCAGGCGCATCACCGCACCCTCATCGAGGTATCCGTCGGCGATGACGCGGTCGGGCCCCGGCCGGAACACGATCCGCAGACGGGCTCCGACTCCCGGACGCCACAACGTCAACGTGCTGCTGCACCCGGGGTAGCCCCGCAGCTGATCGTGCCGGTGCCCGAAGCACCACCCGTACACCGTGCCGTCCACCACCATGCGGCGGCGCCTGCGTCTGCTCCCCACAGCGGCACTGTAGGCCCCCCGGGGACAGGACCGCCTCAGTCGGCATCGCCTGCAAGGAAGCCGAGCAGGGCGGTCGCGAGGACATCGGGGGCCTCTTCGGCCATGTGGTGCCCGGAGTCGATCGGGCCGCCGTCGAGCCGGTCGCCCGCCCAGTCGCGCCAGACTCCCAGTACGTCGCCGTAGAGGTCGGCCATGTCGTCGTGGGTGGCCCACAGCACCTGCAGCGGACAGTCGATGCGTCGGCCGACCTGCCGGTCGGCGTCGTCGTGCTCCCGGTCGATGCCGAGGCCGGCGCGGTAGTCCTCGCACATGGCGTGCACGGTGGCCGGGTCGTGGATCGCACGCCGATAGTCCTCGTAGGCTTCGGCGCCCATCGGCTCGGCGGTGGCCTTGTACCAGGCGTCGGGGTCGGCGTTGATGACGCGTTCGGCGGGCTTGTCGGTCTGCCCGAGGAAGAACCAGTGCCACCAGCTTGCGGCGAAGGTCGCGTCGCAGCGCCGCAGCGCCTCCCCGATGGGCACGGCGTCCAGCACGCTGACGGCGGACACGGCCTGCGGGTGGTCCAGGGCGAGACGAGTGGCCACGTACGCACCCCGGTCGTGCCCGACGACAGCGAACCGTTCATGCCCCAGGCCGCGCATGACCGCGAGGCAGTCGGCAGCCATGGCCCGCTTGGAGTACGGACGGTGCTCCGGGTCGGTGGCGGGCTTGTCGGACTCGCCGTAGCCGCGCAGGTCGGGGCAGACCACCGTGTGACCGGCCGCGACCAGCAGCGGGGCGACGCGGTGCCAGGTCGCGTGGGTGCGCGGATGGCCGTGCAGGAGCAGCACCGCAGGTCCGCTGCCGCCGTGACGTACCCGCAGTCGAGCCCCGTCCCCTTCGCACCGCGTCAGCTCGAAGTCGTCGAACACGTGGCCTCCCGGTCCCGGACGTCACAGTTCAGGTGCCCCAGAGCACTTTGTCCATGCGGAGGGTCGTCCCTGTCATCCGTGTGTGATCGTCGCTGTGTTCACGGGCGAGCCCCTGAAGCGGAGCGGGCAGTGCCGCGGTGATGACGAGCCGCTGCGCAACCTGCTGGGGTTGCCACTTGGTCGGCAGCCCCCGGCAGGTCGGGCTCCGGCACCTCGGCACGCGCCACCTGAGCCGGCCTCGAATGTCCCGTCCACCGGGGCGACTTCTCGGTTACGATCACGTCTCGGCCGTGGTCGTCTCGACCGGAGAGGGACCCCATGTGGCGCAGACTGGTCGGCACGGTGGCCGGTCTGCTGGTGCTGTTCGTCGGCAGTCTCGCCTTCAACGCCGCCTCCGGGCAGAGCCGCTGGCCCGGACCGCTCGACTTCGTGCGCGTCCACCCCTGGATCGTGCTTCTGATGCTGGTCCCGCTCGCGTGGGCCGGACTTCGCCCGCAGCCGCGCGATGACCGCGCACCCCGCCCGACCGCACCGGCGACGTACCGGCTGCCGCCACGCAACACCCATTTCACCGGCCGCGACGCCGCTCTGCGGCAGTTGCGGCAGCACCTCACCTCCGCGGGCGATGTCACGATGGAGGTCGTGCACGGCCTGGGCGGCGTGGGCAAGACGCAGCTGGCCGTCGAGTACGCGTACCGCCACCTGCACAAGTACCGGTTCGTCGCGTTCGTCGACGCGGAGGACCCCGACCTCATCGCATCTCACTTCGCCTCTCTGGCCCGCGAGCTGGGGCTCAGGGAGGTGGGCTCGGAGCAGGTCGTATCAGGTGTGTACACCACACTGCGGGATCGCAGGCCGTGGCTGATCATCTTCGACAACGCGGAGAAGCCCGGCACCCTCCTGCACGCGCTGCCGTCGGGAGACCTCGCGAGGAACGGCCACGTCATCGTCACGACCAGGGTGAGCGGATGGTCGGGCACGTCCGGTGTGCTGGATTTGCAGGTGTTCACCAGGCGGGAGTCGGTGGACCTGCTGGTTCACCGGGTGGCCCGTATGAGCGCTGGGACGGCGGACCGGATCGCGGAACAACTGGGGGACCTGCCACTCGGGTTGGAGCAGGCAGCGGGATACATGGGCTACAACCAGACAGCGCCCGACGAGTACCTCGCCCTGTTGACGTCGCGGTTGGAGGACATGATCGCGCGGGGTGAACCGGCCGACCGGCCGGCGGTGGTCGTCGCGACCCTGTGGCAGCTCAGCGTGCGCAGACTGCACCAGGAACACCCGCAGTCCGTAGAGCTGTTGGAGCTGTGCGCCCTGCTGGCCCCGGACCCCGTCCCGCTGGACCTGTTCACCGGCGACCCGGAGCCGTTGATCACGGCGGCGGGCGACCCGCTGGCCTGGGACACGACCGTCGGCGCCCTGGCCGGCCTGGGCCTCGCCCGGCGCGAAGACTCCGCCCTGGTACTGCACCGGCTGGTGCAGGCGGCCGTCCGGGCCTCGATGACCGACGACCTGCTGGCGACGAACCGGGCCCAGCTGTGCCGTGCCCTGCTGACGGCCGTGCCGCACGACATCCACGGCCATCCGGACGCTCGGCCGCGCTGGCACCGGCTGCTCCCGCACGTCCTGGCCGTGACCAAGGGTGACCCACCGGCCCCGTGCGCGGCGGACACGGCGCATCTGCTGCGGCTGGCCTCGGAGTTCCTCCTTGCGATCGGTGACCGCGCACTGGCGCTGCCCCTGTGCGAACGCGCCCTCGCGCTCGACGAAGCGCTCGAGGGCCGGGACGCAGAGGTCGGCTTCGATCTGATCACCCTGGCGCAGATCCACCGCGACCTCGGCGCACCGCAGACGGCACGCCCGCTGGCCGAGCGCGCGCTGCGCCTGCACGAAGCCTGCCTGCCGGCCGAGAGCCCGGCCGTCGCGACGGACCTGGCGACACTCGCACGGACGCTGTGCATGCTCGGCGAGCACCGGGCAGCCCTGCCCCTGGCCGAGCGGGCGCTGCGGATCGACGAGGCCGCGCACGGGCCGGACGACCCCTACGTGAGCTTCGACCTGATCGCACTGGCGACGGTCCACTTCGACCTCGGCGACCCCGCGACAGCCCTGCCGCAGATCTCACGGGCGCTGCGCATCCGCGAGGCCCACTACCCGCCGGACCACCTGTACATCGGCTATGCCCTGCTGTTCAAAGCCAAGGTGCTGCATGTGCTGAACGATCCGTCCGCAGCGGATTTCGCACGCCGGGGCGCGCAGATCCTGCGCGCCCAACTGGGCAGCAGCCATCCCAAGACCGAGGAGGCCGTCGCGTTGGCGGACCGCCTGAAACGGTGAGTCGTGGGGCCCGGCACGTTCCTTGCGGCCTTTGGTCCCCGACTGTGCGGGAGTCGCACGACGACGCGCCTCGATGCCGGCCGCATGGTCGTGCCGCGGGGACAGGGTCAGGCGGTCCGGGGCCAGGTGCGCAGGAGCGCGGCGATGCCGGCGGCCGTGCAGGCGGGGTCCCGCACGAGGTCGCGTAGGGCTACGGCGTCCTCGCGGGTCGGTTTGACGGGGACGCCGGACGCTTCGAGGTACATCACGCCTGTCGCGGCGGCGACGGCCGTGTGGGAGCGCTCCAGCCGGCGGCAGCGGCCCAGGACGTGCACCAGGGCGGCGGCCCGGGCGCAGGGGCCGTCGTGGTCGGGCCGCTCCAGCAGTTCGGCGCGGTGCGCGGCGACTGCGGCCACCGGTACGCCGTGGTCGTGGGGGGGGCGGGTCCTGCGCGCTGGCGATCTCGACGACCTGCTGTAGCCAGGGGACGTCGATGTGCTTCCCTCACGCTACGTGTGTGCCCGGGGTGTGCTACCAGGACGATCAGTGAAGGTGCTCGCCGGACCGTGACGGACTGCCGGGTGGGTGAGCGCCGGGGGCGGGTCCGTGGGTTGCGGGCGGCCGGGAGGTCGGGCAGGAAGGATGACGGGGCATTCGGCAGGGAGCAGCCGTGCGATGAAGGAGAGTCCGCGCCATGGGAACCGCCGTGCACGTCCCGCAGACCCGGGACATGATCGGGGAAGAACTCTCCGGAGACGAGGCGTTCACCGCCCTGCGCCACTACGGGGGGCTGAGGCTGCTGACCGACTCCTTCGCACGGTTCCGTTACGCGGACGGCTTCACCAACGCGCGGGCTCTCGCCTTCCAGGTGGTGGTCGGACTGGTTCCGTGCACGGTGGCGCTTGTCGGGCTGGCCACGTCGGTGCACACGGAAAGCGTGGGCCGGGTCATCGAGCTGACGCTGGGCCGGATCGTGCCGGGTGCCAGTGCCCAGGTCGTGGAGGAAGCCTTCGACGGGACGAGGCGCACGGCTGGCGGCAATGTCTGGAGCACGGTCGCCCTGTGGCTCGGCCTGGGTTTCGCGCTGCTGAATCTCGCCTCGGCCATGGGGCAGATCGAGCGCGGCGCCAACCGCATCTACGGTATCGAGCGTGACCGGCCCTTCCCGCACAAGTACGTACGGGCGGTGGTGCTCGCGCTCGCCGCCGGTCTGCCCCTGGGGCTGGGGTTCGTCGTGCTCGTCGCCGGCGAGGCCGTGGGCGAGGCGGTCGCGGACACCGCGGGCTGGCAGAGCGGCGGAGGGCAGTGGTGGGCTGTGCTCGACCTCCCCGTGGGGCTCGTGCTGGCCTGGGTGGCCTCCGCCGTGATCTTCCGCTGGTCCCCGCGCCGCGTCCAGCCCGGATACACCTGGCTGGCCTTCGGCTCGGCCGTGCACCTGCTGCTGTGGGTGGCGGCCACCTGGCTGCTCGCCCTGTACGTCGAGGAGAGCGGTGCCTTCGGCGCCGTGTACGGGCCGCTGACCGCCTTCATCGCGCTGCTGCTGTGGGCGAATCTGACCGCGGTCGCGCTCTTCCTCGGCATCGCGTTCGCCGCCCAGCTGGAAGCGGCCCGTGCCGGGATCACTTCAGCCGTCGAGCCGGATCCCGGACCGGGCGCGTGAGGCCCCGCGGCCTGCTGAGGGGCGGCGCCGCGTCCGGCAGCCGCCCGCCACGTCGTCAGCTGCTTGCCGCGGCGGTCACCGTGGCAGGGTCCACTCCTGTCAGTTCGACGATGCGGTGCGGTGCCACGCCGGCGGCCAAGGCGCGTGAGATCAGGCCGTCACGGCCGCCCGCGCAGTCGCGGTAGGCGAGCAGGTCTTCCTCGATGCGGGCCAGGGGCTGCGGTGTCATCCGGTGACGGAGACGACGAAGCTCCTCCTCGCTCAGGGGGACGGGCACGCTTTCGGTGTCCTCCGGAATGGCCGCAGTCTCCTCGGGCGGCAGCAGGCGCAGGTGCGGGGAGGCGGGTGTGCTGTTGTGAGCGTCCAGCCATGCGCGCACCGCGGGCGTTTCCATGCAGGCGAGATCACCGACCGCGGCCGGGGGCACGCCGAGCGGCGCTGACGCGTCGTCGAGCAGGAACAGGTAGGCGTCGTCGGTCAATCTCGGCTCCTTCTCGATGTGGGGGGCTGATGGACCTCCCTGTACCCCGCCGCGCCCGGATTACCTCCGCACACCCTGCGCGATGAGCCCGTTCGGCACAGCCCAGGTCGATGTTGCCGACTGCTGACCGAGCCGCTGGAGACGACCGCGCCATGCCCGGAGGCCGCCAGGTGCGGGAGGCGGCACGGCATCAGTGGTACGCGCCGGTCAGGGTGAGGTCTCCAGGCGGCCAGGTTGTGCCCGGACACCCGGGCGCCGTCCGGGAGTTCGGTGGCGACCCAGCCGGTGCGCAGCTTCTCCTCGAACTGGTCGAGGGTGACCAGGGCCCCAGCAGTCGATCAGCCCGTCAGCGTAGATGAAGAGGTCGGTGAGGAAGTAGTCCGTTGCGGATGAAGGCGTGTCGCCAGGTTCCGGGGACGCGTATGCCGTCCGCCGTGCGGTAGGTGATCCGGTTGCCGATCATTCGGGCCATTCTGTCGGAACCGCCGTCCGGCGCAACGGAAATTGCGCTCGTCACCACGTCCCGCCCGTGGCCGCGCGTACCGGCAGCCGGGTCCTCCGTCACGGCTCGGCGGAGGACCCGGCTCCCTCAGGGGCGATGGATCAGGAGGACTGGGCGCTCTGGTACAGGTTCTGGGCGTCCGCGCCGAAGTACGGGCCGTACATGGCGTTCGGCAGGAAGTTGTACTTGAAGCTGTTCACCGAGGACTGCAGTCCGGTCCCGGTGGCCTCGTCGAACTGGGTGAACCAGGGGCCGCCGCTGGACCCGCCGGTCATGTTGCAGGTCATACCGTGGTCACCGGAGAGCAGGAAGTCCCGGAACGTGGTGCCGCTGCAGTAGACGAACTTCTCACCGTCGTACGGTGCCGCGGCCGGGAAGCCGAAGGAGTACATGGCCTTGTTGTAACCGGTGTTGAACGCCAGGCCCTGGCCGCCCACGACATCGGTCAGCCTCTTGCCGTCCAGGGGGGCCACCACGGCCGCGCCGATGTCGTAGTTGATGTCCTCACTGGCCGTCCACTGCGGCGTGGACAGGATCTTGGACGCGGTCCAGGTGCCGTACGGGCGCTGCCCGTCGTGGTAGCCGGGTACGAACACCCAGTTGGTGTGCCAGGCGCCCTGCATCTTCACGCAGTGGCCCGCCGTCAGCACAGTGGACTTGTTGGCGCTGGTGACGGCGTTGCCGGAGCAGGAGGCGGTGCGTCCCTGGTAGGTGAAGAACACCCGCCCCGCGGTCTTGGTCACCGCTCCCCCGCCGGACCAGGGTCCGCCGCCGTGCGGGAATGCCAGGGGGCCGACGGCGGAGGCGGGCGCGCTGGGCGCCACGACCGTCGTCCTGCCCTTGCGCGGTGCCGTGGTTCGCGCGTCGGAGGGGTCGACGGTGAGGACGTCGAGCGGGGTGGCCTCGCGCATCCGCTGCGGGGTCCAGAAGGACAGGGCGCGTTCCCGCGCCGAGGGGGTCACCGCGCCGGGGTCCGGTGCGGCGCTCGCCGGTGCGGTGGTGATGCCGGTCGCCAGCAGTGCGGCGATCCCGGCGAGTGCGCCGAGAAGGGTGCGGCGGGCGGGGGTGCCGCCGGCGGCGGAGCGAAGGCTGCGGGAGCTGCCTATCACGCGGTCTCCTTCTGCTGTGGGGGCCGGGCGGCGGGAAGCCCGTTCGCCCGGTCAGGCAGGGGTGTCACTGCGGACAGTCAGAGGGCAGCGTGCCACCGGGAGACCGATATGGACAGGTGCATGTCATGACGTTGGCCGAAACTTCACGCACTCTGCGCGTGCCACCGGACAAAAGAGAACCCGGCCTCCACATGGAGGCCGGGTTCTCGTGGAGCCGACGGTGTCAGAGGGTGGGGCCGGCGTCGCCGCCCGGCCGGATGCGCCCGCGCCATGCGCCGGACTCGGCGCCGCGCTCCTCGACGTACTTCTTGAAGCGCTGCATGTCGCCCTTGACCCGGCGGTCGATCGTGCCCATCATGTCCGCGGCCTTGTCCACCGCTCCGCTGGGCTGGATCTCCATCACGAGTTCCACCCTGGTGTGGGTGTCGTCCACGCGCTCGAAGCGGACGGAGCCCTTCTGGTCGGTGTCCCCACTGGTCGTACGCCACGTGACACGCTCGTCGGGCAACTGGTCCACGATCTCGGTGTCGAATTCGCGGCGTACGCCACCGACCTTGGTGATCCAGTGGTTGTGGCGGTCGTCCAGCTGTTTGACCTCCTCGACGCCCTCCATGAAGTTCGGGAACTCCTCGAACTGCGTCCACTGGTTGTAGGCGGTGTGGACGGGGACGTCGACTTCCACGGTTTCCTTGACGGTGCTCATTTGCAATGCCTCCGTTTTCACTGATCGACTGCAGGAGGCCCTTCGGCCACACAGGTCCGAACCCGCAGCGACCGAGTACCCGTGATGTTTCGGATGCCACATCGAATTCGATCAGGGTGTCGCTGCACGGTCTTCGCCCCGGCCGTACTCACCGTGAGGGCACCCGGCGCCGGGGATGTGAAGGGCTGGGGGCGGCCGCGGCGCTGCGCTTTGGACGCCGGCGGGCCCGAGGGGCCGATGAAGGGACCGTCACCCCGGTGCGCGTCAGGCGGCGGGGGCGGCGGCCCCGGCCGTCTCGGAGCGGAAGCCGTGGCCCAGCTCGGGGGCCAGACCGTGGTAGTGGCGGAAGTCGTAGATCAGCGGGCTCCACACTGCGGGGTCGATGTGGCGGGTGCCGGGCACGACGACGCGTTCGGCGGCGTGGACCCGCAGAACCTCGCACTCGACGCTGAGGAAGAGACCGGCTCCGCCCGGTGTCGTGGCACGGACCCGGGCCTCCAACTGCAGGGCGCACCCGGCGACTCGCGGCGGCCGCACCAGGTCGGCGGGGACCGGGGTGAGCCCGGCCGGTCCGTTCGCTCACCGCGGCCCGCCGGCACCGGGCCGGGCCGTCGGATTCGCCCGCGTCTGCTACGACCATCTCGGCGGCTCCCTCTCCGTGTCGATGACTGACGCCATGACCGCTCGCGGACTGATGTGCTGGAAGTCCGGCCCGGCTCACCGCGTCCGGGTCGGCTTGGCTGACGAGCATCGGCGTCGGGGAGGCCACGGACCGTCGGCACGTGCGGACCTGCCTGGACTGGACGGAACGGCGCCCGCATGTGGCGGGCGCGGTGGCCGCCGCCCTGTTCCGCCATGCGCTGGAGGCGTCCTGGCTGGTGCTCGCGGACGGCTTGCGCGTGGTGCGGCTGACCGACCCGGGGCGGGACGCCTTCCGCAAGCACCCGGATCTGCCGGACGAGGTGCTCACGGCGTGAGCGTCCTCGCCCGGGAGGGTCCGAGTGGCGGGATCAGAACCGGTGTTGCTGCTGCGGCCGGCCTTGGGCCTGGCCGCCGGGGCCGCCCGCCTCCTGGGTCTGCAGCTGCTCGGCCTGCTCCTTGGTCACCTTCTGTTCCGCGCCGCAGAAAGTGCACTGCGTGAGGTACTTCGTCGAGATCGGGAACAGCGGTACGAAGAACAGCGTGAACTTCGTGACGCGCTTCCTCAGCGTGTGCGCTGCGGGGTTGCCGCACTGGCCGCACACCAGTGTCAGTATCGCCAGCTGGTACAGATAGCCCTTGGTGCCAAAGATGATCACGTGTCGGTCCTTCCCGGGTCGGATCTTCTTCCAGTGTCCTGTATCGGGCGTCCGGTGCGCGCCCCTCGTTCGGGGCCGGGTGGCGTCCGGCGCGCCGATGCGGTTCCGCGGCGACCTCGATCTCACCCGAAACGCAGCCGTGCCCCCAGACGACCTGGGTTCCCTCGTCGTCTGGTCCTGGCGGGGCACCACCCCCGCCGGGGACGTCACCTGCCTCCCGGCTTGCTCCCTCGGAGACGGCGCGAACCGTCCGGAGGCCATGTCGAAGGCCATCGGGCAGCCGCTGAGCGCGGGGCTCCCCCGGGCGAGGGACTCGCACACGCGACCCAGCGGCCCGGCCTGCCGGTGAGCCTGCTCGTGCCCGGGTCGGCCGTCCTCACCGTGCAGCACCTCAAGTCCCTGTTCGTCCGGCCACAGACCTGGCCGGAGGCGATGGGCGAACTCGGGTACGCCTGCCGCGTCTTCACCACGGCCCCTGGCCGGCCGACGCCGAGCCCGGTGACGCCGAGACGCTCGCCGTCTTCACCTCCGACGAGGACGCGGCGGCCTCGGCGGCCATGTCGTCCTGCCCGCGCGCAGCCCGCGCGGCTGAAGCCCGTACAGCCCGGGCCGCATGGCGGTGGCCCGCGCTGCGGTGTGCCGGTGGTCAGTTGGACAGGGCCGTCAGCACCACGGACTTGGCTTCCTCCTGGACCTGCTCGAGGTGGTCGGGGCCGAGGAACGACTCGGCGTAGACCTTGTAGACGTCCTCGGTGCCCGAGGGGCGGGCCGCGAACCAGGCGTTGGCCGTGGTCACCTTGATGCCGCCGATGGGCGCGCCGTTGCCGGGCGCCTCGGTGAGCACCGCCGTCACCGCGTCCCCGGCCAGGGTGTCCGCGGTGACCTGGGCCGGGGAGAGCTTGGCGAGCAGCGCCTTCTCCTCGCGGGACGCGGGGGCGTCGATCCGCGCGTACGCCGGCGCACCGAAGCGGGCGGTCAGCGCCGCGTAGTGCTCCGACGGGGTCTTCCCCGTGACCGCGGTGATCTCGGAGGCCAGCAGCGCCAGGAGGATGCCGTCCTTGTCGGTGGTCCACACGGAGCCGTCCCGGCGCAGGAAGGACGCCCCGGCCGACTCCTCGCCGCCGAAGCCGATGGTGCCGCCGGCCAGCCCGTCGACGAACCACTTGAAGCCGACGGGCACCTCCACCAGCTCGCGGCCCAGGTCGGCGGCGACCCGGTCGATCATGGCGGAGGACACCAGGGTCTTGCCGATGCCGGTGGGGGCCGGCCAGCGGTCGCGGTGGGCGTACAGGTAGGAGATGGCGACGGCCAGGTAGTGGTTGGGGTTCATCAGGCCCGCGTCCGGGGTGACGATGCCGTGCCGGTCGGCGTCGGCGTCGTTGCCGGTGGCGACCTGGAAGCGGTCCCGCTGCTCGATGAGCGAGGCCATCGCGTACGGCGACGAGCAGTCCATGCGGATCTTGCCGTCCCAGTCCAGCGTCATGAACCGCCAGGTGGGGTCGGTGTGCGGGTTGACCACGGTCAGATCGAGGCCGTGCTGTTCGGCGATGCGGCCCCAGTAGGCGACGGACGCCCCGCCCAGCGGGTCCGCGCCGATGCGCACCCCGGCCGAGCGGATCGCGTCCAGGTCGAGCACGCCGGGCAGATCGGCGACGTAGGTGCCGAGGAAGTCGTGGCGGCCGGTGGTGGGGGCGGCGAGGGCCCGGGCGTAGGCGATGCGCCGGACGTCCTTCAGGCCGCCCCGGATGATTTCGTTCGCCCGGTCCTGGATCCAGGACGTCGCGTCGGAGGCGGCGGGGCCGCCGCTGGGCGGGTTGTACTTGAAGCCCCCGTCGGCGGGCGGGTTGTGGGAAGGCGTGACGACGACGCCGTCCGCGAGGCCCTTGGTGCGGCCGCGGTTGTGGGTGAGGATGGCGTGCGAGACGGCCGGGGTGGGCGTGTACCCGTCCGCCTCGTCGATCAGCACCGTCACCTCGTTGGCGGCGAACACCTCCAGGGCGGTGGCCCGGGCCGGCTCCGACAGGGCGTGTGTGTCGGCGCCCAGGAACAGGGGGCCGTCGATGCCCTGGCCGGCGCGGTACTCGCAGATGGCCTGACTGGTGGCGGCGATGTGGTCGTCGTTGAACGCGCACGCCAGTGACGATCCGCGGTGCCCTGACGTTCCGAACGTGACGCGCTGCCCCGGGTCGTCCAGGTCGGGGCGGAGCGCGTAGTACGAGGTGACCAGCCTGGCGACGTCGACGAGGTCCTCGGGTCCGGCCGGACTGCCCGCTCGCTCGTGCTGCATGGGCCCGCTCCTCCGCATGAATGTGATCCTTCGCTTGCGGTCTCATCCTTCCCCGTCGCAGCGGCGACGCGCGAGGGGGCCCCTGTGACGGACGGGGTGTGCGTCGGGCCGTGCGGACGGAGGCCGCACGAATCACGAGAGGGCGGCGCTACGGATCCCCGGGTGACCCGGTGATGCGTCGCGCCGCCGGCTCTCCTCGTGGCCGGCACGCCGCACGTGCCGGCCGTGGTCAGATCCGCCCGCCGGTCAGCCGGGTGAGCGGGCCGTGGGCACCGCGTTCGGCGCGGCGCCCCACGGCGTACGAGGCGGCGCTCAGCGCGGTGAGGCCGGCTCCGACGCCCGCGGCGACGATCTTGCGGTGGGCGATGACCGTCCAGGCCGTCTTCGCCGTGGCGGCGACGTGACCCGAGGCCGTGACGACCGCCTGGCGGCCCGCCTCGACGCCCTTGGCCGCCGTCTGGGCGGCCGCCTTCGTCGTCTCGGCCGTGCGTTCGGCGCCCGCCTTGGCCGCTGACGTCACCTCACCGGCCTTGCCCGCCGCGCGCTTGGCGGCCTGGGACGTCGGCACGGTCGCCTTGTCCGCCGTGCGGCGCGCCCTGGACTCCGCCGTCCGGCTGGTGGTCGGCTTCTGATTCGTGCGCTTGTTCTCTTCAGTCATGTGACACCGACTTGCCTCTGACTCCGGCGGCAAACCCGTTCGGCCGCGCACCGACCGGGCGGGAGGGTGCCTGAGCACCACGAGGTGGGGGTAGGCGAACAACAGGCACACACGTCGGAACACGAAAGAAGGTGCGTCATGGCCGGAATGCTCAACCGCATCAAGGAATTCGCCCGGAGTCCGCAGGGACGGCGGGCCGCGGAGCAGGCCCGGCGGGCCGCCGCCGACCCCCGCAAGCGAGCCCAGGCGCAGCGCCTGCTCGGCAAGCTCCGCGGCCGTCGGCACTGACCCTGGCGCCGTTCTTCTCCCGGTTTCCAACTCCTTGGACACACAGGTGTGTTCATGCCCGACTTGGGCACTTGGGTCGCACCACACCTGAGAGGAGCTGGTTCGATGGGCAGGGCAGGCAACGGCAGGAAGCTGGGTGCTTTAGGCGTCGCCGGTGTCTTGGCGGGAACGGTGCTGGTCGGCTGCGGCGACGACGGCGACACGAAGGACGGGGCCGGGGCCTCCTCGGTCAAGGCGAGCGCCGGGGCCCAGGAGCAGGGCACACAGGCGGTGCGCTCGGCCTACGACCGGACGGCCGAGGAGGACACCGCCAAGGTGAAGCTGCGGGTGCAGACGTCCGCCGAGGGCCGCTCGCAGACCGCGAACGGGCAGGGCGCCGTGGACCTGGAGGACGGCGACAGCGTCATGACCCTCACGGTGCAGGGGCAGCGGATCGAGCAGCGTGTGATCGATCAGGTGCTGTACCAGAAGATGCCGAAGGGGCAGGCGCCTGGCGGGAAGCCCTGGATCAGGATCGACCTGGGGAAGGTCGCCGCGCAGCAGGGCGCGGGTGACCAGTCCATGAGTGATCCGGCGCAGTCCGCGGCGTACGCCAAGGCGATCACGGACAAGGACGTGACCGAGGAGGGCACGGAGACGATCGGCGGTGTGAAGACCACGCACTACCGCGTCTCCGTCGACGTCGCCGAGCTGCCCGACGGCGGCACCCTGCGCAAGCAGGTCGGTCCGACCCTGCCGATGGACGTGTGGCTCGACGACGAGGGCCGGATGCGCCGTCAGCAGATCGACATGACCGTCAGGGCCGCACCCGCGTCGGCCGAACGGTCGTCCACCGGCGCCTCGTCCTCGCCGCAGAAGGTCACGGTGCGCACCGTCATGGACTTCACCGAGTTCGGCACCGAGGTGGAGGCGGACGAGCCGCCGGCCGGGCAGGTCACCGACATGACCGGCAAGGCCCTGGAACAGGGCAAGCAGCAGAGCTGATCACAGCTCACCACGCGGCAGGGACGCGGAGCCGCCGCACGAGGTCGTCCGCGGCCACCGGCCACTGGGGGCGGTCGAAGGTGAAGCCCGCTTCGAGGAGGCGGCCGGGGACGACGCGACGGCTCTTGAGCAGCAGTCCGGTGTCCGAGCGCAGGGCGAAGGCCCCGATCTGGGCCATCCAGCGCGTCGCGGGCAGACCCACGGGAGCGCCCCACGCGGCACCCAGGGCGCGCACGAAGGCGCGCTGCGGCAGCGGCCCGGGGGCCGCGCGATCGACCGGGCCGGCGATGCCGTCCCGGTCGACGCGGAACTCGACCACCCGGAGGAAGTCCTCGTCGTAAATCCACATGTGGGACCGACCTCAGCCCACATTTGAACGTGTTCAAGACTTCTGGAGTGCGGCACTCGGCCTGCGCGGATGCGCCATCGGGCAAGATGGGGCCCATGAGCGTAGTCAAGATCAATGTGCTGACCGTGCCCGCCGAGCAGCGGGAGACTCTGGAGCAGCGGTTCGCCTCCCGCGCGCACGCCGTGGAGAGCTCCGACGGATTCGAGTGGTTCGAGCTCCTGCGCCCGGTGGAAGGCACCGACACCTACCTCGTCTACACGCGGTGGCGGGACGAGCAGTCGTTCCAGGCCTGGATGGAGGGGCCGATGAAGGCCGCGCACCAGGGCGGCGGCGAGGCCGGCGAGCGGCCCAGGCCCGCGGCGAGCGGCTCGACCCTCTGGTCCTTCGAGGTCGTGCAGCAGGCGGGCCCGAAGGACGCCTGAGCCGACGGCGATACACGTACGAGGTCCCCCGTGCGCGCTGCGGCACGGGGGACCTCGTACGGAGTGGCCGGCGGTGCTCAGGTGCGCCACGAGCGGGTGGGTGCGGCGGTACGACCGACCGCGGCGGCCAGTTTGCGCAGTTGGCGCCAGTCCAGGCGCGGGGGCACCTCGGGGACTCCGGGCCGGTCACGGGGCACCCGGACCCGCAGGGCGCGGCGGGCGATGCGGCAGTGGACGGGGGCGGGCAGGGTGAGCGCCTCGCCGTCGAGACCGACCTCCAGGTGCTGTTCGTCGGCCTCGACCACGACATGCTGGGCACTGAGCACCGTGAGCCCCTCCGGGCGCGGAGACAACAGGAGTTCGGCCGCCTCCACGGCACTGTCCACCCGGACGGCGACCACACCCAGCCGCCCGGAGTCGAGCCGCTCGCGCCGACCGAAGCCGAACGGGTCGTCCATGCGGTAGGCGTTGTTGCTCACCAGGACGGCCTGCGGATCGGCGATGGTGGTGCTGTCGGCTCTGGCCGTCAGACGCGGGCCGCTCTGCCGGGTGAGCAGTTCGGGCAGCCGCTCCAGCGCGGCGCCCACCTTGTCCTCGCGGTAACCGGGGCTCTGGACGACGGCCCCGTACACGCCGAACGAGGCGTTGTTGACGAACGGCCGGTCGTCGGCGAAGCCGAGGTCGACGCGGAGTTCGACGCCGTCGGTGAGGGCGTCGAGGCAGGTGGCGGGGTCGTCCCGGTCCAGGCCGAGGTCCATGGCGAAGTGGTTGCGGGTGCCGGCCGCGATGACGAGGAACGGCAGGCCGTGCTCGGCCGCGACGGCGGCGACCAGGGCCTGGGTCCCGTCGCCGCCCCCGACGCCCAGGAGGTCGGCTCCGTCGGCCACGGCGGCCCGGGCGAGGGCCGTGACGTCCTGGTGCCGGTCCGGGTCGAGCAGGACGACCCGGGCCCCCAGCGCCTCGGCCTTCTCCTTCAGTTGGAACTTTTCGACCTTGCCGCCGCCGGAACGCGGGTTGAGCAGCAGGAAGGGGCGCTGCGGCGGCGGAGTGCGGTACTCCTTGACCCGCACCGGCCGCAGGCCCGTGCTGCGCAGGGCATAGCGGCCGCTCCAGACCGCTGAGCACCACAGCAGCAGGGACAGGAAGACCACCCAGAGCAGGTTCGCCGCCGCGTACAGGGTGATGAGCCCTATGGGCGCGAGGACGGCGAGCGCGGCGGCCCCCATGCGGGCCGCTCCGCGCCGGGACAGGACCCACCAGAGCGCGGCCGCGGTCAGGGCGAGTCCCGCCAGTCCGGCCACGAGCAGCAGCAGCCCTCCCAGGCCGCCGGCGACGAGAGGCAGCAGCGCCGCCAGGACGGCCGCGGCCAGGGCTCCTCTGGCGGCCCATCTCTGCCGGCGGTGGTGCTGCTCGCTCAGCGCCGATCCCATCTCGTCCTCCGCTCGAAGGCCGGCACTGTCGGACCTCGAGTCCGCGCCCGGCCGTGAACATGGTGCCCGCCGACGTGTCGGCTCGGCCACTGCCATCCCTGATGGCTCCCCTGCCGGTGGGATCGTCAGACGTGCAGATCCCCCGGGGGGCGGAGCCACCGGTAGCGTACGCGGCCCCTCGGGCGCGGTTTCGCGCACCGGGCCACGCCGGCACCCACCCCGGCCCCCGACGACGCTCGCCTTTGATGTGGTGGGGGGACGGTGCGGCGCCGGCTGCTCGTCCGGGACGACGCCGGGTGGAGACACCGTCCGTCTCCACCCGGCCGGGCAGACACTCGACGACCGGCTCGACACCCTCGGCAGGGCGATCGAGCCGATCCGGGAGGTCGGCGGCGGTCGCCGGGGCCTCTCCGGTAGCGCTTTCCGTTGGCTTTCGGCGGCAATTGGCCGAGTGGGGCGAATCGACTCACCAGGGCTTGACGGGGCGGGGCGGGCTCGGCCTACTTGAAGGCGCAGCCGGCCGTGTCGGGGGTCTTGGCCGGTGCCGGCCCTGGGGGTCGAGTCCACTCCGCGCTCCCCCGCGATACGCAGGTCAGGGGGCCGATGGTGCGCCGACGTTGGGCAGCGGTGGTGGGTCTGCTGTCCTGCCTGTTGCTGCTGCATCTCGTCGTGCCGGGGCCGGCGGGCGACGGGCCCGTTACGGCCGTGGCGGTCACCGCGGCGGCGGACGCGGCGGGCGCGGCCTCGAGCGCCGAGGGCGAAGCGGCCGGGGAGCCGTGTCCGTGCGAGGAGGAGCCGTCGGTCCGGCAGTTCGTGGCGCGGACGCCGCGGGCCGCGGGCGCGGCCGGGGTGAGTGCCGTGGTGGCTGGGGCGCCCGGGGTGGGCCGGGGTGGTACGGACGTCCGCGCGTCGGGACCTGGGCGATGCCGGGGGACGTGCGCAGCGGCGCCCCGCGCCGTCGAGTTGCAGGCGTTCCGCTGCTGAGGACGGCAGTACCGACAAGGGCCTGCGCCGTGCGGCCCGGGTACCGCCCTGGTGCCGGATCGCGGTGACGCGCAGGCCTTCGTGTCCCCATGCCGATGACACAGGAGGCAGAGTTGCCCGGAAAGCGCGTTCTCGTTCTGAGGCCGGACGAACTGAGCCGGAACGACCGGAAGATGTGGCGGGAGATCCGGACGGAGTCCGGTGCCCCGGCGAATCCCTTTCTCGACCCTGCGTTCACCGTGGCGGTGGGACAGGTCAGGCCGGGAACCAGAGTGGCGGTGCTGCAGGACGACGGCTCCCCCGTCGGGTTCTTCCCGTACGAGAGAGGGCCCTTGGGGCGGGGCCGGGCCATCGGGCTCGGGGTGTCCGACAGTCAGGGGGCCGTGTTACGCCCCGGCATCCGGCTGGACGCTCGCCGGCTGTTGCGGGCGTGCGGGCTGTCGTCCTGGGAGTTCGACAACCTGGAAGCCGGTCAGAGCCTGTTCGAACCGTACGCCGTCGAGGAACTCCTCTCGCCCGTCGTCGACATCGCCGAGGGGTTCGAGCGGTACACCCGGCGGCTGCGGGCGAAGTCACCGAGTTTCCTCAGACAGACCCTGGCCAAGGAGCGCAAGCTGGTCCGGCGGGTCGGCGAGGTGCGGTTCGCGTACGACACCCGGGATCCGGGGGCGCTGCGGGCCCTCATGGGGTGGAAGTCGGCGCAGTACCGGCGGACGGGACGGCGGGACCGGTTCGCGCAGGAGTGGATCACCCGGCTGGTGGGTCTGCTCGGCGAGAGCGAGGAGCCGGAGTGCCGCGGGGTGCTGTCCGTGCTGTACGCCGCGGACCGGCCCGTGGCCGCGCACTTCGGGCTGCGCTCGCGCACGGTGCTGTCCTGGTGGTTCCCGGCGTACGACCGCGCCTATGCCACGTACTCCCCCGGCCTGGTGCTGCAGCTGAAGATGTTGGAGGCCGCGGCGGACGACGGCGTCGAGACGGTCGACCTGGGCAGCGGTCCGGCCCGCTACAAGGAGTCCCTCAAGACCCGCGACCTGCGGGTGTACGAAGGAGCGGTGGTACGGCCGGTGCCGGGCGGGGCCGCCCACTGGCTGGGCCGGGAACCCGCGCGGGCCGCCCGCCGCTTCGTCCGCAACCGGCCCCTCCTGGCCGGTGCGGCGGCCCGGACGCTTGAGGAACTGGGCCGGATGCGTGACCGGTGATGCCGGGGCGCCCGGGTGGAACCGGGCGCCCCCGCGGTCAGCTCGTGGCGGACCAGCTGTGGGCGACGTCCACGATGACGCGGTCGTCCGGCTGCAGCACCCGGAACGGCAGCCGGGCGCGGACGCCGAGGCCGATCTGGGTGACCCCCTCGAAGCTGCCGGCGAACCGGGTGTCCCGGAAGGTGCGGTAGTCCGTGAGGTCCACGCCCGGCAGCGGGTGCGCCACCCGGCCGGGGTACGTGGGCGCGCCGGTCTCCGGGTCGTAGGCGGGCGCGGCCACGCGCACCGCGAGGACGGCGCCGCCGGCCACGGGGATGTGGTGGCCCGAGCCGTCCTGGTAGAGCCGGTCGACGTACTGGACGGTGTAGCCGACGCCGCTGCCCGCGCCGGGCACGTCGACGACCATCCGGTCGAAGCAGGCGTGCCGGCCGGTCCTGACGTTCGTCATCGGTGCGACCGTGGCACTGGTGGCAATCTTGGCGAGGCTCCCCCAGCCGGTCGGACATGTGGTGGCCTGTGCGGTGGGCTGCGGGGCGGCGACCGGTGCGGCGCCTGCCGGAACCGCCGCCGCGCCCACCGTGGCGCCCACGAGCGCGAGAGTCGCGCATGCTTTTCTGATTCGTACCATTGCCGCCCCCGAGGCTTGCGTGGTTGTGGTACCGGGTGAGACGACCGACTCGGCCCAAAGGTTGCACTTGCCGCGCCGGAGCGCCGTCCATGGCACATCCTGGTGGGGAGCGATTGATGTCCGGTGCGTCCGTACCGGGAGGACGCGAGATGGATGAGGCAGCCGCCGTTCCGGACAGGCCGCGGTCACCCGGCGGCCGCAGCCGGGACGCGGCTGACGGCCGGGCCCGGACCGGAGGCACGGGCCCGATCGAGGATGCCCTGACCAGGCCGCTGATCGAGGCCGTACGGGACCTCGGGGGCTACGGCGGACTGGTCTACCTGCGCTCCCGTGACCGGCGCTCACTCGTGCTGGCGGTGGTCACCGGGGTGCCCCGGTCGCTGCTCAAGAGCTGGTGGCGGGTGCCGGTCGGCGGGGCCCTGCCCATGGCGGAGGCATACCGGCGCGGCGAGACCCTGTGGCTGCCCGACGAGCGGGCCACCATGGTGCGCTTCCCGCACTTCACCGCCGGGCTGCCCTACTCCTTCGGCTCCGCCTACCAGCCCGTCCGGGCCGGCGACGAGGCCGTGGGCGTCCTGGCCGTGCTGCGCTCGGCCGCCCGCCCGCCGATGGAGGCGGAGGCGGTGGGCACCGCGCTGCGGCCCGCCGGGCGGGCCATGGAGGAGCGCCTCGGCCGTCTCGTCGCCGCCCCGCCCGGCGCGGCCGCGTTCCCCGTCGAGTACGACGACGAGCCCGTCAGCGTGCGGCTGCCGACCTCCTCGGCCCACCCGGTCCGGGTGGGGCTGTTCGACTGGGACCTGGACAGCGACCGGTGCACGGCGGACGAAGAGGCGCTCGCCCTCCTCGGCATCGCGCGGGCTGATTTCCGTGAGACCATCTCGGACGTCGAGGCCCGCGTCAGCCCCGACGACCTGCACGAACTGCGGGCGAGTCGGCGGGACGCGCTCACGCACGGCCGGGTCAGATCCCGGCACTTCCGGGTGCGGGAGGAACCCTCCGGCCGGGGGGAGACCGGCTACCGGCCCGTCGAACTGTGGGGCCATCTCGTCCTCGGTGGCTCCGCCCCGGTCCTGGTGGGTGCCCTCGTCGACGCGGCCGGCGGGCTCACCGCCGCCGAGGCCGCCGAGCGGCTGCCCGACGGGCTGTTCTCCCTGGACCAGGACGGCCGGCTGACCTATCTCAACCGCCGCTGCGAGGAACTGCTGGGCTGCGGCCGGGAGGAACTCCTGGGCCGCCACCCGTGGGAGGTGATCACCTGGCTCCGGGATCCCGCCTACGAGGACCGCTACCGGGCGGCGATGCTGTCGCAGGAGCAGGTGTCCTTCCTGGTGCGGCACCCGGGCGGGAGCTGGCTGAGCTTCGTGCTGTACCCGGACGTGCGCGGGCTGACCGGCCGGGTCCATCCCACCGGCCCGCCCACGGGAGGCGAGTCGGCGGTCGAGGCCGGGTCCACCGCCGGCCTCATGGCGGGTTCGGGCGCGGCTCCACCTCCCGGACCGGTCGCCGCCCCACGGGCCGGCGCGCTCTACCACGTGGTGCAGATGGCGAGCGTGCTCACGGAGGCGGTCACCGTGCGGGACGTGTGCCGGGCCGTGTCCGAGCAGCTGCTGCCCGCCTTCGGCGCGCGGGAACTCGCCCTGTACACCATGCGCGAGGGCCGGATGTACCTGCTGTGGGAGTCGGGATACCCGGAGGGTTTCCTCACCCCGTTCGAAGGCGTCACTCTCGACACGCAGCTGCCCGGCGTCCACGCCCTGACCACCCGGCTCCCCCTCTTCTTCGAATCGCCCGAGGACCTGTCCCTCGCCTACCCGGGCATCGCCCTGGACCGGATGAACGCCTGGTCGTTCCTCCCCCTGGTCGCCTCCGGGCATCCCGTCGGCTCCTGCATCCTCGGCTGGGACACTCCGCACCGGTTCACCGCCGACGAGCGCTCCGCCCTCACCGCCCTCAGCGGACTCACCGCCCAGGCGTTGGAGCGGGCGCGGCTCTACGACGCCGAGTCCGCCGTCGCCCGCGGCCTGCAGGAGGGGCTCCTGCCGCACCGGCTGCCCGCCGTCGAGGGGCTGCGCACCACCGGCCGCTACCTGCCCGGGACGCGGGGCATGGCCATCGGCGGCGACTGGTACGACGTGATCACCACGGGACGCGGGGTGGCCCTGGTCATCGGGGACGTCGAGGGCCACAGTGTCGGCGCCGCCGCGGTGATGGGGCAGCTGCGCAGTGCCGTGCACGCCTTCGCCGCGAGCGGGCGCCCGCCGCAGGAGGTCATCACGCACACCAACCGGCTGCTGGCCGAGCTGGAGTCGGACGCCTTCGCCACCTGCTGCTACATCGAACTCGATCCCCGCACCGGGCGGGCCCTCGCGGTGCGGGCCGGCCATCCCCCGCCGCTGCTGCGCCATCCCGACGGGCGGGCCAGGACGCTGGACCTCGCGGGCGGCGTCATGCTGGGCGTGCAGCCCGACTCGGTCTACCCCGTCACCGAACTCACCCTGGCCCCCGGCAGTGTCCTCGCCCTCTACACCGACGGGCTCGTGGAGCAGCCGGGCAGCGACATCGAGACGGGCATCGAGGCGGTCCGCCACCGTCTGTCCGAGACCCCGGCGGACTCGGTGGAGAACCTCGCCGACCGGTTGATGCGGACGGCCCGGGGCGCGCGGGAGCGGCCGGACGACGTGGCGCTGCTGCTGACGGCGTACCGCTGAGCGGCCGGGCCGCCCGGGCGGAGGCCGAGCCCACGCAGGGCCGGTGGCGCCGTCGCGGCCGAAGGCCGGTGCCGCCGGCCCGCGGCGAACACCCCGAGGCCTCCGCTCCGTGCGGCCCGGCCGCCCACTGGTACCGCCCTCGCGAACGCTCCGGCCGGACACCGAGGCCCACGCCCGTCGTACGGTTGTACGAGGCCGTGCGGAGTACCGTGGGCGGGACCGACGAGCGAGGCGGTGGTGTCGGTGGAGTGGCAGCGGTACGCCGAGCAGATGGCGATGTTCGCCCGGGACCTGGTCGCCCAGGACTCGGTGCAGGCGACGCTGGACGAGATCGCGGCCTCGGCGGTGAAGCTGGTCGAGGGCTGTGACGCGGCGGGGATCCTCGCGGTGTCCAAGGGCCGGGCCGTGACGCTCGCCGTCTGCGGCGACATGGTCGAGGAGTCCGACCGGATGCAGGGCGAGCTGCGCGAAGGACCGTGCTTCGACGCCGCCCGGCGGGTGGACGGAGAACGGCTGTTCCGCATCGCGGACATGACCCGGCCGCAGCCGTCCTGGCCGCGGTACTGCCAGGTGGCCCGCGACCTCGGGATCGGCAGCATGACCGGTGTGCTGCTCTACACGCACCAGGAGGACTTCGGCGCGCTGAACCTCTACTCCCGTCGCCCGGGAGCGTTCGGCGAGGACATCGAGGCCGCGGGCTGGCTGCTCGCCTCCCATGCGGCCGTGGCGCTGGCCACCGCCCGCACCGTCGACCAGCTGGAGCACGCCCTGGAGACCCGGCACGCCGTCGGGGAGGCCATGGGGATCCTCATGGAACGCCACCGGCTGAGCGAGGACGAGGCCTTCGGCGTGCTGCGTCGCCTGTCCCAGCACCACAACATCAAGCTGCGCGACGTGGCCGGGCGTGTCCGGGCCGGCTCCGCGGGTCAGGACTGACCGTCGGGGTGCGTGCGCGGCACGCGTCGGGAGCATGCTCGCCGAACACCCGGGCCTGGCCGCCGCACGCGTCACCGATCACGGCCAGGACGGCAGGGGCACGCGCAGCCTGTCGCACATCGCGACCTACCGGCCCGGCCACTTCCCCAACGGTCCCGAGACGGGTGGCCGCCCCGGTCGCGGCCGGGGCCGATCCCGGCGCCCGCTTCGGCGGCGCGCACGGGGAGACGCCGCTGCACCGGGCCGCGAGCGACGACGACGTGCCCGTCCTGGACGCTCTCGTCGCCGCCGGGGCCGACATCGACGCGCCCGGGGCAGTGATCGGCGGCGGCTCCCCGCCTGCCGCGGTTTCGGCCAGTGGCGCAGCCGCCCACCGGCTCGTCGAACACGGCGCCCGGGTCACTTCCCAGGACGCCGCCGCGCTCGGCCTGCTCGACCGGGACCGGGCGTGTGTCGAGGCCGACGAGCCGCCGTCGTCCGACGAGATCTCCCGCGCCTTCCGGAGCGCCCGCCACGGCGGGCAGCCGCCCACCGCGCGGTACCTCCACGACCACGGCGCCGACATCCACCGGATCGGCCACGGCGGCATGACCCCGCCGGACATCGCCCGGCCCAGGAGGCCGACGACGTCGTGCGGTGGCCGCGAGGCCCGCGCGTGAAGAGCCGCTCGTAGCGTCACGGCCTGCCGGAGCGGCTCACAGGCAGTAGCGCACCAGCCATTCGTCCTGGTTGTACGCGGTGCGCGACGGGTCGGGGACGGTGGCCGCCCGTTCCTCGACCATGTCCTCCCCGCGCACCGGCTCCGGCAGGGCCCCGAAGCGCGCCCTGCGGGCCGCGGCCTCCGCCTCGCTCCCCTGCTGCGACGTCGTCTCGTCCACGGCGATTTCTCCTCTCCCGCGTTCGTCCCTTTCCGGGCACAGAGTTGACGTGCGAGAGGGACGCATGGTTCCCGTGGCGCCTGTCAGCCGTAGAAGTTCCGCGGCCGGCGGTGCTTCACACGGGCGGCCGGCCGTCGCTCGGGGCGGTGTTGCGCTCGACGTCGCGGACGCTGCGCATGCCGGGAGAGGACGTGTTCCTGCGCCGACGCAACCTCGACCTGAACCCCCCGCTGGACTGGAAGGTCTACGGCGACAGCCACCACATCGGCTGCCCCTCCCCCGCGGCCCGGGCGGGAATTGGTCCGCCAAGCGGGAACGGAAGTGGACTCCTTCCCGGGCCGCTCGGCTGCCTAGCGTCGCCCGTATGAACCAGACCACCACGCGCGGCGCCCTGCTCGCCGCGTTCGCCTGTGTCCTCGTCGGGGGGTCCTTCACCGCCAACAGCGTCCTGGGTGACTATCCGTACGCGGGCGGCCAGTTCCTGCGCTACGGGCTCGCCTGCCTGCTGCTGATCCCCCTGGCCCGGAAGTGCGCGGCCGCCAGGCTGCGGGCGCTGACCCGCCGGCAGTGGATGCGCCTCGCACTGCTCGCGGCGGTCGGCATGGTCGGCTTCAACCTGGCCGTCATCGCGGCGGAGCGCTCGGCGGAACCGGCCGTGCCCGGCGTGTTCGTGGGCTGTGCTCCGGTGGTCGTCGCCGTGCTCGTGCCGCTCCTGGACGGGCGCAGCCCCCAACGGGCGGTGCTGTACGGGGCGTTGCTCGTGGCCGTCGGCGCCTTCACCGTCCAGGGGTGGGGGCGTGCGGACGGCGTGGGCATCGCCTTCTCGGTGTGCGCACTGGTCGGGGAGGTCGGGTTCGCCGTGCTCGCCGTGCCCGTGCTGCGGCCGCTCGGGCCCCGGCTGCTGTCCGCCACCGTCTGCGCGCTCGCCGCGCTGGAGTCGGCGGCGATCGGGCTGCTGGTCGACGGGGGAGCGTGGCTGCGCCGTCCGGCCGGCGTCGAGACCGCCGCGCTGCTGTGGCAGGCCGTGGTGGTCACCGTGGTCGGCTTCGTGTGCTGGTACCTGGGCATGCAGCGGATCGGCGCGGAACGGGCCACCCTGTTCTCCGGCCTCATCCCGGTCGCCGCCGCCTGCACCGCACCGCTCGTCGGCACCGGCTCCTACGGTCTCGCGCAGGCGGCGGGCAGCGCGCTGGTCGGGCTCGGCGTGGCCCTGGGGTCGGGGGCGCTGAGGCAGGGCGGGGCGCGAGCAGCGCTCACGCGGTCGGGCCTTTCGGGGGAACGGTCGGCGGGAGTGGCGGGGAGACCGCGTGCCTGAAATGCCGGAGTGGACCCCTGCGCATCTAATGGTCGGCATCGAACGTCCCGGCCGACTCAGGAGACGACGTCCATGCCGCACATCCGCTCCGGCGCAGGGGACCAGAACGCGGCACGCGGGGGAGTGCTGCGGCGGCTGGGCGAGTGGTGTGCGCGCCACTTCGGGATCGTCATCGGGGCCTGGCTCGTGGCGCTGGTCGCCCTCCAGGTCGTCAACCACGTCTCCGGGGGCACGTACTCCGACAACTTCTCCCTGCCCCAGGCGCAGTCCCAGAAGGGCCTGGACGTGCTCAAGGAGCACGATCCGCAGGCCGGCGGCTACAGCAGCCAGATCGTGCTGCACGACGACCAGCAGGCCCTGACCGCGCTGAGCTCCCAGATGTCCACCACCATCGCCGACCTTCAGAAGCTCCCGCACGTGCTGTCCGCCCAGAACCCGCTGGCCTCGCAGGGATCGTCCTCGGGGCAGTCGCAGCGGAACGTCGGGCCGTTGTCGGACGACCGGAAGACGGCCTACATCACCGTCCGTTTCGACGTGCAGCCCTCCACGCTCGGCGGCGGCTACCTGGGCGGGATCGACGACGCCGTGCGGCCACTGCGGTCGGCCGGAGCGGAGGTCGAGTACGGTGGGCCGCTCGGCGAGCTCGCCCGGCCGGAGGCCGACGACCGGGTGAGCGAGCTCATCGGCTTCGGCGTGGCCATCGTGGTGCTGCTCGTCGGGTTCGGCAGCGTCATCGCCGCCGCTGTGCCGCTGCTCACCGCGCTGATCAGTGTCGTCGGCGGGCTGGCCGTTCTCGGGCTGCTGGCCGTCGCGTTCACCTTCGCGTCGGTCTCGCCGACCCTGGCGACGATGATCGGGCTCGGGGTCGGTATCGACTACGCCCTGTTCCTGATCACGCGTCACCGGCAGAACCTCGTCGACGGAATGGATCCGGTGCGGGCCGCCGGGCAGGCCGCGAGCACCAGCGGCCGTGCCGTGCTCGTCTCGGGCTGCACGGTGATCATCGCGCTGGCCGGTCTGTCCGCGTCCGGGGTCTCCTTCATCGCCCTGCTCGGGCTGGCCGCGGCGGTCACCGTCGTCTCGGCCGTGATCGGCGCCCTGACCCTGGTCCCGGCGCTGCTCGGCCTGCTCGGGCGGCGCATCGACCGCTACCGGGTGCGCCGTCCCGTCGCCGAGACGGACACCGGGGCGGGCGAGACCGCGCAGGGGACCTGGCACCGGTACGCGCAGCGGGTGGAGCGCAGGCCGCTGTGGTTCCTGACGGCCGGTGTCGCCGTGATCGTGGTGCTCGCGATCCCGGTGCTGTCGATCCAGCTCGGACACATCGGCGACGGCGCCGATCCGAAGTCCTTCACCGACCGGCGGGCCTACGATCTGATGACCGACGCCTTCGGGCCCGGGTCGAACGGTCCGCTCACCGTCGTCATCGATCAGGCGGACGTACCGGACTCGCAGCGATCCGGCCTCGCCTCGAAGGCCCAGCAGACGCTCGACTCGGTGCAGGGCGCCGCCGTCGTCACTTCCCTGACGCCCACGCAGGACGGAGACGTCCTGATCGGCACGGTCTACTCGGAGCGGTCCCCGCAGAGCGGCACGACCACGGACCTGACGAACCGTCTGGTCGCCGACACGCTGCCCGAGGCGGTCCGGGGCACGGACGCCAAGGGGTACGTCACCGGGACGACGGCGGCTCAGGTCGACTTCCGCGACATCGTCGCCTCCAGACTGCCCGTGATCATCGCCGTCGTGGTCGCCCTGGCGTTCCTGATCATCCTGGCCGTGTTCCGGGGGCTGCTCGTCGCCGTCAAGGCGGCCGTCCTGAACGTCCTGTCGATCACCGCCTCGTACGGGGTGGTCGTCGCCGTCTTCCAGTGGGGCTGGGGAGGTCCGGCACTCGGGGTCAACGGCACGGTGCCCATCGAGAGCTACGTGCCGATGATGATGTTCGCCATCATCTTCGGCCTCAGCATGGACTACGAGATCTTCCTGCTCTCCCGCGTGCACGAGGCGTGGCAGCGCACCGGTGACGCCAAGGCGTCGGTCGCGCACGCCCTGGAGATCACGGCCCGGGTCATCACCTGCGCCGCGTTGATCATGGTGAGCGTGTTCGCGGCGTTCATCGTCAGCGACAACATCGTGGTCAAGATGCTCGGTCTGGGGCTCGCCGTCAGCGTCCTCATCGACGCGACCGTCGTCCGGCTGCTGATGGTGCCTGCCGTGATGACCCTGCTGGGGCGGCACGCCTGGTGGACCCCGCGATGGCTGGACCGGGTGCTGCCGCACATCGACGCCGAGGGGGAACAGGCACGTACGACGCCTTGAGCCGCCGCCTCCCTGAAGGGGGGGCCGGTCGTCACGGCCCCACCGGAGCGCTGGTACGACTCCGTCGGGACTCGTCGGTTCGCGGCCCGTGCGGCCGGCGCCGACTTCGCGCGGTCCTGCCCCGGGTGCCGGCTTACGGGAGGCAGGACGCGCGTCCGGAGAACGCGTGGAGGTCCGAGCGGCCTGGGCCGGCTGCGAGTCACCGGTGGCGCTCCTCCCGGAAACGGTGTCTCAGTGGAGCACCAGGTGGGCGAGCGCTACCGTGCCGACCGTCACGATCAGGGTGCGCAGGACGGCGGGGCTGAAGTGGCGGCCGGTTCTGGCTCCGATCAGGCCGCCCAGGGCCGATCCGGCGGCGATGAGGAGGACGGCTGTCCAGTCGAAGTCGGCGAAGAAGAGGAAGAGCAGAGCGGCGACGGTGTTCACGACGGCCGCCAGCACGTTCTTGACGGCGTTGAGGCGCTGGAGCGTCTCGTCGAGCAGGATGCCCATCAGGGAGACGTAGATGATGCCCTGCGCCGCGGAGAAGTAGCCACCGTAGACGCTGGCGAGCGTCAGGCCGCTGAACAGGAGCGGGCCGCCGTCACGGCGGGTGGGGCCTCCCGCCTCGCGTCCGCGGCGGACCCTCCCGGCGATCCACGGCTGGCAGGCGACCAGGACCAGGGCGAGGCCCACGAGTACCGGCACGATCCGCTCGAACGCCGACGCGGGGAGGGTGAGCAGCAGTACGGCGCCCGCCAGGCCGCCCAGCACGGCCCCGATGCCGAGGAGGAGGACACGCCGGCCCTGGCCTCTGAGCTCCTCGCGGTAGCCGATCGCCGCGCTGATGGAACCGGGGACCAGGCCGAGCCCGTTCGACACCGTGGCGGTGACCGGGGGCAGTCCGGTTGCGAGCAGTACCGGAAAGGTGATCAGCGTTCCCGAGCCGACGACGGCGTTGACGGCACCGGCGCCCGTACCGGCGGCGAGTACGGCCGCCATCTCCCAGGGCGTCACGTCGCTGCTCCGCGGGGTGCGCCGTTCCAGGTGAAGTTCATGCGGTCACGCTAGAGGGCGCGCACTTCGGCGTGCGTCGAAGGGTGCCCCCGCGGCCCGCCGACGACGCGAGGAAGGGCGGAGGGATCCGCGAGGACCCCGCCGCCCGTTCACTGGTCACGGCCGAGCCTGGTTCCTAGCTGCGCCTCACTCGGCGCAGGACGACGAAGCCCGCGATGACGAGGACGGCGCCCGCCGCGGCCGGCCAGAGCTGGGCACCGGTGTCGGCCAGGCCGCCTCCGCCGACGGCCTGCGGCTCGGTCCGAGACGGTGCCGTCGGGGTCGCCGCGGCGCTGGTCGCCGTGCCGACGGCCTGGGACTGGCCGAGGCCGTCCGTGTCGTCGCCGATCTCGTCCTTCGTGCCGCCGCCCTGCCCGGCGGTGTCGTCACCACCGGCCGAGGGCGTCACGTACACCTCGGGCTCGGTGTTGCCGGGGACCGTGGACGCGTCGCCGGGCTCCGGCTCGGGGAGCGGCTTCTCCGACGCCGGGGGCCGCGAGGCCTCGCCCTTGCCGTCTCCCTTGTCGCCGGGCTTCGCGCCGGTGTCCCCGTCCTTCGGCGCGTCGGGCGTGGCGGTGAACTGCTCCTGCGGTGCTTGCGGGGTCTTCGTCGGCTCCTCCTTCGGCTCCTCCCCCGCTCCGGGGCCCTCCCCCGCGCCGGGCTCCTCGCCCTTTCCCGGGTCCTGCCCCTCGCCTGCTCCGGCGCCGCACTTGCGGCCGTCGTTGATGCACTCGACCATCTCCGCCATGAGTTTTTCGTCGAAGACGTTGATGAAGTCGCCGTGGTCGGTGACCGGCTTGTGCAGCTGCTCCGGGAAGGAGTCCACCGCGAACAGCGGTGTCGTACGGCCGCCGTCGTTCAGGCTGGGCGCGTCGATGTCGTAGACGATGCGCTGGACCAGTTGCGGGATGGGGCGGAAGCCGGACGGGCAGGTGCCGGCGGCGTCCGCGAACGCCACGTGGGTGCGGTGGTTGGCGCTGTCGATGTTGCGGCCGTCCCAGCAGCTCTGGAACTCGAAGGTGCGCACCACGTCGCTGCCCCGCGGGCACAGCGGGTACTTGTCCTTCAGCTGCCGGTCCTCGAAGCCCGTGCAGCTCCACGAGGCGTTGGCGTTCGCGGGACCGTTGACGAACGACTTGGCGTCGCCGGTGATGATGCGCAGCAGCCGCGGCATGGCCGTGACCTTCTCGCGCGGGTTGCCGACGAACGTCAGCGTGACCTGCTTCGGCGTCACGATCTCACCGGCGTTGCCCTCGATACCGCCGCCGGGCTTGTCGGCGTCCTGCTCCTGGGCGCCGTTCTGCAGGCGCAGCACGGGCCAGTAGTAGGAGGACTTGTCGCCCTGGTCGTCGCAGCTGGTCTCGGCGTTCGCGAGGTCCTGGTCGCCGGCGAAGGCGTTGTTGGCCTGGTTGCCGACGTAGTCGTGGAAGTGGTGGGCGCCGTTGGTGACACCCGGGGCGGCGATGATGTTGTCCGAGTTGAACAGGCCGTTCTCGTTCACGCCGCAGTCGGTGGCGAAGGAGCCGCGGGAGGCGTTCCCCTCCTGGCGGGGGTTGTTCACGTTGGGCTGGACGCTCTTGATGTCCGCGAAGTCGGCGGCGACGGGGCCGTTGCCCGCCTGCCCGCCATTGCCGCCCAAACCCTGATCCTGGCCGTTCCCCTGCTGCTGACCGCCCTGACCCGGTTCCTGACCGGCCTGCCCTTCGCCGCCGCCCTGGCCCTCGCCCTGGACGGGGGCCTGGTTGCCGGAGTCCCGCACGGCGCAGACGGCGAGGGCTTCGAGCCCTTCGGGGCGGTCCCCCACGCGGTCGATGGCGACGGCGATGCGCTCGAGGGTCGCGGCGCGCTTCTCCTTCAGCGGGTTCATGATCGCGTCGTCGGCGAAGCGGCCGTCCTGCTGCGCCTGCGGGGCCGATTCGCTCAGCCGCTGGTAGGCCTTGGCGATCTGCTCGTCCAGGAGGGCGAGTTCCTTGTCGACCTCCCCGCGCGCCTGCTCGGGCACCGAGGTCAGCTTGCTGCCGGCGTCCGGGCAGTCGATCGTGGCGCCCGCGGTCCGAACCCCCGTGCCGGACCGCGTCCGGGCGGAGTCACCGCCCGAACCGCCGCCGGTGGCGGAGGCGTAGACGTTCGCGGCCATCAGGCCGCCTCCGCCGAGGATCAGCGCGAATGCGGCGAAGGTCGCGCGTCGTGGGCCGGTAGGGCGTCTTCGCGTGTTGCGTCCCAAGGGTGCTCTCCTGCGCTTGTGGCGAACCGGGCATGAAAATCCCCTCGCCCCATACGCAGGGGCGCACCTGCGCGTTCACTCGTTTCGAAAGTTTTCGAGAATTCTCGGGAAGCACCAGCCGGCCGCCCGGCCGAAGTGCTCACGGGGATCGAGTGGTTCCGGCTGGGCGCGTACGTGCCCGTGCGGGCGACGAGCCGGAGGGCGTTCCCCGCCTCCCGGCGCGTTCGTTCCACGGAGGGTCCGTCAGGGTCGGTCGGGTTCCTTCGTGGTGCGGCCGAGATAGGTGGCCGCACCGGGCTCGGGGACGGCGAGCTCATGGAAGCCCATGCGGTCGTAGAAGGCCCTGGCCCGGGTGTTGGCCGTCGCCATGGCCAGGTGGACGGCCGGCACTCCCCTGTCCCGGAGGGTCGCCAGGAACGTCCGCATCAGGCGGCGGCCGTGGCCCCGCCCCTGCCACTCGGGCAGCAGGTCGATGTGCAGGTGCGCGGGGTAGGCGGCGAGTTCGGGCAGCACCATCCGCTCGGGGTCGTGCAGCAGTCCCGCGATCACCTCGTCCGGGGTGCGGGGCGGCGGTGGCGGCTTCGGGTAGCGGTCGGCGACCAGGGGCAGCCATGCGGTGCGGAAGGTCTCGGCGAAGCGCGCGGTGTCGGCGGTGCCGAGGATGTAGCCGACCGCCCGCCCCTGCCCGTCGTCCAGCACGAAGGCCAGTTCCGGCTCCAGACGCACGTAGGGAGCCGCGAAGGTCGCCGGGAAGATGCCCGGGTCCGCGTAGTGGGGGCGGCTGTCCTGGCCGTGATGGGCGGTGCGGACGCAGATGTCGTCGAGCGCCGGCCCGTCCTCGGGACGGTACGGGCGGATGGCGGGGGACTTGGTCATGGCTGCATCGTGCCCGCTGTGGGAGCGCTCCCTCAACCCATGGCGGGGGTGCGGCGGTCGTGCCGGACTCCGGTCATGACCACCGGGAACCACCCGCGCCAGGGCGGCGCTCGCCCTGCCGGAGACCGAGGAGGGGACGCAGTTCGGGGACGATCGTCCTTCTCCACGCGCGGCAAAGGCTTCGCCTCGGTGGCCGAGACGGGTTCGTGCAGCTCCACCTGTCGCAAGGGGGCCGAGGCGGCTCCGGCCGCGCATCCGGCCGGTGAGCGCCTGGTGCGCAGGGGGACACCGATCGGGTCTCCGGGTGCCGCTCACGGACGTCGGCGGCAAGGACCTCCGTGCCGTGTACGGGCGTCCTGGTTCAGCCGCGCCCCGAAGCGGCTCACCGCCTCGCTCGCCGCGGCCGGCCGGGGCGGTGGCCGGCGTCCCCGGCGGCGACGACCTTCCCGCCGGGTTAGACAGGCCCGCCACCCGGGCCCTCGTCGGCCCCGGCCTGACGATGCCGGAACAGGTGGCCGGGCACTCGCGGGCGGAGCTGCCGGCGCCGCACGGCGTGGGGCCGAAGGCCGTGCGGGTCCTGCCGGAGGCGCGGAGCAGCGGGGGCCTGCACCTGCGGGAGTGACCGTTCCCGGGACTCGCACGGTCGAGCACGGCTTAAGGGCACGACCAGGGGTTACCCGGATCGCATGGTGAAGCTGCATATACCGGGACGAAAAGAACACAAGGCGAGCGAGGCTCCGCCTCCGGAGGGCTCACGCCCGGGGTCGGAGGCGGCACGCCGCGAGACCACTGCGCCCGCTCGGGAGGACCCGCGGCCAGGGCCCGAAGCGGTACACCGGGAACCCAGTGCTCCCACTCGGGAGGACCCGCGTCCGGGGCCCGAGGCGGAACGCCGGGAGGCTCCTGCCGCCGCTTCGGCGGAGCCCGGGCCCAGTCCCGAGGTGGAGCGCGCGGCTCCGGACACGCCGACCGACCTGCCCCGCAAGTCGTGGGGCGCGGTGCTGAAGGGAAGCCTGAGGGAGTTCAAGGACGACGAGCTGACCGACCGCGCGGCGGCGCTGACGTACTACGGCGTACTGGCGCTGTTCCCCGCGTTGCTCGTGCTGGTGTCGCTGCTGGCACTCACCGGCAGGTCGACCACGGACAAGGTGCTCGAGAACGTCCAGCAGCTGGCCCCCGGCGCGGCCCGCGACATCATCACCCGGGCCGTCGAGCAGCTGCAGGGCAACGCCGGCATCGGCTCGCTGATGGCAATCGTCGGTCTCGTGCTGGCCGTGTGGTCGGCGTCCGGCTACGTGGCCGCGTTCATCCGCTCGGCCAACGCCGTATACGACATGCCCGAGGGCCGGCCGGTGTGGAAGCTGCTGCCGGTGCGGGTGGCTGTGACGGTCGTGCTGATGGTGATGGCCGTCTTCAGTGCGCTGATCGTGGTCTTCACGGGTGGGCTGGCCCGGCAGGCCGGGACGGCGCTGGGGATCGGTGACACCGCGCTGACGGTGTGGTCGATCGCGAAGTGGCCCGTTCTGGTGCTGCTGGTGACGACCATGATCGCGATCCTGTACTGGGCGACCCCGAACGCCAAGGTGAAGGGGTTCCGCTGGATCACTCCGGGCAGTGTGATCGCCCTGCTGATCTGGATGGTCGCTTCCGCCGGTTTCGCGATCTACGTGGCCAACTTCGCCTCGTACAACAAAACCTACGGCACGATGGCCGGTGTCATCGTCTTCCTGGTGTGGCTGTGGATCACCAACCTGGCGATCCTTCTCGGGCTGGAGTTCGACGCGGAGACGGTGCGGCAGCGGGCCATCGCCGGTGGGCATCCGCCGGAGGCCGAGCCGTACACGCAGCCGCGTGACACCCGGACGTGGGACGAGCAGGACCGGCGACGGCTGGAAGAGACCTGACCGGGCCCGTTCCGTAGCGGCCCCGGTCAGTCCATGAGCCCCGAGGCGACGGTGGCGCCCAGTTCCCAGCACCTCTCGATGCCGGCCTTGTCCGGCTCGCCGGTCACGGTCACGGCCTCGGCGGCGCGGCGCCAGCCGAGGCCGGTCGTGATCGACTCGATTCCGCGGACCGCTCCGGTGACGTCGTTGCCGCCGTGCACCCAGTAGCCGAAGGGGCGGCCACGGGTCGCGTCGAGGCACGGGTAGTAGACCTGGTCGAAGAAGTGCTTGAGGGCGCCGGACATGTAGCCGAGGTTCGCGGGGGTGCCCAGGAGGTAGCCGTCGGCGGCGAGGACGTCGGAGGCGGTGGCGGACAGCGCGGGCACGCGGACGACCCGGACGTTCTCGATCTCGGGGTCCGTCGCCCCGGAGACGACGGCTTCGAACATCGCCTGGCAGTTGGGGGAAGGCGTGTGATGGACGATCAGCAAGGTGGCCACGGCACCCGACCTTGCCGTCCCGGCCCCCGTCACCGCAAGCGGTGACGGGGGCCGGCGTCGTTCAGCCGGGCGGCCGCGGGTCGTTCAGCCGTGGCTGCGGCGGCGGATCAGCAGGCAGGCGACGAGCACGGCACCGGCGCCCGCCAGCAGGGCGGCCCGGTGGTCACGCACCCGTCGCGGGGCCTTGTCCTGCCAGACCTGCTCGGCCTGTGCGGCCTTCTCCTTCGCGCCCTGAGCGGCGGCGGCACCCTTCTGCTTCACCGGCTCCGGGAGCTTCTCCTCCACGGTGTGGGCGACGTGCGCGGCCTTGGCCCTGGCCTGCCCGCGCCATTCCTGGGCCTTGGTCTCGGCCTGCTCCCTGACCGCCACGGCCTTCTCGCGGGCGCGGGTCTTCACATCGGTCCGCTCCGCCAGCGCCTGGACGGTGTCGCCGAGTTCGTGGCGGGTGCGCGCGACCTGCTCGCGCAGTTCTTCCTGGCTGGTGGCGGTGGGCTCGTCGTGCGGGGGCTGGGTCATCGCTGAGCACTCTCCTTGATCTCGGCCACGTCGGCCTTGACGCTGTCGATGGTCTGCTGCGGGGCGGGCGGGGTGGCCTGACGCACCTGCTTGCGGCCGGCCAGTGCCGTCAGGCCCGTGGCGACGGCGAGGACGGCCGTGACGATGAGCGCCGCCGCCCACACCGGCAGCGGTACCGCCAGGGCGGCGATCACCGTGACGACCAGGGCCTGCAGGGTGACGAAACCCAGCACGCCGGCCCCGCCGAACAGGCCTCCGCCCTTGCCGAAGCGCTTGCCCTTCTCGGTCATCTCCGCCTGGGCGAGGCGCATCTCGCCGCGCACCAGGTCCGACAGCTGTTCCGTGGCGCGCTGCACCAGCTCGCTCACGGGCTCGTTCCCGGCCTCCGGCGCGCTCCCCGCGTGAGGGGTGGCACCGGCCGCGCGGTCCGTGTCCGTCATGGCGATCACCTCCCGGTCTGTGGTTCCCGCCGGGTACCCCAACCGGGGCGGGAAGGACACCTGGTCGGACAAGTCCTGTCGACCATGAGTGGCCGGCGCGGAATCCGGTACTCGGCGGTTGCTCCGAACGAGAAAGGGAGGTAATCGCCTTGTCGCAGGTAGAGGAATCCATCGAGGTCCGCGTGCCGGTGCACACCGCGTACAACCAGTGGACTCAGTTCGAGTCGTTCCCCGAGTTCATGGACGGTGTCGAGCGCATCGAGCAGCGCACCGAGACGCTGACCCACTGGGTGACGAAGGTCGGCGGCCGGAAGCGGGAGTTCGACGCGGAGATCACGGAGCAGATCCCCGACGAGCGGGTCGCCTGGACCACCGTGAACGGCGAGGCCAAGCAGGCCGGTGTGGTCACCTTCCACCGGATCCAGGACGACACCACCAAGGTCATGCTGCAGATGGACTTCGACCCCAGTGGCGTGGCCGAGACCGTGGGCGACAAGCTCGGGTTCGTGAAGCGGCAGGTCTCCGGTGATCTGCACCGGTTCAAGGAGTTCATGGAGGCCCGCGGGGCGGAGACGGGCGCCTGGCGCGGCCAGGTCTGAGCCGGCGGCAGAGGGCGGCCGCCACCACTGCACGTGGTGGCGGCCGCCCCTGTGTGTGCCGGGCCGTCATGCCACCGGACTGGCGATCCCGCTCTGCAGCAGGTGCCGGGCCTGCCGGGCGAGGTCGTTGAGGCGCAGGGCGAACTGCGCCGCACCGTCGTAGAGGCTGTGGACGGCCTGGAGGCGTTCCAGGCGCGGGGCCAGGGCCGACAGGGCGATGGCCAGGGCGACGCCGGCCCAGGCGACGGGGCCGAGCGGAGTGCAGCCGAAGAAGTGGCTGACGCCGGGGGTCTGGACGAGCGCGGCGAGTACCGCGGCCGAGCCGAGGGCCGTGACCCACACCAGAGTGCTGTGACGCCGGCCGGAGAGGGTCTGCACCAACTGGGCGCCGACCACGCCGCACAGGGCCATGGTGGTGGATCGGCGTTCCGTGCCCGGGGTGAGGCGGCCGATGAGGTAGGCCGTGACCGCGCCGAGGCAGGTGGTGATGCCGCGGCGGCGGATGGAGCGCAGCAGGGGCGCGCCGAGGACGTCGAGACCCATGGGCCCGGTCGCCGCGTGCTCCGCGGTCGAGGGATCGTCGCTCGGTGTGACCGCGACCGCCATCGCCGGGAACATGTCGGTGAGCAGGTTGACCAGCAGCAGTTGACGGGTCGACAGGGGTGAGGCGCCGGCCAGCAGGGTGCCGAGGACGCTGAAGCCGACCTCGCCGGCGTTGCCGCCGATCAGGATGCTCACCGCGTCGGCGACGCTGCGCCACAGCGCCCGGCCCTCGACGACAGCGTCGACCAGGACGGACAGGTCACCGGTGGTGAGCACGAGGTCGGCGGCGTTGCGGGCGGCCGCGGAGCCGCGGGCCTCGACGCCGACCCCGACGTCGGCGGCGCGGATGGCGGCGGCGTCGTTGGCACCGTCGCCGGCCATCGCCACGACCCGGCCGGCCTGTTGCAGGGCCTCGACGACGTGCAGCTTCTGCTCGGGTGCGACCCGGGCGATGACGCCCGCGCCGCGCAGGACCCGGACGCGTTCGCGGCGTTCCATGGCGACCAGTTCGTCGCCCGTGACGGCCTCGGTCTCCTCCGGCCAGCCCAGTTGCAGCGCGATGGCCCGGGCGGTCTCCGGGTGGTCGCCGGTGAGCATGACGGGCAGGATGCCGGAGCGGCGCAGCTCAGCGAGCAGGGCGTGCGAGGTGTCGCGGGGGACGTCGGCGAGGGCGACGAAACCGCTGAACTCCAGGTCGGCGAGCGCGGCGTCGAGTTCGGCGTCGGCGTCGTCGGCCCTGCAGGGGCGGCAGGCCACGGCGAGCACGCGCAGGCCCTTTCCCGCCAGTTCGTGTGCGGTGTCGGTGGCGTGGGCGGGCAGGTCCCTGCAGGCGGGCAGGATCGTCTCGGGGGCGCCCTTGACGACGAGGAGCTCACCGAAGTCGGGGTCGCCGTCGCGGCCGACCGCCGCCGCGTAGCCCCGCCGGGTCTCGAAGGGCAGCTCGCCGGTCGGGGTCCATCCCTGATCGGGCGGGGCGACGTCGAGGACGGCCTCGTCGGTGGCGTGCGCGACGCGGCGGCCCTGGCCGGTCTCCTCCTGGGGGCAAGCGCGGGCGGCCAGGCGCACGACCGGTGCGGCCTGTTCGGTGTCCGTGGCGAGGACGGTGCCGTCGGCGGTGGCGACGCGGACCAGGCGCAGTGTGTTCTCGGTGAGGGTGCCGGTCTTGTCGAAGCAGACGGTGTCGACGCGCCCGAGGGCCTCAAGGGTGCGTGGGGTGCGGACCAGGACGCCGCGCCGGGACAGCCGGCGGGCGGCGGCCATCTGCGCGACCGTCGCGACCAGCGGGAGCCCTTCCGGTACGGCGGCGACGGCCACGGCGACACCGCCGCTGACGGCGCGCCGTACGGGGCTGCCTCGCAGCAGGGACAGCCCCGTCACGGCCGCGCCACCGGTGAAGGTCACCGGCAGGGCCTTGCGGGTCAGTTCCTGCAGCCGGGCCTGGACGCCGGCGGGCGGCGGCGTGCGGGCGGCGAGCGTGACGGCCCGGCCGGCCTCGGTCCGGTCACCGGTGTCGACGACGAGAGCGGTGGCGCTTCCGGCCACGACGGTGGTGCCTTCGAAGACCATGCAGGTGCGCTGGGCCACCGGCAGGCCGGGGGTGGCCTCGACGGCCTTGGTCACCGGCAGGGACTCGCCGGTGAGCGCGGATTCGTCGACCTCGAGACCGTCGACGTCCAGCAGCCGCGCGTCGGCCGGGACGACATCGCCGGCGCCGAGACTGATCTCGTCCCCGGGCCGCAGCCGTGCGGCGTCGACGGTGATCGTGCGTGTGCGGCCCGCCTGCCTGCGGGCCTTCGGCTGCTGCCGGGCGGCGAGCCGGGCCAGTGCCTGTTCGGCGCGCAGCCGCTGGAGCCCGCCGGTCACCGCGTTGAGATCCATGGCGCCGACGACGAGCAGCGCGTCCACGACGGAGCCGAGCAGCGCCGAGGCGACGGCGCCGGTCGCGAGAACGGGGGTGAGCGGGTCGTCGAGCTCGCGGCGGACGGCGCCGGCGGCCTGCCATGTCCAGCGGGCGGGGGTCATGGCGGGGTGGCGGCCCACGCGAGCTGCCCGCTGCCGCGAGCGGTCGGCGAGCAGGGCGAGTCCGCGCGGTTCGTCGTCCCGGTGGGTGCGGCTCAGCCGATCGCGCGCCTCGTGGGGTTCCAGGGCGTGCCAGGGGATGTGCAGCCGGGGCGGGGGCGGGGTGGCCCGGGCGACCCGGGTGGCTTCGAGCCAGCCGGTGAGCAGGGCGTTGGCGGCGGCGATGTTCACGGGCGCGTGCCGGGTGAGCGGCCACAGCAGGCGGCGGCCCGGGGGCTGCCCGCCGCGGGCGACCAGCAGCCCCGAGAGGGCCGCGCCCGCGCGGGCCATTGTCTGCGACCGGCGTCCGACGCGCCGGGCCGCCGGGATGGCGGTCAGCAGCCGCCAGACGTCGGCGAGGCCGCCAGGGGCGAGCGCGTCGGCCCCCCAGGGGACGGCGGCCCGGCCGTCGGTGAGGGCGACGGCCACATCACCGGCGGGCAGCCCGGCCGCGACGTCCCCGTCGCCGGCCCCGCCGAGACGAGCGACGGCGACGACCACATGCCCGTCGTCCTGCAGGGCCCGCACGACGTCTCCGAACGGCTTGGCACTCGGAGCGACCTCGTCGGCGAGCCGGGTGACGTCCTTCAGGTCGGAGCCGCCCGCGATGACGACGTGCAGTCCCGCGCGGCGGGCGGCGTCGAGGACGGCCTCGGCGAAGGGGTGCACCGGGTCGTCGGGCAGGCCGTCGGCGTCGTCGCCGGTGTCCTGCCACCGGCTGCGAAGGGCGTCGGCGTGCAGGACGAGGGCGTCGGCGATCTCCAGTTGCCGCAGCCGCTCCCCGCTGCGGACAAGGATGCCGGCCCGGGCGAGGAAGGTGCCGAGGGTGGCGCTGAAGGCGGCCGGTCCGTAGCGGGCCGCCTTGGGGGATCCGGCGAGGACCGCCTCGGCGGCGTCCCGCGCGTCGTGTGTGACGAGGAGGGTGGCCGCGGCGCCGGCGAGACTGCCGGTGCTGGCGTGCGAGGCGTACTCCTGGGCCGGTGTGACCTTGAGCGGAGGCCGGGTGTCCGGTGGGCAGGGCAGGCTGATGCGCCGGTCGTGGCAGATGTCGTCGTGCAGCGCCTCGAAGGCGGCGGCCCGGGCCACCGCTTCGGTCAGCTGGTTGCCGCGCAGGATGCCGTCGAGCACGAGCGCGAGCGGGGTCTGGCCGACGCCGTGCGCGGCGGCGTTGGCGGCGGCGAGGACGAGTTCCATGCCGGACGGGCCGAACCGCTGCCGGAGCAGGGCCCGGAAGCGGGGGTTCTCGCGCAGCAGCGTGACGGTGGCGGTGACGATGCGGGAGGTGGGGGGCAGCCGCAGGGAGCGGCCGGCCAGGGCTCCGGCGGCTCCGGCGGCGTCCATCAGGATCGCGGCCGCGGTGACGCGCACCTCGCCGGGGTCGCCGGGGTGGGTGTCCTCCTGCGCGACCGGGTCGGCGCCCTCGGTGAGGCCGAGGCGGGCGGCGAGCTCGGTGGCCCGCTCGGTGACGCGGTCGGTGGCGGCGTCCTCGGCCACGGTGATCACCAGACGGGCCAGGCCCTCGTCCCAGTAGGCCGTGAGCACGTCCGGGTGGTCGAGCAGTTCCCGGGCCACCTTGCGGGCGAGGAGGGCGGCATCGCCGCCGGAGTGCCGCAGGGCGAGGTGGACGTACTGCCCGGCCTTCCAGTGCTGTCCCCCGGCCAGGGCGTTGCGCGCGACGTTGCGGACGCGGCGCGTGGTGTCGTAGGCGGACGTCATTCCCTGGGCGGTGCTGCGGGCGGCGCCTGCGGCTGCGCCGGCCACGGCCCCGACGAGCGGGGCGACGTCGAAGCGTGTGAGCATCTGCTGGTGTCCCTCGAATCAGCCGGCGGGGCTGTCGTGTCCGTGCTTCTGGGCCTGCTCCTCGCCGTGGAGTGCGGCGGCTTCGTGCACCTGCTTCAGGGCGGAGGCGGTGGCGGTGTCGCCGACCTTGGCGGGCTGTTCGTGGATCTGCTGTTCCGGCCGGTCCTGCCGGTAGTGGGAGGCGGCGAGCCTGTCGCCCGGGCCGTACGAGGCGATGTCGGACTCGTCCTGGGCGGAACGGCGTTCGCCGGTCGTGCCGGTCGGGGTTCCGCCCTCGGGTGACACGCCGTCGGGCCGTTGTCCGGGCCGCGGCTGGGTCAGCCAGGCGACGGCCGCGCCGGTCAGCGCCACCGGCCACTCGACCACTCCGGCCACGCCGAGCACACCGGCCCCGGCGTATACGGCCATCCGGCGGCCACGGGGCGACACCGCGCCGATCCTGTCCAGGGCGCCCGTGGCCACCTTGCCGACCTGCCCCGCGCCCGGCATGTGCCTGAGGCCCGAGGCGACGGCCCGCAACGGCTGCGGAAGATCAGACGAACGTGGTGCTTCCTGGTTCATGTCGACCTCCACAAGCGCGTCACCTGGCGACAATGTCCGGTTTCCCACCTCTTTGACTCATATTCCGTCCTGAGGAGGGCGCGCGCTTGTCTTGTTCGGCCGAGGCGGCCCGGCCGGGTGTCAGAGGATGGTCTCTCCGTCTTGGAGTCCGCCCGTGCGAGGGGCGGCAGATGCTCTTCGGAAGCCTTCCGTGTCGGCGTGGGTGCGCCGGGTACTCAGTGCTGGCACGCAGGCCGTCTCGGGTCCGGACACCGCACGGGAGCGGAGTGTCCGGTCCGGCGCGAAGGAGTGGTCATGACGCAGAACGGTGATGACGCGACGCTCGTCCGGCGACCGGGGAGCCCCGACCTCCGGATGACACCGGAAGGGCCGGAGCCCGCGCCACCACAGGACCCACAGGCGGACGAACCGCCGCAGGAGCTGCCCTTGGACCGCAACCAGGCGATCCTGGAGGCGGCCAAGCAGGTCGGTGCCCTGCTGAAGCGGAAGGGGCACCTGTTCGCCCTGGCCGGCAGCGTGGCCGCGTACGCCCACGGGGGCGAGAAGAACATGCAGCACGACGTCGACTTCGCGATCCGCCCCGATGACGCGGAGGCGGTGGCGGCCACCCTCCGCGAAGCGGGGCTGACGGTCTACACCCCGCCGGAGGACTGGCTGATCAAGGCCACGTGCTTCGGCCAGCCGGTCGACATCATCTTCGAGCTGGCGCACCGGCCGGTCGGCGGGGACATGCTGGAGCGGGCCGAGGAGCTCTCGGTCGACTCCGTGCGCATGCCCGTGCTGGCCCCGACCGACCTGCTGTGGAGCCTGATCGCCGCGTTCTCCGAGCACCACTGCGACTTCGGCGCGGCCCTGCCCATCGCGCGGGCCCTTCGGGAGAAGGTCGACTGGGAACTGGTGCGGCGCGAGTGCGGCGACGAACCCATGCCCGCGGCCTTCTTCTTCCTCCTGGAGCGGCTGAACGTCATCTGAAGGAGCATCCATGAGCACCCACGGTTCCCAGGACACGGGCGGCGGGCAGCCACCCGAGAACCTGGACTACCGCATCGCCCACCTCCAGGACCACCTCGCCTCGGGCGAGCTCGGTGAACTGGGCGTGCGGGTCGAGGCCCGCGGCCATACGGTGCTGCTCACCGGCACCGTGCCCTCGGCGCCCTGCCGCGACGAGATCCTGCGCACCGTCCACGAGGAGCTCGCCGGGTTCCCGGTGCACAGCGACCTCGTGGTCACCGAGGCGTCCTCCCCCGACCACGCGGAGGAGCTCTCATGATCCGTATCGCTGCCGTCGGGGACATCCACCTGGGCCCCGACAGCCGGGGTGTGCTGCGCCCCGCCTTCGAGACCCTGCCCGAGTGCGCCGACCTCCTGCTGCTGGCCGGGGACCTCACGCGGCACGGCACCCCCGAGGAGATGCGGGTGGTGGCCGGGGAAGTCCGGGATCTCGGCGTTCCGGTGGTCGCCGTCCTGGGCAACCACGACCATCACGACGACCGGCCGGACGCGGTCACGGCCATCCTCCGTGACGCCGGCGCACATGTCCTGGAAGGGCAGGGGACGGTCGTCGAGAGCGGCGGTGCGCGGATCGGTGTCGCCGGCACCAAGGGGTTCGGCGGCGGCTTCGTCGGCCGCTGCGCCGGGGAGTTCGGCGAGCCGGTGATGAAGGAGTTCGTGCGGTACTCACGCCGGAGCGCCGACGGCCTGCGGACCGCGCTGGAGCGACTGGGCGAGGAGGGCTGCGACGCGCGGATCGCCCTGACCCACTACTCCCCCGTCGCGGACACGCTGGCGGGCGAGCCGCTGGAGATCTACCCGTTCCTGGGCAGCTACCTGCTGGCCGAGGCGATCGACACGGCCGGTGCCGACCTCGCCGTGCACGGGCACGCGCACGCCGGCACCGAGCACGGCATGACGAGCGGCGGCGTCCGGGTGCGCAACGTCGCCCAGCCGGTCATCGGACGGGCCTTCCACGTCTACCACCTGCCGGTGCGGGAGCCCGCCGCGAGCGGCGCCGCCGCCCGACAGGCCCACTGAGCAAACCCCTTCCCGTTCCGCCGCCGGCGCTCGCCGGCGGCGGTTTCTGTCGTGCGCTGCCACCTGGCGCCGCTCGCGTACCCCCGCTGGTGTGAACGCCCCGCACGTCGTCCCTGTTTCAGGCATTTTGTCTGCTTAGCATGCAGGCTCCGCGCTCCGCACGTCGGCGATGTCCCCACGCGTCCGCCCGGGGCGCCCTGCCCCGTACGAGAGGACACCAGGATGGCGCTGGCGGGCCGTCATGAACCACCGTGCGAGCATGTCTTCTCCCCGCACGACGCCGTACCGCGCACGGCGGCGCCGCACGTCGCCCGCCGCCGCCCGCTGACCGTCACCGCGGCGGCCCCGATGCTCGCCTTCTCCACCCACCGGCCCTCCTGCGGCGGCACCACCGCTGCGGAACTCGAAGCGGCCCGCATCACCGACGACCCGTTCGGCGGGGCCTCCGGGGACCCGTTGCCCGGCTCGGTGCTGATCTGGACCCGGCTCGCCCCCGAGCCGTTCGCTGACGACGGGGGCCTCGGCCGGCAGCGGGTCGTCGCCCACCGGGAAGTGGCGCTGGGCGAGTGGTTCGCCGTCGTCGAGCAGCAGGGCGCCGCCACGGCCCGCCCCAGTACGCCCACGTTCGACGGCCGGCGCGGCTGGGGCCGGATGGACCTCGGCCACGAGAACGCGCAGGTCGGCTTCCGGACCGTCTCGGCCATCACGACACCCGAGGGCTCCCTCGCGACGACCGCGCCCTTCGTCACGGAGGTGGGCTCGCCCGGTCCGACGCCCGCCCGAGGCGCCCGCCCGTATCGCACATGGCGCCCTTCCCAGCGCCGAAGCGCGAAAGGGGACGGCCCGGGACACCGGGCCGGGCCGTTCCGGCAAGGCCTCTGCGGGGCTTCGCCGTGATCGACATCCGCAGCGAACACCCTGACCGAAGGAGACACACCCAATGGTCCACAGACATGCCGTGACCGGTCGCCGGGCGGCCCTGGCCGCGCTCGGGGCGCTCGTCGCCACCGGGATCCCCTCCGCCGCGGCGGCCGAGCCGACGCCGGTGGCGGGCCCCCCGCCCTCGGCGGCCCAGACCCTCGGCGCCGACCGCGCGTCGGCCGGGCTGCTGCGTGCCCTGGAGCGCGATCTGAGGCTGACCCCGGCCCAGGCCTCGCGGCGGCTGGTCAACGAGGCGGAGGCGGGCACCCGGGCGGGGCTGCTGCGCAACGCCCTGGGCGACCGTTTCGCCGGGGCCTGGCTGCGGGGCACCACGTCGCAGGAACTCGTGGTGGCCACCACGGACGCCGCGGACGTGCCCGCCATCAAGGCGCAGGGCGCCAAGGCGGCCGTCGTGAGGAAGACCCTGCGCGACCTGCGGGCCGTGAAGGAGAAGCTGGACGCGGCGGCGGCCCGGGTCAGCACCCGGGACACGCCCCTGTGGTACGTCGACGTCCCGGCCAACCGGGTCGTGGTGCAGGCCGGGGACAAGACCGCGGCTGCGGCGTTCGTCAAGGCCGCGGGTCTCGACGCCGAGAGCGTGGGCGTGAAGGTGACGGCGAACCGTCCGCGGCTCATGGAGGACGTCACCGGCGGCGACGCCTACTACAGCAACGGCCTGGCCCGCTGCTCCGTCGGTTTCTCGGTCACCAAGGGCGAGCAGGAGGGCTTCGCCTCGGCGGGCCACTGCGGCAAGCCGGGTGGCGGGACGACCGGGCACAACATGGCGGAGCAGGGCACGTTCCAGGCCTCCACGTTCCCCGGCAAGGACATGTCGTGGGTGGCCGTCAACGACCAGTGGACGGCCACGCCCGACGTCAAGGGCAAGGGCGGACAGAAGGTTCAGGTCACCGGCTCGGTCCAGGCGCTGGTCGGGGCGGCGGTCTGCCGCTCGGGCTCCACCACCGGCTGGCACTGCGGCAGGGTCGAGCAGCACGACACGAGTGTCAGCTACGCCGAGGGCAGGGTCGACGGGCTGACCCAGACGACGGTGTGCGCCGAGCCGGGCGACTCCGGCGGTCCGTACGTCTCGGGCGTCCAGGCGCAGGGGGTGACGTCCGGCGGCTCGGGCGACTGCAAGACCGGCGGCACCACCTTCTACCAGCCCATCAACCCGCTGCTCGGCGACTTCGGCCTCACCCTCAAGACGGCCCAGGCCGAACCCCCGGCGCCGCAGGGCAACGTCGCGCAGACGTGGACCGCGGGGCGGGTCTACGAGGCCGGCACGACGGTGACCCACGCGGGGGTGCGCTACCAGTGCCTGCAGACCCATCAGGCGCAGGGGCCCTGGGCACCCGAGCACACCCCGGCCCTGTGGCAGCGGGTGTGACGAAGGTCAGGGCTGTCCGGCGCCGGTGCGGCACGTGCCACCGGCGCCGGGCGGGCCCGGCTCGCGTCCGCGAGCAGCGCGTACGGGGTGGCCGACGAACGGGTCGTGGGCGCGGAAACGCAGGGTCCGGACCGGGGCCGGGCCGTGCCGGTGTCGGGCCGACCGGTGTCGGGGCCGGCCGGTGTCGGGGGCGGCCGGTGTCGGGGGCGGCCGGTGTCGGGGGCGGAAGCCCAGGAACGCCTGCCGGCCGAAGGTCGCGCGCCGCTGTGGAAGAACATCGGCCCGAACGCCGGCACACGGGTGCCCGCCGTCCACCCGCTCGTCAGCGCTCATGGGCTGGGACGGCTCCGGCCACACTCCGGAGTTCGCCGGGGCGGGCGCCTCTCCCCGGGCCCGCGAGGTGCTGCTCGCCTTGACGCAGGCCCTCACGCCTGCACCGCCGCCGACGTGCTGCTGTCCGGGAAGCCGCGCGAGGAGTGGGCGCGGCACCGGGTGGGGTGAGTGGTTCGGCCCCGGCCGGGGAACCCGGCGAGCGCTGGACCCACCGACACCCTGGAGAGGGCCATGAGTCTGTTGCGCGTGCTCGGCCGCCCCATGCTGGCCTCGATGTTCCTGGCGGGCGGTGTGAACTCCGTCCGCGACCCGAAGCAGGTCGCCGATGCCGCCGAGCCTGTCGTCCAACCCGTCACCGAACGTGTCTCGGCGCTGCCGGACCGCGCCGAGCAGGTCGTACGGCTGAACGGGGCCGTGCAGGTCGTGGCCGGGCTGATGCTGGCCACGGGACGCATGCCGCGTCCGGCCGCCCTGGCCATCGCGGCCACGCTCATCCCCACCACGCTGGCCGAGCACCGCTTCTGGGAGGCGGAGGACCCCTCTGAGCGGGCCCAGCAGCGCATCCACTTCTTCAAGAACATGTCCATGCTCGGCGGGCTGCTGATCGCCGCCGACGACACCGGCGCCCGCCCCTCGGTGCTGTGGCGCGGCACCCACGCCGCCCGCGGGGCGCGACGCGACGCGAACCTGGTGCGGCGCTCCGTCCGCGCCACCGCCCGCCCGGCCGTCACGGCCGGCCGGGTGCGCGCCAAGCTCTCCGCCTGAGCCGCTCGGGGGGCCGTGCGTTAGCCCCTGAGGGCCGGGGGGGACCCGGGGGCTGGAGGTGAAGGACATGGGACACGGAGGAAACATCATCGACGAGTTGGTGACCGATCACCGCGAGGTCGAGGAGATGTTCGGCAGGATCGAGGCACTGCCGTCCGGCCACCAGGACCGAAAGATGTACGCGGACCAGGCCACGATCGAACTCGTCCGGCACTCGGTGGCCGAGGAGGCCTACCTCTACCCGGCCGTACGTGAGTACGTCGCCAACGGGGACGCCCTCGCCGACCAGGAACTGCAGGACCACGCCGCGGCCGAGCAGATCATGAAGGACCTGGAGGGCTGCGACGCGGGCGACGCCGACTTCGACCGGCTGATGGGCATGCTGATGAGCGAGATCCGCTCCCACATCGCCGACGAAGAGGGGAACCTTTTCCCGGCGCTGCGGCAGGCCTGCCCGGCGGACGCGCTGAACGAGCTGGGCGAGAAGGTGCGGAAGGCGAAGAAGACCGCCCCGACCCGGCCCCATCCGGCCGCCCCTGACAAACCTCCGGCGAACAAGCTGCTGGCTCCTGGTACCGGGATGATCGACCGGCTGCGTGACGCGCTGTCCGGTCGGGGGAAGTCCGAGTAGCGCGACCGCCGCGCACCGGAGAAGGGCCCGTCGCCCCGGCGACGGGCCCTTCTCCGTTCCTGTGGTCGTCGTCACGTGGTGTGACCCGGGCGGTCTTCATGATCATCAACTGTGATCAACCACACTCACGGCCGCAAATCCCCGGCGTCTGACGCCGCTTGGGAGGCACGGGGACGGCGGACTAGGTGCGGAGGAAGCCGACCGGGGGTTGCCCTCTGTCACGATGGTCGGCGCCGTACCCGGCGAGGGGAGCCACCGCGCAGCGCGGCCGGTGCTCTCGTTCTCCTCGCCCCCCTCCTGCTGAGTCCTCGGACTCGTCTTGCGAGTACCGCACTGTGTCTTCACCGCCCTCCCCCGCCCAGCCCGCCTCGCACTCGCCCTGGCGATCGCTGAGGTACCGCAGCATGCGCTGGTGGTCCGTCGCGAACTTCGTGTCGAACGCCGGAACCTGGATGCAGCTCACCGTGCAGAACCTGCTGGTCCTCCAGATCACCGGGTCCGCCGCCGCGACCGGGCTGTCCATGTCCGTGCAGGCCGCCCCCGCCCTGCTGATCAGCGTCCTGGGCGGGGCCGCCGTCGACCGGTGGCCCCGCAAGCTGACCGCCGCCGTGAGCCAGGCGCTGCTCGGGGCGATCGCGTTCACCACGGCCGTTCTCGTGGCGCTGAACCGGATCGACATGACCTCACTGATGGTGCTGGCCGCCGTCACGGGTGTCGTCGCGACCGTCGACAACCCCGCGTGTGCGCTGCTCGGCAACGAGCTCGTCCCGCCGGAGGACGTGCCCTCGGCCATCGGGGTCGGGGCACTGGTGCACCAGGCGGGCCGTCTCGTGGGCGCGGCCCTCGCCGGTGTGGCGGTCGGGTTCCTCGGCACCTCCGCCGCGTACTTCGCGAACGGCCTGTCGTTCCTGTTCGTGGCCTCGGTCATCCCGTTCCTGCGCCCGGCGGCGGGAGCGGTGGGGCAGGTCTCGGCGTGCCCGCAGCCCAAGGGCTCCTCCGACATGACCGTGCGGGAGGGACTGGCCTTCTTCGCGCGGCGGCCGAGACTGGTCGCGCTCGCCGGGGTGACCGGGATCAGCTCGGTGTTCGGCCGTAACTACGGGCTCACCCTGGCCGTGCTCGTGACCGGGCCGCTCGCGGGAGGTCCCGGTTCGTTCGGCGCGGTGTCGACCGTGCTCGCCATCGGCGGCATCCTCGGCGCGGTCCTCGGTGCCCGGCTGCGGCGGCCGTCGGTGCGGCTCGTGGGGGCACTGGCGGCCGCCGGGGCGCTGCTTCAGGTGGTGGCGGGGCTGTCGCCGTCACTGGCGGTGCTGATCGTGCTGGTACTGCCGATGGCCGTGGTGGAGTCCGTCTCCGACACCGCCGGTACGGCCGTCCTGCAGACCGACCCGCCCGCCCGTCTGCGGGGACGTGTACTCGGCGTGTGGGGCAGCATCGGCACGGTGTGGGGCCTGGGCGGCCCGCCCGCGCTGGGGCTCCTGATGGAGCTGGCCGGAGCGCGCGGCGCCCTCGTCACCGGCGGGCTGCTCATCGCCGGCTCGATCGGAGCAGGCCACCTGCTGCGGCAGCGCCGGGCTCCGGTGGTGCTCCACCCGGAGGACGGCGAGGTTCCGGGCCGGCCGGCGCTGAGCACGGCGGCCTGAGCGGGCGACCGGGCCGTTCGGCCGCGGCTGGGGGAGCTTGCCCAACCGACCGCGGCTTGCCGGCACGGCCGGGGCTGCGCGAAGGGCTCCTCGGGTCGCCTCCGCCGCCGGCGGCGCAGGGGACGTGCGGCGGTGCGGGCTCGGCACGCTCCTCCCCATCGCCGACGGCGGCCGCCTCGGCACGGCCCGGTCGCCGCGAGGGCGCCTGCGCCTGGCCCCGGACGCCTCCGGCCGGCCTCGGACGCCGGAACGGCACACCTCGCGCGGGACCCCGTTCGTGCTGCACGCCGGCATCCGGTGGGACGGGCGGAACCGGCCGGCAGCCCGCGCCCCGAGTCGGAAACCGGCAGCCGGAAGCGCGGGCGGCCCGAGCACTCCGACCGGTCAGGACCCCGACCGCCGCAGTGCCGCCCCCGAGGCCGCCTTGGCCGCCCGGCGTGTCAGCAGGGTCGTGGAGCGGCCGTCGAGGTACGGCAGAACCACCGCCTGGCCGCCCCAGGTGCGCAGAGCCTTTGCCTCGGGCAGGTCTTGGACGGAGTAGTCGCCGCCCTTGACCCAGACGTCCGGGCGCAGCCGGGCCAGGACCGCCTCGGGGGTGTCCTCCTCGAACACCACGACGGCGTCGACGCTGCCGAGCGCGGCGAGGACCCGGGCGCGGTCCGCCGCCGGGTTGAGCGGGCGGCCCGGGCCCTTGCGGCGGGTGACGGACGCGTCGGAGTTCAGGCACACGATGAGGCAGTCGCCGACGCGCCGGGCGCTCTCCAGCAGACCGACGTGACCGGCGTGCACCAGGTCGAAGCAGCCTCCGGTGGCCACGACGGTGCCGCCGCGGGCCCGGACGCTCTCCGCGAGGGCGAACGCGTCGGTCGCGGGGTCGTCGGCGGGCCCGGGCGCCGGCTCGGTCCACCACAGCTCGGGGTTCCCCGCGCCGCCCGCCGCGACGAACGCGGCCGCCTCGGCGACAGCTCGCTGCAGGGCCTCCTCGGGGAGCAGGCCGTCGGCGAGGGCCGCCGCGGTCGTGGCGGCGAAGCAGTCGCCCGCGCCGCACGGGTCCCCGGCGGCCCGGTAGGGCACGGGGACGAGCATCGGGGTGCCGGAGCCGGGCCGGGCGAGCAGGACCCCGCGTTCGCCGAGGGTGACGGCGACTCCGGCGGCGCGCCAGCGTTCCGCGAGACGCGCCCCGCGTTCGGCGTAGGCGCCCAGTGAGGTCTCTCCGGAGCCGGGGTACAGGGCGCGGGCCTCCGCCGCGTTGGGGGTGACCAGCCGCGCCCCGGGCACGGGCGGGTCGCCCTCGGGGTGCGGATCCCACACCAGAGGGGTGTGGCGGGCGGCGTTCTCCAGGAGTGGCCGCAGGGCGCCCGCGGTGTGGCGGCCGTAGTCGGCGACCAGGACGGCACGGGCACCCGCCAGCGCTTCGCGGACCGCGTCGCCGGGTTCGCCGGGTGTGCCACCGCCCCGGTCGATGCGGACGACGGGCCTGCCGCCCGCGAGGACGCGGGTCTTCACCGGCAGGGTGCCGTTCAGCGGGATCTCCAGCAGCCGGACCCGGTCGCGCAGGTCGCCGCGTACGGCCTCGCTGGCTTCGTCGTCGCCGAGCGCCGTCACCAGGACCACGTCCCGGCCGCCCCGGGCGGCGAGGGCGGCGGCCAGTCCGGCTCCACCGGGGTGGCGGCGGTCGCCGGTGACGTCGACGACGGGGGCGGGGGCGTCCGGGGCGAGCCGGGTGGCGACGCCTTCGATGTCCTCGTCGAGGAGGACGTCACCGACGACGGCGAGGGGTTTCGGGCCGGTCATGGCGTGCTCCCGCGGGTGAGGACGGCGCGCCGAGCGAGGGGCGTGGACACGGCCGTGTCGAAGCACTCGCACAGCAGGTGGACGGCGACGAGGTGGGTCTCCTGGACGTTCGCGGCGCTGGCGGCGTCGATGCACAGGGCCTCGTGGGCGGCCTCCGCGAGCGGGTTGGGGCCGCGGCCGGTGAGGGTCCAGACGCGCAGTCCGGCCTGCCGGGCGGTCACGGCGGCGGCGATGAGGTTGGCGCTGCGGCCGGAGGTGGAGAGCAGCAGCAGGATGTCGCCGGGGCGGCCATGGGCGGTGACCTGGCGGGCGTAGACGTGGTCGAAGCCGTAGTCGTTGCCGATGGCGGTCATGCTGGAGGTCTCGGCGTGCAGGGCGAGCGCGGAGTAGGCGCGGCGTTCCTGACGGTAGCGGCCGACCAGTTCCGCGGTGAGGTGCTGGGCCTGGGCGGCGCTGCCGCCGTTGCCCGCGGCGAGCAGCCGGCCGCCACCCGTGAGGACGTCGGCGAGCCGGCCGCCCCAGTCCGCGATCCGGTCCAGGCCGTGCCGACGGAACCGCCCGAGGGCTTCCTCCAGCGACCGGCAGTGCAGACGGGCGGCGTCGAGGGCGGGCTGTGCGGGTGTTTCGCTCATGCGGATCGGGCGTACCGCCGTGGGTGACGGCGGGGACCCACACCTCCTTCGGGCTGTAGGCGGGGCCGGCTCGGTCAGCCGGCGCCGGTCGCGGCGGTCTCGGTGTCGAGGACCTCGCAGTAGGCGGCCTCGGTGGCCGCTGCGACCTGGCCCCAGCCGTACCGGCTCAGGACCCGGCGGCGGCCGGCCGCCCCGCAGGCGGCGCGGGCGTCCGGGTCGGCGAGCAGCCCGGCGACGGCGCGGGCGAGGGCCTGCGGGTCGCGGGCCGGCACCAGCCGTCCGGTGCCCGGGTCGGCGACGGTGTCGAGCTGCCCGCCGACCGCGCTGGCCACGACGGGCACACCGCAGGCCATGGCCTCCAGCGGGACGATGCCGAACGGCTCGTAGTCGGCGGGGCACACCACCACGTCGGCGGAGCGCAGCAGTGCCGGCACCTCCTCGCTGGGTACGGCGCCCGCGAAGCGGACCCGGTCGGCGACGCCGGCGTCGCGGGCGATGCCGCGCAGCCGCCTCACCTCCTGGTCGGCGTCGAGCCGGTCCGCAGGGGGCCCGCCCACCACGACGAGCTCGGTCTCGGGCAGCCGGGCCAGGGCGGCGATGGTCACCGCGGCACCCTTGCGCGGTACGAGCCGGCCCAGCTGGAGCAACCGGTGCGGGTACGGTCCGCGCGGCGCGGCCGGGCCCTTCGGGGTGAACCGGTCGGTGTCGACGCCGCACGGCACGACGACGACCTTGTGCGGGGGTACGCCCATGCGGGCCAGTTCGTGCGCCTCGTCCCGGCAGGTGGCGACGACGCGGTCGCAGCCCAGCCCGATCTCGATCTCACCGGGGACGCGCTCGGGCGGGCTGGTGTCGGCCAGCCGCTGGTGGCGCCGCTTCACGGTGCCGAGGGCGTGATACGTGTGCAGCAGCGGCAGGCCGTGCTCGCGGGTCGCGCGCATCGCGGCCAGGCCCGACATCCAGTAGTGCGAGTGCACGAGGTCGGGGGCGCGGGTGCGCCAGTTGCGGGCGAGGTAGCGGCCGAAGTCGCCCATGTGCGGCAGCAGCGCGTCCTTGGGGAGCGGCTCGGCCGGTCCGGCGGGCACGTGGTGCACCTCGACGCCGTCGCGCAACGGCACCCGGCAGGGCGGGTCGGGCGAGTCGCGGCGGGTGTAGACGGTGACGCGGTGGCCCCGGTCGGCGAGTGCGGCCGCGAGGCTGGCCACGTGGACGTTCTGGCCGCCGGCGTCGACCCCGCCGAGTGCGGCGAGGGGGCTCGCGTGCTCGGAGACGAGCGCGATCGCCAGGACGCCCGGGTCGAGGGGGCCGCCACCGAGCGGTCCGGTGGGGAAGGGGCTGAGGGACGGGGTCATGAGCACACCTCCGTGATCAGGCGCTCCCAGTCGGCCAGGAAGCGCTTGAGCCCGTAACGTTCGAGGGCCGCCTGCCGGGCGCGGGCTCCGGCCTCCACCGCGGCCTCGGGTTCGTGGAGGTAGCGGCGGGCGGCGCGGGCCAGGACGTCGGGGCGGGTGGAGAGGATGCCCGCTCCGGGCGGGACGGCCTCGACCGCCTCGGTGGTGGCGAGCGCCAGGACCGGCATGCCGAGGTGCATGGCCTCCAGCAGGGACAGGCCGAGGGAGGTCCAGCGCACCGGGTGCAGGTACATGCGGCGTTCGGCCATGGCCTGGTGCAGCTCGCGCTGGGGCAGGTCGGCGGTGCGGCACCGGTCGGTGGGCAGGCCGAGGTGTCCGGCCAGGCCCTCGGTGCCCATCCCGAACACGTCGATCGGCACCGCTTCGGCCAGGGCGGGCAGCAGGTCGGTGCCGGTGTACCGGGCGCGCCGCACGGGTTCGTTGACGACGACGGCCGCGCGGGCGAGCCGGCCGGTGTAACGGTGGCCGGGGTCGACGATGCCGTGCTCGACGACCTCGGTGCGGGTGGTTCCGCAGTCCCAGAAGAGCCGGTTGAAGTGCGTGACGTGCACGAGCGTCAGGTCGTCGCGGTCGGCGCACGGGTGCCGGGTGTCGGGTACGTCGCCGTCGGGCGCGTTGTGCTCCAGGTACAGGGCGGGCACGTCGCGGCCGGGGCGCCGCCCGCCGAGCCACCGCTCGGCCAGCTCGAACTCTTGCGGGCGTTGCAGGAGGACCAGGTCGACGGGCGTGTCGCGGAGCTCCTCGGGGGTGACCTCGCGGGCCGAGGCGGGCCACGAGAAGGTACGGGCTCGTCCGAGGCCGTCCGGATCGCGGGCCGGGGTGACGGGGACGAGGTAGGTGTGCGGGCCCTGGACGAACGCGGTCGTCCAGGAACCGTGCACGTGCCACAGCAGGATGTTCATACGGTCGCTCCTCGCTCCGTCTGTTCTCCCTGGTCGGCCGGGTGGTTCGTGAGGGCTGCCACGGCCGCGAGCACCTCGGCGTCGCCGATCGCGTCGAGGCAGGGGTGTCCGGGCACGGGGCAGTGCCGTGCCCGGGTGGCCGCGCACGGGGCGTGCGGGTCGCCGAGCAGGAGGTGCGGCACGCCGTAGGGGGCCCACCGCTCGGCTGGTACGACCGGCGCGAACAGGCTGACGACGGGTGTGCCGACGGCGGCGGCGAGATGCGCCGGGCCGGTGTTCCCGGCCACCACGACCCGGGCGGCGGCCAGGACTCCGGCCAGGTGCGGCAGGTCGGTGGCCCCGCCGAGGTCCAGGGCGTGCCGCCCGGCGACCCGTGCGGTCAGCTCACGCTCGGCGGGTCCGCCGGTGACGACCACCCGGTGCCCCGCCGCGGCCAGGGCGGCCACGGCCTGTGCCGCCCTCCCGGGGGTCCAGGCGCGGGCGGGCACGGCGGCTCCCGGGTGGACGACGACGTACGGCTCGGGGCCGGTGAGGTGGGTGGTGCGGGGCGGTGGTGTGACGGCGAGGGAGCCGTCGTCGCCGTCCGGCAGCGCGAAGCCGGCGGCCTGCGCCAGGTCGAGGGCGGCCAGGACCTCGTGACGGTGCGGCAGCCGGTGGTGTCTGAGGTCGAGCAGGGCGCCCGGGTAGTCCTCGCTGTCGGCGGCGGTCCAGGCGATCCCGGCCAGCTTCAGCAGCAGGGCGATCGGCAGGGGGCTCTGGTGGTACGACACGAGCACGAGCGCCCGGTCGAAGCGGCCCGCCGTGAGCGTCTCCATCAGCCGGCGGGTGGCAGCCCGGGTGACCGGCGGCGGTTCCAGTCCGACCCAGGGGGCGTCGTGGACCAGCACGTCGTCCACGCCGGGCAGCATCCGCCCGGCCGCCGCGCCCTGGGGTCCGCACAGCAGCGCGGTGTACGAGGATCCGGCGGCGACGGCCCGGACGGCGGGTCCTGCCAGGAGCACGTCTCCGGCGCTGTCCAGACGCACGACGAGGGTGCGGGGCCGACGGTCGCGAAGGGACAGGGGGGTCATCGCGGCTCCTCGGCCGGCGCGGCCGGGCGGAGGACGCGACCCACCGCCTCCAGCAGGTCCGAGGCCGTGGCCCCGGCCGCCCGGACCTCCTCGGCCCGGGTCGCGTCGGTGGGGACCAGGATCCCGCGGGCCCCCGCGGCACGCGCGGCCTCCATGTCGGCCCCGATGTCGCCGATGACGACGGTGCGTTCCGGCGGGACGGCGAGCCGCCGGCACGCGGCCAGGACCAGGCCGGGGGCCGGTTTGCGGCAGCCGCAGCCCTCCCCCGGCCCGTGCGGACACACGGCCCAGACGGCGAACGGTCCGAGCAGTTCCTCCACCCGCAGGCGGACGTCCTCCACCTGGCGGCGGGTCAGCAGGCCCCGGGCCACGCCCGACTGGTTGGTCACCACACCGACGGGCACCCCCGCGGCGCGCACGGCGTCGACGGCCTCCCGCGCACCCGGCAGGAGCGCGACGCGCGACGGGTTCCCGTTGTAAGGGACGTCGGCGACGAGCGTGCCGTCCCGGTCGAAGAGGACGGCCGCCGGGAGCGGGCCGCCGGAGCCGCGCGGGTGCCGCCGCTCGAGGGGGGACCCGTGCGGCCGCGTGAGCAGCCAGGGGGCGGGGCGGGTCATGAGCGCAGCCGTTCCCTGACCACGGGGCGGGACGGGGCCGCCGGCTCCCCGGTCCCCGGCGGGGTGTGCGGCGCGGCCCTGCGGTGCGTCACCCGGCCGCGCAGCCAGTGCCAGGTCGCCACGGGCGGGACGAGCACGCTGGTCACGGTCATGGTGAGGACCTCGTCGCGGGTGCCCGGCCCGGGCAGGATCCGGGCGAGGGCGAACTCGGCCGTGCCGGCCAGCCATGCGGCGGCGCAGAACGCGGCCGCGCGGTGCCGGCCGAGCAGGCCGCAGCCGGCAGCCGTCACCCCGGCAGCGGTCACCGCGAGGTGCACGGGCAGGCGGCCGCGGTGTGCCTCCGCCCGCCGCCACCAGTGGCGGCCGTGCAGCCGGGTCATCAGCACGTCGTCGGCGTTGCCGGCCTGGAGCCGGATGGAGATCCAGCGTCCGGCCGGCCGCACCGGGTGGGTGGTGGTGCGCCGGCCCGCCGTGAGGGTCCAGCCGGCGTCCAGCATGCGCAGCGCCAGGTCGGCGTCCTCCCGGAAGGCCCGCCGGAAGCGTTCGTCGAATCCGCCGACGGCCATCAGCGCGGCCCGGCGGTACGCCATGTCGGCGGTGATCCAGCGGGCGCCGGCGAGACCGGCCGTGTTGCGTTCCCAGTCGGTGGGGCGGCGGTCGGCGGGCAGGGGCACCTCGATCCGGGCGGTGATCCCGGCGGTCCGACCGGTCGCGGCGGCCAGGTCCAGGGTCAGGTCGTCGCCCCAGGTGGGGCCGGGTACGACGTCGTCGTCGAGGAAGACGATCCAGGGCACGTCGCCGGCCGCCCGCCAGCCGCGGTTGCGTGCGGCGGCGGGTCCGCGCGCCCCACCGGGCACGACGATCGTGCGCGAGCGCAGGGACGGCGGAACGTCGGCGGTGAGGGGCACCCGGGCCGCGCCGGGCCGGTCGTCGACGAGGACCACCCGGACCGGCCCGGGGCCGGTCGCCTCGGCCAGGGCGTGCAGGCACGCGCTCAGGCTGGGCCGGCCGAGGGTCGGGATCACGACGGCGTACACGGCGTCCCGGGCCGGGGTGTCGGACTCGGTCATCGCGGGCCTCCGGCGTCGTCGCTGCGGGAGTCGGTACGGGAGTCGGTACGGAAGAGATCGCCGCGCCGGATGGCGTACGGGCCGATGGCCAGCAGGTCGACGGGTGAGGAGCCGAAGCACTCCAGGGCGTCGCGCGGGTCGTCGACCATGGGCCGGCCGGCGGTGTTGAGGCTGGTGTTGACGACCACGGGCAGCCCGGTGAGCCGCTCGAACTCGCCGAGCACGCGGGCCACCAGGGGTTCGCGGTCCGGGTCGACCGTCTGGATGCGGGCGGTGCCGTCGACGTGCACGACGGCGGGGATGCGGTCCCGCCACGCGGGGTGCACGTCGTGCACGAACAGCATGTACGGGCTGGGCAGCGGGCCGTCGAAGATCTCGGCGGCGCGGTCGGCGAGGACCATCGGCGCGACGGGCCGGAACTGCTCGCGGCCCTTGACGTCGTTGAGCCGCTCCAGGTTGCCCGCGTGCCCGGGGTGGGCCAGCAGGGAGCGGTGGCCGAGGGCGCGGGGGCCGTACTCGGAGCGGCCCTGGAACCAGGCGACGATCCCGTTGTCCGCCAGGGCGCGGGCGACGGTCGCGGCGATGTCCGGGGGCCGCTCGAAGGGGACCCCGGCGGTCTTCAGCCAGGCGCCGAGTTCGGCGTCGGACCAGTCCCGGCCGAGGTCGGCCCCGGTCATGGCCTCCGGTGCGTCGCCCTCGCGCACGGACAGCAGCAGGGCGCCGCCCAGGGCGGTGCCGGCGTCACCGGCGGCGGGCTGCACCCACACCCGGGAGAACGGTCCGTCGCGGGCGATACGGGAGTTGGCGACGCAGTTGAGGGCGACGCCGCCGGCGAGGGTGAGCACCCGGTCGTGGGTCCGTCCGTACAGCCAGCGCACGAGGTCGAGCAGGGTCTCCTCCAGTACGGCCTGGGCACTGGCGGCGACGTCGGCGTGGTCCTGCGTCCACGGCTCGTCGGGCCCGCGGGGTGCGCACAGCTCCTGCCAGGGCACGCCGGTGGCGTGGAAGCCGCCGTCGCCGGTGGCGTACACGTGGCGGCGCAGTTCGGCGAGCATGCGCGGGGTGCCGTGGGAGGCGAGGGCCATCACCTTGAACTCGTCGGAGGAGCGCAGGAAGCCGAGGTGTTCGGTGAGTTCCTCGTAGACCAGGCCGAGCGAGTGCGGCAGCTCCTGGGCGTGCAGCGCCTCCAGCCGGTCCCCCACGCGGCGTGCGGCCAGGTGGGAGGCGCGTTCGCCGCGTCCGTCGAGGACCAGGACGGAGGAGTCGCCGGCGTCCGGGGCGGCGAAGGCGCCGGAGGCGGCGTGGGCCATGTGGTGCGGCACGAAGCGGACGATGCCGGCGTCGAGGCCGGGCAGGGCCGTGCGCAGGAAGCCGGGTGCTTCGCGGGCGTAGGTCAGCCGCAGGTGGTCCCAGGGGTCGTCCAGGCCCATGTCGTCGGCGGGCCGGGCGAGTTCCGGGTCGAAGGAGTAGGCGACCGCGTCGAGGTCCTGCGGGCGCAGCCCGGCCCGCTTCAGGCACCAGGCGGCGGCCTTCTCGGGCAGTTCCCAGGCGGAGAACGGCAGGGGCCGCTTGCCGTGCTTGCGCCGGGAGAACCGCTCCTCCTCCGCGGCGGCGACGGTCCGTCCGTCGATCACCAGGGCGGCGGCGGGGTCATGGAAGAGGGCGTTGATTCCGAGGATGCGCATGGGGATGCGGGCCTTTCGGCGGTCGGGAGATCCGGACGCGGCGGTTCGGGAGGCCCCCTGGCGGGGGTCAGCCGTCCGATTCGTGCTCGCGGAACCAGGCGATGGTGCGCCGCAGCCCTTCCTCGGCGCGCACCTGCGGTTCCCAGCCGAGCTTGTCGCGGGCCAGGGTGATGTCCGGGCAGCGCACGGCGGGGTCGTCCACCGGCCGTTCGATGTAGCGGATCTCGGAGGGGGAGGCGGCGAGTTCGACGACCAGCCGCGCCAGGTCGAACATCGTGATCTCGGTGGGGTTGCCGATGTTGACGGGGCCGCGCATGCCGTGGGCGGCCGCGGCGAGGACGCCACGCACGGTGTCGTCGACGTAGCACAGTGACCGGGTCTGCCGGCCGTCGCCGGTCACGGTGAGGGGTTCACCGGCCAGGGCCTGCCGGACGAACGTCGGCACCGCGCGTCCGTCGTGGCCGCGCATCCGCGGGCCGTAGGTGTTGAACAGCCGCACGATGCAGGTGTCGGTGCCGTGGGTCTCGGCGTGGGCGGTGGTCAGCGCCTCGCCGAAGCGTTTGGCCTCGTCGTAGACGCTGCGCGGGCCGACGGGGTTGACGTTGCCCCAGTAGCGCTCGTCCTGGGGGTTCTGCTGCGGGTCGCCGTAGACCTCGGAGGTCGAGGCGAGGACGAAGCGGGCCCGGGAGGAGTGCGCGAGTTCCAGGGCGGCGCGGGTGCCGAGGCTGCCCGTCTCCATGGTGTGCAGCGGCAGCCGCAGGTAGTCCGCCGGGGACGCCGGAGAAGCGAAGTGCAGGACGAGGTCCGGCGTCCGCTTGATCCGCAGCCCCTCGGCGACGTTCGCCTGGACGAGGGTGAAGCCGGGCTGTTCGAGCAGCGGAGATATGTTCTCGGGCCGGCCGGTGCTGAAGTCGTCCACGCAGGTGACGGCCGCGCCCGCGTCCAGCAGGGCGGCGCACAGATGCGAGCCGACGAACCCGGCGCCGCCGGTGACGACGGCGTGTTTCCAGCTCCCTGAGAAGGCGGTGGTCATGTCGGTCTCTCCTCCGTCAGCACTGCGCCCTGCCCGGCACGACGGTTGCGCCCCGGGCCGCCGAGGGTCCGGAGGCCGTCGAGCCCACGATCAGGGTCCGCCGACCGCGGCTACGGGGCACGGTCGCTTACGGCGAACCGGTGAGTCACGGAGAGTGAGACAGTGTGCTCGACCGACTGTCGGAGCAGGTCACGCGGGGTGTTCGCGGGTTCGGCAGCGGTCCAGCCCGCAGCGCTCGCCCGGGCCGCCTCGGACAGGCGCTGTGCGGCGATCACAAGCCGGGGCACCGGCGCCGAGTTCTGACGGAGTTCGCCGACGGGATCGCCACGGACGGCACGGTCGTCGAGAAGGGCTACCTCGGGTCCGTGAAAGTCCTGGGCGAAGGCGTCGACACAAAGAACTGTGACTCCGTGTACTTCGCCGACGTACGCGGCTCCATGCCCGACCTCGTCCAGGCCGTCGGGCCGGGCGCTACGGATGCAGCCCGGCGAGGGGAAGGTCGCCTCCCTCGTGGTGCCGGTCCTGCTCGGGCCGGGTGAGACGGCGGACAACATGCTCACCTCACGGGCATTCGGTGGCCTGGCGAAGCGGCTGGAGGCGCTCAGGGCACACGACGCCCGGGTCGTGGAGGCGCTGGCGCAGCAGCAGGCGCCAAGCCACGTCAGGGGCGTACAGAGCCGCAGCGGGCCCGAGGAAGACGAAGCATCTGGCAGCGACCGAAGCGACCGTGGTCTGTCAGTACCGGCCAGAGAGCTGCTGAAATTCAGCACCCCCCGCGACCCCGCCCAGCTGGCCGCCTTCATCAACCTGCGCGTCCTCAACCCCGAACGACGCCAGGGCCGCCGCCCGCCGGGCCGCCGAGAACGAGCAGCGGCATGCCGAAGGCCTGCCGGTTCAGTCAGCTGCCGGCGCCCTGTCGGAGGAACGGCGCGAACAGCTCGAGGAGATCGACCCCTCGCAACGCGCCTTCCACCTCACCCGGCAGCACCTGGAGCAGGGCGGCAAACTGCCCACCGAACCAGGCGACGTCATCCACCAGAGCGAGGACCTTGGACGGCGGGTGAGGGCGCAGCGGCTCGGCTGGGACAAGCTCACCACCGTGCAGCAGTGGATGTGCGAACACATCCTCGGCATCCAACCCGCCGGCGAAGATGAGAAACCCAAACCGCGGACCAGCCAAGCCGACAAATGGGCCCTACACCGCTGCCCGCCAGTTTTACGAGCGTGAGGGGCACCTTCGCGTACCCAGGAAGCACGTCGAGACGATCGTCGTCACCAGCGGGAACGGAGAGGTGGACGGCCACGAGGACAGTGAGGGACAGGAGGTACGACAGCTTCGGCTAGGGGCATGGATCAGCAACCAGCGGAGCAGGGCCGCGACGCTCTCCCCGAAGCGGATCGAACAGCTCTCCGACATCGGCATGCGCTGGACGTAGCCAAGGTGGCGGACACCGCATTGCCTCCCTCCCAGCGGGAGAAGCAGTAGCGTCGCCAAGAGGGTCGGCTCGTTCCCTCGAGTGGGTCGTTCGCTAAGCCACACATGTAGGGCTCCGGGGCCTCCGAAGCGGTGCCGCTGCGCCGACCTGATCTGCTGCAGCGTCATGGGTTTTCTCGTTACTCCACAGCGCGGCCGATGAGTTCGTGACTCCCGGCCGGTCCAAGCTAGTGACACCCTGGGAAAGGACATCGCCATGTCGGAGCTTCTCGTCGACTTCATCACCTCCCTCGACGGCCACGCATCGGGAGAGGGATGGCCCGGGTTCTGGGGCCTGGAGGGCCCGGAGTACCTCGCATGGCTCGGCAAACAGCCCGAGGCCACCTACCTGATGGGAGCGAACACCTACCGCCTGATGTCGGGCTTCGCCGCAGGCGAGGTCCCGGATGGCCAGGACGAGTTCAGGCCCGAAGAAGAGGCGTCCGTGGACGAGCTCACGCAAGCGTCCAAGGTGGTGTTCTCCTCCTCACTCGAGGAACCACTGACGTGGGCCAACTCCACGCTCGTCCGCGACGACGCCGTCGAGGCGGTCCGCGCCATGAAGTCCAGTGGCTCGGGGCTCCTCAGCACGATCGGAAGCCTCAGCCTGTGCCGGTCCCTGCTACGAGCCGGACTCGTCGACCGCTTCCGGGTCGTGATGTTCCCGGTGATCACCGGGGCCACGGGCCAAGAGCGCATCTACGACGGCTATCCGGACGTTGCCCTCGAGATGATCGAGCACCGCACCTTCGACGGCCGCATCCAGCTGGTCGAGTACAAGCCCCGCGTGCTCGAGCACCCGCCGCTCGGCGTTCCTGGATGACGTCGCCCCGTCCGCCGGTCCGGACGGCCGCCAAGCCGGCGCCGGGCACGGAGCAAGACCTGACAGAGGGCGAACGGGGCAACGTCAGGACGCCCGGTCCACATCGCGTCGAAGGAGCAGATCAGCCGAGCACCCTCCTCGCGCAGTACCCTTCCGGTGTCATCGGCGATGCGCAGGCGCAGCGGGCTGCGCGCACCGCGGTCGAGCAGCCCTGCCAGCCCTCCCCTCTCTACTCAACCGCGTCATGTACGGCGCATTTGTCAGGACCTCTTACAAGGTCCCCGGCCGGCGCTTCAGTGCTCGAAGAGCGCCGTCGCCACCGGCACCGCCAGCAGCAGGCTGAGTCCGAGCAGGGGGAGGCGCTCCAACCACAGGATGGCGGCGAATTCGCGCAGCGTCGCGGCCAGCCAGTAGGCGGGAGAGGTCGGCGCACCCACGACGTGCACGGGCACGCCGACACGGCGGGCCAGCAAAGTCGTGCGGTAGACGTGGAAACCGCTGGTGACCACCGTGGCACGCTGGCCGGCAGCGGTGCCGTCCACGAGGGCCGCGCTGAAGCGGAGGTTCTGCCCGGTGTTGACGGAGCGGTCCTCCCGCACGATCCGGTCGGCGGGCACTCCGCGACCGCGCAGATAGTCGGCCATCGCGTCCGCCTCGGAGCGGACCTCGTCGTCGCCTTGGCCTCCCGAGACGACGAACACCACACCAGGCGCGTCCGGTGCGCGGGCGGCGTCGATCGCGAGGGCGCGCTCCAGCCTGCGGGTCAGCAGCGGGCCGGGCCGGTCGCCGTTGAGCCCGGCGCCCAGGACGACGACATGGGTGGTCTCCGGCAGGGGGGTGCTACGGCCCCGGACGAACACGTAGCCGGCGAAGACGAGGAAGAGCAGAGTGAGGTATCCAGCGGCCGCGTTCACCGCGACCACGAGGGCACCGAACGCCTCGCCGCCGACCGCGTGGAAGACCGCGTCGAGGCCGAGCACCGCCAGCAGCGCGCAGCCGGCGGCCCCGGTCGCCGGCAGGGCTGCCTGCGGTCCGTAGCGCCGGACCAGGAGGACGCCGTCGGCCAGCAGCAGCAGGCCCAGCGCGAGCGCCAGGAGCAGGGCGGCGACGGCGAGGACGGTGGCGATGGTCGGGTGGGCTGCCGCACTGCGACCGGCCACGCCGAGTCCGGCAGAGGTCACCGCGAGGCAGAACAGGACGGCGGTGGAGAACCGGTGCGGTGCCAGCAGGGCGTTGACGACGCCACCCGCGGCGAACACGACCGCGGCGAGGTACTCCGGGTACTGAGGCATGTGCCGCACCGCTCCTCTCTCCCGCCCGCCGGGCCGCTGCCCGTACCCGCCCGCCTCTCGCCGCCCGCAGGTTCCCGGACCCGGTACGGACGGCTGCCGTCCATCCTCCCAGACCTGCTGTGGTGCGCCGAACGCGGGCGGGCGGTGGTGCGTTCGACACCACCGGCATGTCGTGCCGGTGGCGCTGCCCGGCAACCGCGCCACCAGCACCGGCCCGGACACCCCCAACCCCGCCGCGACCTCACCCCACGCGCCCGGCCCCCACCCCGCACCCTCCCGCCCACGCAAAAACCGACACCGACCTCCGTGCCGCCGCGCAACCCTCGGAAGGCTCAGAAGTGCCGTTCTCAAGACAGTCGAGCGGAGTGGGGTGTGCCGCCCCATGACAGCCGTATCCGCTACAGAAACCGCCCCCCGGCAATGACCACGCTCTTCCTCAACACCCGACCAGCGAAAACACCCCGGCCTGACAAGCCGTCACTGACACCCACCCCACCGACACCAACCCAGCACCGCAGCTTGGTCATGTCGACCCACGAAGGCGGTTTATCTTCAGAGGCCCAGTGAGGACGTTCTATGACTTCCACCGTCAGGTTGGTCGGGAGGCTGGAACGCGAAGCGTGGTGGAAGCCTGAATCGAAACTGCGGGGCCTGCGGGGAGGATGGGCACCCGAACCATCAAGTCCCCAAGGGGATTCGCCTGGTTGTCGATCGGAGCGGCGGCTCGGGGCTCTTGGTCGTCTAGTGTGAAGGCATGTTGCGTAGACCCATCTCCATATCCGTCCAGCTGAGCGGACGCGGTGGCCTGTCTTCCAGGGGCACCGCGTCCTCGTGCGTCGACGGAGGGTGTTGGTGAACAAGCCGCTGAGGGCTGTGGCGATCTTCTGTGGGTTACTGATGCTGGGCCTGCCCATACGCGCAAACTGGGTGCAGTACGTTCGGGCTCCGGAACTTGCCGCCGACCAGGAGAACCGGCGTGTGCAGATCGAGCAGTTCGCTGCCCCACGCGGAGACATCGTCGTAGGGGGTCAGGCCATCACCGGCTCCACCGAGGTACGGGGCACCGACCTCAAGTACAAGCGCACCTACGTCAACGGGCCGATGTATGCACCGGTTACGGGATACGCGTCGCAGTCGCAAGGCATGACGCTGTTGGAGAAGACGTACGACGGCATCCTGACTGGAAAAGACGATCGACTGGCTTTCCAGCGGTTCGCCGATGTCGTCAGCGGTAAGGGCCATCGCCCCGGCTCGGTAGTCACCACCATCGATCCGAAGGCGCAGAAGGCGGCTTACGACGGGCTGACCGAGCTGAAGGGCGCAAGGGGGGCCGTGGTCGCTCTGGATCCCGAGACCGGGAAGGTGCTGGCCTTGGTTTCAGCGCCCTCCTACGACGCGTCGCGGTTCGCCGGCAGCACGTTCAAGGAGTCGGACCGGTTCGTGGCACTTGATAAGGACAAGCGCAAGCCACTGGCCAACCGGGCGCTACGAGAAATCTACCCCCCGGTTCCACGTTCAAGATCCTCACGGCAGCGGCCGCCTTGGAGCACGGGGTCGTCACCGACATCGATGCCCGTACGGATGCGGTCTCCCCCTATCCGCTGCCGCAGTCGAGCAACAAGATCGGCAGCGAGGCTGGTGACGCTATCTGCGACAAGGCGTCGTTGAAGACCGCGATGCAGTACTCATGCAACAACGTGTTCCTCGACGCTGCCGCCAAACTCGGCCAGGACAAGCTGCGCGAGACGGCTGAGAAGTTCGGCTTCAACGATGACGTCTACTCCGACGACATCGGCGACCTGCTCGCCACCAAGAGCATCTACCCCGAGAACCTTGACAAGCCCGGCACCGCGCTCACTGGCATGGGGCAGGGCAGCCTCACGAGCACACCGATGCAAATGGCCATGGTCACCGCTGCACTGGCCAACGACGGAAAGCTGATGCAGCCCTACATCGTCGATGAAGTTCGTGGCCCAGATCTCAGCACTCTGGACAAGACCCAGCCCGCGGCAATGGGGCAGGCAGTCTCCGCTGCCACCGCTCAGAAAGTCCAGCAGATGATGGAGTTCACTGCCAGGGAAGGAAGTGCTCGCCGCGCCCAGATCGATGGGATCACGGTCGGGGGCAAGACTGGCACCGCTCAGCGTGGTGTTGACGTAGCCGAGCAAGTGCCCTACGGCTGGTTTGTTTCCTACGGCACGAAGCAGGATGGCTCGTCGGTCGCTGTAGCTGTCTTCATCGACCCGACCGACATGGACATCTCACGCGCGGACATCTCCGGTGGCCGTCTCGGAGCGCCCGTCGCGCGCAGTGTCATGAAGGCGGTCCTGCAGTCGTAGCGCAAGGCGTCCTGAAGGAAGGTGCTTTCTCCGTTCCGGCAGCCTGAGCCAAGTGGACCCCGTATGGACCACTACCCACCCGCAAAACGCTTGGTGGCGGTGCGCTGTAGCCGCTCTGCCCCTGGTGGGCGATGCGAAGGCGGGCTGCCCGAGCGGCCGAAGGGAAGGGTCTTGAAAACCGTAGTGACGTGAGACCGTCACCGTGGGTTCGAATCCCACCGCCTCCGCAGGTAGGTCACAGACGTGCTGGTCAGTAGGGGTGTCGCTTGAGAGCAATGCTCAGATCCTGTGGATCGGCCCCGGGAGGACGTACCTTCCCGGGCGATTAACGCGCAGCGCCTGGACGGACCAATCGAACACTGGAGCCAGACTCTCCGGGGCCGGCCAGCCGTTGACCACTGCGAGCAGCTGGAGGTACCGCTCCCTGCGGGGGCCACTCACGCTCTCCAGCCGAGTCGCCAGCCGACGGCGAAGCTCAACGTCGTCGGGGCGGCCGAGAAGGTGCGCGCAGTGCGCCGTGAACGCCGCGACGATCGGATCGGCCTGGGGCGAGGCCGGGTCGATGCCGGCGGCCAGGGCCGGGCCGACCTGGTCACGGACGACTGCGGCAATGTCGCGGCGCGGGCCCATCATGTCCTTCGGGTCTGCTCGGCTGCCTGGTCCTCGGCCATCCGCCGCACCATGGTGCGGAAACCCGGGTCCAGAGACATTTCGGCTAATTCCACCCACGCTTGGACCTGCTCTGCCTCCGGGTTGTCGGACAACTCGGGGGTCATCGAGCGCACGACCCCCGCGAATGCGGGGGCGGCGTCAAGACCGCCGAAGACGGCGTCGAGGAAATCGCCGATCAGACGTCGGCGTTCGTCCTCGGAAAGCTGGGCCAGCCGGTGCATGAGTTCCGTCTCCTCAGGTGCGGCCCCTCGCTCGGCCACCGCCATCAGCACCGCGCGCCGCAGGCGCAGGACGCGGATCTGCGCTGCCAGTGCTTCGGCGTGCGCCGCGGCGACCTCGGGAAGCGAGAGCTCGCGGTCCACGATCTTGCGGATCGTGGGAAGGTCCAGTCCCAGCTCGCGCAGGGTCCGCACGAGGTCCAGGCGTGCGACGGCGTCGATACCGTAGAGGCGGTAGCCGGCCGGGCTGCGGTCCGTCGGCGCCACGATTCCGCGATCGGAGTAGAACCGAATGGTCTTGACCGTGAGACCGGTCCGTCGAGCGAGTTCGCCGATCGAGTAGAGCGTGTCGCCGTCCATGACCCCACCTTTGTGTCTCCCCCTACTGGAGACTCAAGCCCCTTCGCCTGCCGGCAGGCAACCACTCCTCATCCACAAGTCTTGACAATTCCTCCAGCTCGACCACGACCGTGTCGGGGCTGGTTAGCCTGCTGCGGCAGCGGAGCAACGGGCCCCACTTGCGGGGGTGTTGGTGCTGCCGACCGTGCCCGTATCGTCGAGAACGGCGGACACCCGGTCTCCGCACAGCCCGCGTTCGGTGACCGCAACGCTTGTCAGAGCCTCGCCGAGCATGGACTTCACCGGGTACCGGCGTAACGCCGTCACCATTCCCATGGATCAATCATGGGCGCTGTCACACCGCCCCGGGTGCGTTTCAGACCAGGGTGATGGCGTCTTTGACGCCACCCGTTTGTGGCTGGGCGCGTTCACGTGTGCGCCAGCATGATCAGGCACTCACCTAAGGGTTGTCCCGTAAGTGGTCTCGCCCTGCAATGATCTTGATCGTGTCAGGTGTGATCACGGCGTCGGAACCGTCCTGGATAGCCCCGTTTGCCGGGCTGAGCCCGCGCGTCTTCGGCAAGTTGGTGACCGCGCTTCGCCGCGAGGGCGCCAGCTCCCCGGGCCAGGGGCGGCCGTGGGGTCTGCCGCTGGAGGACCGGGTGCTGTTGGTAGTCGCTTACTGGCGCACGAACCTGACGATGCGCCAACTCGCCCCATTGTTTGGCATCTCGAAGTCGGCGGCCGACCGCATCATCGACCAGCTCGGCCCGCTCATCGCATTCCAGCCTCGGCGCCGGTTTGCCAAGGACACCGTGCTGGTAGTCGACGGCACCCTGGTGCCTACCCGGGAACCACAGCATCGCTGAACAGTCAAAGAACTACCGGTACTCCACCAACCACCAGGTCGTCATTGACGCGGATACCCGCCTGGTCGTTGTGGTCGGTGAGCCTTTGCCCGGCAATCGCAACGACTGCCGGGCATGGGAGGAGTCTGGCGCGAAGGCCGCCGTGGGCAGGACCCTCACGATGGCCGACGGCGGCTATCCGGGCACCGGCCTCCTCATGCCCCACCGCCGCACCCCGGGCGAAGAGTTGCCGGGCTGGAAGCGCGAGCACAATCGCTCACACAAACAGGTCCGGGCCCGCGTCGAGCACGTCTTCGCCCGCATGAAGACCTGGAAGATCCTCCGCGACTGCCGTCTCAAGGGCGACGGGGTCCGACACGCCATGCTCGGCATCGCCCGACTGCACAACCTCGCTCTCACGGGATAGCTTCTGCCGCATACGAGACCTGAGAGGTCCCCGGGAGACGGCTCCCCCCTCGCAGTCTCGGAGGAGAATCAGGCGAGGCAGAACTCGTTGCCCTCGATGTCCTGCATCGTGATGCACGACTCGTTGACGCCATCGGCGCGCTGCGTCAGCACGTGTTTCGCGCCGAGCGCCATCAGCCGTGCGCATTCGGCTTCGAGTGTGGCCAGGCGCTCGTCACCCACGAGCCCTGTGCCGACCCGCACATCAAGATGAACCCGGTTCTTGACGACCTTGCCTTCGGGAACTCGCTGGAAGAGCACGCGCGGGCCCACGCCCGAGGGATCAGCGCACGCGAAGTAGACCTCGTCCTCAGGCGGCAGCGAGTGGTGGTACTCCTCCCACGTGGCAAAGCCCTCCGGGACTGTCGGTACGACGTACCCCAGCACCTCGCACCAGAAGGCGGCGAGGCGCGCAGGTTCCGCGCAGTCGAAGGTCACTTGGAACTGCTTGATCGTTGACATCGGCGCACGATAACAGGGGCCCTGCTCATCTCCCCGGGCGGGTGGATCCACACGTTGCCGGGAGGACGGCCCCTGTCATCCGCCGCTGTGTCGTGCGGTCACGGGGGTGAACCGAGGTCGGCGCCTCTTCCAAAGGGTGGGACCCAGGATCCGATCTCAGCCGACCGCTCTCGTGCCAAAGATCAGTTACGGGACAGCCCTCAAGGACTGCGATTTCGGTACGGCCGTCGTCGACCACCACCTCGGAGGCGTGCAGCAGGACAAGGGACCTGGCGGCCGATGAGCCGTACCGGTACCGAGTAGTGGTCCTGACGCACGGTGATCAGCGCGTAGCGGTCGCCCCGTAGTGTCAGCAGCCGCCCGGTCTAAAAGTGGTCTTACGGCAGCGGCTGCAGCAAGGGTTTTTCGATGGCGAAGTACTCGGCGACGGTGCGCGGGCACTCGCTGATCCGCCGCTGGTCGCCCTGCTGGCCCACGCATCGATTTGGGCGTTGAGCTCGGCCGGGTGATGACGTCGGGGACGGGCACCAGGTGGTGGCGGCGGAGTTGGCCGACTTCGCCTTCGACGACCCCCTTTCTCGGAAGTGCCGGAGTGGATCAGGTGAGTTCGACAGTGTCCCCGAGTCGCACACGCCCCGGCTGTGCGACCGTGGCCAGTGCGTCGAGCCGCATGTCATGCCTCTGCGCGATGGCTCGCAGGATCAGCGGGGAGTGCGGCAGGTCCTGCTGGGCCTCGTTGGTCATCACGCACCGTTCGCTGGAACGTTCGAACCGTATACGCAGAGTGCAGCCGAGGCGGGCAGCGCTGCCGAACCACTCGTCCTCCACGAACGCAGGGGTGCCCGGCGGTGTCCGCACCAGCAGGTTCGGCCGGAAGCGGCGCTCGTCGACGGGCACGCCTGGAACGGCCGCGCGGACCCAGTCAAGGGTGGCGGTGGTCAGGACGCTGAGTGGGAGCTGGTCGACATGCGAGACTGTGCCCTCGCGAGCCACTTCGACGTCGTTCCGGCCCAGATAACGCCGCACGTAGGTGGTGGGATTTAATACCGGCACGCCGTCCGGGTCCAGCAGCTCAGGAACCTTTGTAACTGCTCCCCCGGGGTACCGGGATCGCAGCTGTAACAGTCCCGGCATGCGCCGGAACCGGCGCGTGTTCTTGCCCGAGCCGAACTTGCCCTCGGCATCCCGCACCGCGTAGAGCCGGTCGCCCACGAGGCCCCGGGCATCGACGGCGACCTCGTCCAACGGCTCACCACCGGTGGACTTGATCGGGTACCGCCAGATCCGCTCTATCGTGCCGAGCACCGTGCCCATGCGTCCATCCCTCCCGTGAGTTGCTCCTCAGTTGGCTTCCGCAGCCACCCGGACCCCGAAGCCGATGAGCACCACGCCCGTCACTCGGTCCAGCAGGCGCCGGACGCTGGGCCGTTCGAAGACCGAGCGCGCCCTGGAGACGAGGTGGACGTAGCTGCCGAGCCAGGTCAGGGTCAGTGCCGCGTGCAACAGCACCAGCAGTCCCATGCCGACCGCCGTGGGCAGTCCGTCCGGGGCCAGGGTCGGCAGTAGACCGGTGTAGAACACGGCGATCTTCGGGTTCAGGACATTGGTGGTCAGGCCCGTCAGGTACGCGCGCCCAGAGCCAGTGGCCGTCGGCTCAGCGCTCCTCGGCGCGGAACGGCGGCTTTGCCACAGGGCCTGTAGACCGAGGAAAGCCAAGTACGCGGCACCCAAAATCTTGAGAATGAAGTACGCCTCCGCCGAGGCCTCAAGGACAGCCGCGAGCCCGACGACGGTGAACACGCCCCACACCAGTAGCCCGGTGGTGATACCGGCGGCGGTGCGCAGGCCCTCCGACCTGCCGGAGGCGATCGCGCGCTTGGTGACCACGGCCATGTCCGGCCCCGGCACCACGGTCAACAGGGCGAGCACTCCGGCCGCCGCGGCAATCTGCGTCCACATGAGGGTCAGTCTGCTGTGGAACCATCACACTCCGTGTGTGACAACGATCACGGTCACCCCTCCTCCCGCGTGAGTTCAAGCCGACCACCGGGTAGCAGGTCATCCTCGCTGCCGCCGCCTGTCCAGCCCCTGCCGCTCAAATACCTCGATCGCCAAGCTACAGGTGGCGCCACCAGCCCCGAGGAATTGGGCACGGTCGGAACACCACCTCTTCACCAGTAGGACGGCGGCGTGGAGGCGGCGGAGTGCCGGGGGTGGGTCCGCGCCCCCGACCATGTGCGTCCGGAGGCACCGCTCGCGGGGCGTGGCGTCGGCCCGTGCCGGCGGGCTGGTGGGAGCCGTGCGGGACGGGCGCGGCCGGGGGCCGGCGTCTCGGCTGGGCGGTCCGGGCTGCGGCGGAGGAGTGCGGCGCGCTTGAGGTCGCGTCGCGCGGCGCGTCAGGCGATCAGCGTGCGGCCGGGGGCCAGGCGGTCGACCAGCTGAGCGTGGTGCAGTTCGGCGACCGGGGCGAGCAGGTCCGGGTGCCGCAGAAGCGCGGCGGCACCGCGGTCGCTGTCGTCGGGGGCGACGAGCCGCCGGAACTCGGCCGGTGCACCGGTGCCGTGGCTGCCGTCGGCGAGCGCGGCGACCGCCCGGCCGGCCAGCTCGGAGTCGGTGAGCAAGCAGGCCGCCCAGCTCGCGACGACCTCGTCCACCCAGGTGCGCCAGGCGTGCGCGTCCGCGTCGTCGCCCAGGGCCGCGTCGGCGCCGGTGACCCAGTCGAGCCGCGCCGAGCCGCCGGGGCCGGCGATGCCGACCAGGGCGACGTCCATCGCCGTCGGGTACCTGAGCCACGCCGCGACCGTGACGGCCTGCCGGGCCTGCGCCTCGCACAGAGCCGCGGCCAGCGCGCCGCCCGTGGCGGGGAAGGCGCGGGTCAGCCACTGGGCGGTCGCCGCTATGACGGGGGAGAGATCTGCTTGCACTGCCGGGCCGTCCGAACACTGGGGGCGGGGAACTGGTCGTAGACGGTAGCCGCCGCTTCCCGCGTCCGGACGTGACCCGGACCTCCTCCAGGACGTGGCCTCGGCCACATCAACCGGGCCTCGGGGGCCGCCTCCCGGTGTCGTTTCGCCGCGGAGAAGCCGGGGGACCCGGCCCGCGTGCCCTGCCGCGGACCCGCCGACCGGACTCCGCCGCCGGTGCGCACGGTGCGCTTCGACGGCTGGATCGCGGGTATCGGCACGGCGTCCGGGGCTCGCGTGGTGCTCGGGCGCTGGGCGCGGTCGCCGTTCGGGCCGTTCAGCGACGTGATGTTCGAAGGGGCCGACGGGCGGCGGCTGCTGCTGGCGCCTTCGCGGGAGACGGCCGGCTTCGTCGCCGGCACGTACGTCTTCGACGAGGTGCGGGTGGTACCGGTCGGTGTGCGGGTCACCGCCCACGGGCACTGGACCGTCTCCGCGCCGCCCCTCGATCTGAGCTTCAGCACCGGCCGCAGGGGCCTGCCGGGCCTCGCGCTGCGGGCGGTGCCGGGCCGGCTCGCCACGCGTCCGGGCTGGATCGCCCTGTGGGACCTGCCCGCTCGTCTGCTGCTCGGCGCGGGCACCCACGGCAGTGCCCGGCCCGGCCGGCACCAGTGGTACGGCGCCCGGGATCTGCACCCGGTCACCTCGGCCACCGTCAGCTATGAGGGCACGAGCCTCGGCGCTCTCGCCCCGGTGGAGCCGCCCGTGCGGTTCGGGCCCCGTTCGACACCCCGCGACCCGTGCCTCGTGCGGGTCACCACGCGGGTGGCCGTGGAGCAGGACGGGAGTGCGACGTGAGCGGCCTCGTGACCCCGCCCGGGAGGACGGCCACGGCTCACCAGAAGCGGCTGCTGAGGGCGGGCTGATGCGCCAGGTCCACGGCGTCGCGCAGCCGCAGCGCGACGCTGATCGTGGCGCGCAGGGCGGAGGGACGCACGGTCTGGGCGGTCTCGGTGGCGAGGACCAGCAGACAGGACGCCGCCTGCTCGACCACCGAGAGCGGCAGGGTGAAGTCGCTGTCGGCCGCCGAGCGGAACGCCTTCAGCGGGATCGCGGCTCCGTCGATGGCCCGGTGCGCGGCCTGCTCCAGGTACTGGGCGGCCTGTTCGCACACGGGGGCGGGCAGGGCGATGGTGCGCTGGAACGGTGAAGTCGTCATGCCCCGACTGCTCCCCCGGCGGTGGCCGGTTCTGTCGGCGGGCGGCGGGATTTCACCGTCCCGCGTGACCGGCGCGTGGCGCATGTCCCGGGATCGCGACGGCCGCCGGGGACGAGATGTCCACGCCCTGCGTCGGACTCCCCCGGCCCACGGTCCGCCGCGTTCGCGGACCTCGACCCGGCGCATGGCGATGCAGCTGCTCGACGTGGCTCGCGGGTTCGAGGGCTGAGCCTTCGTCCACGCGTGGGTGGGGCCGGTCACGCGGTTCCCCGCGACCCAGGGGCGCGGTCGTACGCTGAGTGCCGATCACACGCGCGGCTGAAAGGGAGCTATGTATGACCGCCTGTGCGGAGGTCGTCGCCCGGCTCACCGGGCAGGCGGTCAGCGGGGAGAGGCCCCTGTCGGGAACCGTCGCCGAGGTCACCCTCGGGACCGGCCGGGTGGTGGTCGTCAAACGATGCGGCGAGCCGGGGGCCGCGCGGGCCGAGGCCGCAGGGCTGCGGTGGCTGGCCGGTGCCGGGACCGTGTGCGTGCCGGTCGTGCACGGGTACGACGCGAACTGGCTGGTCATCGACCGGGTTCCGGAAGGGCGGCCGAGCCGGGAGGCGGCGGTGCGCTTCGGGCGTGACCTGGCCGGGCTGCATGCCGCCGGTGCGCCCGCGTTCGGCGCGCCGCCCCCGGACGGGCCCGCGGACGCGTACATCGGGCTCGCCCCGATGCGGAACGAGCCCGGCACACAGTGGCCTCGCTGGTACGCCGAGCAGCGCGTGCTGCCGTATCTGCGGCGGGCCGTCGACGAGGGCACCGTCCGGTCCGGGGAGGCGGCCGTCGTGGAGCGGCTGTGCGAGCGGCTGCCCGCATTGGCGGGGCCCGCCGAGCCGCCCGCGCGGCTGCACGGCGACCTGTGGAACGGCAATGTGCTGTGGGCGGCCGACGGGCACGTCCGGCTGATCGACCCGGCCGCGCACGGCGGGCACCGCGAGACCGACCTGGCGATGCTGCGTCTCTTCGGCTGCCCCCACCTGGAGCAGGTGCTGGCCGGCTATCAGGAGCAGGCGCCGCTCGCCGACGGCTGGACGGACCGCGTCGGCGTGCACCAGCTGTTCCCGCTGCTGGTGCACGCCGTGCTGTTCGGCCGGGGCTACGCGGAGCAGGCGCTCGCGGTGGCCCGTACGGCCCTGGCGGGGTGACGGCCGGTCAGCGCGTCACGACGTGCCGTTCGTCGGGGACGCAGTGGGTCATGGTGAGCCCCTCGACGTCACGCGGCTTGTTCTTGCCCAGGTGGGACAGGCGCTCGCGGTCCTCGTCGGTGAGGTCCTGGCTCGCCAGCGGCTCCAGACCGGCCACGTCCTCCGGGCCGATGCCCAGGCCCTCGCCGACCCGCAGGCCGAGGTCGTTCTCGACCAGCAGGAAGTGCCAGACCATGCGCTCCTGTACGGCCCGGTCGGCCTGGGACAGTTGATTGATGAAGTTCTTCACCAGGTCGTCGCGCTCCCAGTCCTCCAGGAGCAGGTAGCGCTGACCGGCCTGCAGGTAGTCATTGGTGCGCGGGATGCGCTTGCGGGTCAGACGGCCGTGGATCTCCGGCCCTTGTTCGTCGTGCGTGGGGTACCGGGCCTCGCGCAGCCCGCCGGTGATCGACGGCTCGTAGTTGACGTGCGGGTTCTCACCGCCGCCGTCGACGTAGTACGCCATCTGGCCGTCGCGCTGGTTGGTGCGCACCTCGGCGTTCTTGGCCTGGTTGACGGGGAGTTGGAGGTAGTTCGGGCCTACCCGGTAGCGCTGGGTGTCGCTGTAGGAGAAGGTCCGGCCGATGAGCATCTTGTCGTCGGAGAAGTCCAGGCCGTCGACGAGGACGCCGGTGCCGAAGGAGATCTGCTCGTTCTCGGCGAAGAAGTCCTGCGGCATCCGGTCGAGCACCATCCGGCCCACCGGCTTCGGCGGGAAGTCCTGCTCGGGCCAGGTCTTGGTGTCGTCCAGCGGGTCGAAGTCGAGCTCGGGGTGGTCGTGGTCGTCCATCATCTGGACGAGCAGCTCCCACTCCGGGTATTCGCCGCGGGCGACCGCCTCGTACAGGTCCTTGGTGGCGTGACCGAGGGTGTCGGCCTGGACGTTGGCCGCGTCCTCCTCGGTCATGCTGCGCACGCCCTGCTTGGGCATCCAGTGGTACTTGACGAGTTTGGTCTCGCCGTCGGCGTTGACCCACTTGTAGGTGTTGACGCCGAAGCCCTGCATGTGGCGGTAGTCGGCGGGGATGCCGCGCGGACCGAAAAGGTTGATCAGCATGTGCATGGCCTCGGGCGTCTGCGACATGAAGTCGAAGATGCGCCGGGGCTGCTGTTCGAAGGTCACCGGGTCCGGCTTGAGGGCGTGGATGACGTCCGGGAACTTGATGGCGTCACGGATGAAGAAGACGCCCAGGTTGTTGCCGACCAGGTCCCAGTTGCCGTCCTCGGTGTAGAACTTCACCGCGAAACCGCGCGGGTCGCGGGCGGCCTCGGAGGAGTCGCGCCCGCCGATGACGGTGGAGAAGCGGACGGCCACGTCGGTGCGCTTGCCGCGCTCCTGGAACAGCTTGGCCCGGGTGTAGCGGCTGATCGGCTCGTCACCCCAGGTGCCGTAGGCCTCGAAGTGGCCGTAGGCGGTGACGCCGCGCGCGTGCACGACGCGCTCGGGGATGCGTTCCCGGTCGAAGTGGCTGATCTTCTCGAGGAGTTGGTAGTTCTCCAGCGTGGCCGGCCCGCGGGCGCCGACGGTGCGCTGGTTCTGGTTGTCGTGGACCGGATGGCCCTGACGGTTGGTGAGTACCTTGCGGTCGTCGCCCGGAGCGGGGCCGGTACCGGATACGTCCGTCATATGCGTGGGCTCCTTCGGCTTGTGACCGGTGGCCGGCCGGGCCGGCGCCGCGAGCAGCCGCCCGGCCGGTCCTGGCGGGAGCGTCCGGGTACCCGGAGCGGCGGGGTCAGTCACGTGCCGAAAACGCGGTCGGGTGAGGAGGGCGAGGGCGGGGTTGAACCGTGCCGGTCCTGTGGCGGTGCCGTCCCCGAGGCCGGGAGGCGGCACCGCCATCACTCTCCGTCACATATGGGGCGCGATTTCCTGCTCGCTCGCCTGGCCCAGGCCCTCGGCGCAGCACCGCCCCGGTAGTCGGTCTCCTCCAGGCCGAGCCGCCAGGACGCCTCCCTCGCCCGTTCCGCGCGCGCCGTCCGCCGAGGCGGGCCGGAAGGACACCTCCATACGTCTTCCCAGAAGAAGTCGGGCCGCGTGACCGTGGGCGATGTGGACGGCTGGTTCTGGTGCCCGCTCACGGGCAAGTGCGCCGTCTGCGGGTGCTCGACGGCGAGCGCCGAACCCGCGCCGCTGACGGTGAACCTGCAGTTCAAGCCGTTTCTCGGCTGCTCCGATCCGGGGCACTGCGTCGTGCAGGACGGCAGGGTGCACGCCGGCTGAACCGCCGTCGGCAGCGAAAGGCCCGGCCCCTTGCGGGGTCCGGGCCTGGGCGTGCGGCGGGGCTCAGCCTTCGTCGAGGCGTGCGCGCAGGAGCTTCTTGCCCAGTTCGGCACCCTTGCGGCTGTCCGCCTGAGCCTTGCGGAACAGATCGGCGACCTCGGTGTCCTTGGCGCGCTCGGCGTCCTGGATGTAGCCCTCCAGGCGCAGGGCGTTGTTCAGACACGCCTCGACGTACCAGATCAGGTTGTAGTCCTTGTCCCGCGTACCGGTCACATCGCCGGTCTCCGTCTCGCTGGCCATTCGGACCTCCTTCTCTGCGGAGCGGACCTTTTCGGCGCCGGACGGGTACCCCGGCCTCCGGGCATACACACAACCCACTGCCATTACGTTCGGTGACTGCCCGGCCACGGGGACATCGGGCGCGGGGGCGGCCGCGCCGGACAGACTCCTACGCATCGCCAACTCGCCTGCCGTGTACGGCAATTCCGACACTTGCCACAGAAGCGCCCCGCGACCGATCACTTTCGGAACGATGTGGCTCTCCACCGTGCGAGACCGGTCGATGACGGTGTGTACTGTGCTGCGGATGGCTCGCAAGAGCATCGCGGACTCCGCCCTGCCCGACTCCCCACTGGACTCGACTTCATGATCGACATACCGGACCTGGTCGTCGGTGGTCTCGCCGTCGGCACGCTGTCCGCGTTCGCCCTGGGCGGCGGTCTGCTGCGCTCCCGCCGGCAACTGATCGCGCAGCGCGCGAAAACGGCCTCACTGCGGGCGCAACTGGACGGCACCTCACGGGCGTTCACGGCCGAGGTCGAACATCTGGCGGCACGGCGGGTGCCCGCCGCGGCCCGGCAGGCCGCGCATCCGCACGTCGTCGTGCCCGGCCCGCTGAACGCGCAACTGGCCGGTTCGCCCCTGGAACTGGCCATGGAGCAGGTGCTGCAGGGGCTGCACACCGAGCTGGCCGCACAGCGCACCCGGATCGACGCCGCCGCGCAGGCCGGGATGCGCGGGGCCACCCGGGAGATCCAGGCGGCGCTGTACCGGCTCCAGGACGCCCTGCACGCTCTGCAGCAGCGCTACGACGACCCCGAACTCGCGCAGACCCTGTTCGAGCTGGACCACGAGAACGAGCAGTCGCTGCGCCGCGCGCAGATCGCCGCGGTGGTGTGCGGGGCCTGGGTGGGGCTGGCCCGGCAGGAGTCCCATGTGGTGGACGCGGTGACGGGCGGTCAGGCCCGGCTCGCGGGCTACCGGCGCGTCCGGGTTCACAACCATCTGGAGGCCGGAACCGCCCTGGTGTCCCACGCCGTGGAGCCCGTCGCCATCATCGTCGCCGAGCTGCTCGACAACGCGCTGCGGCACTCCGCGCCCGACACCGACGTGGTGGTCAACCTCGAAGCCGTCCGCCGCGGCGTCTGCGTCACCGTGGACGACTCCGGGCTGGGCATGACGCAGGACGAACGGGCTCGCGCCCAGCGGACGGTCGCCGGTTCCGGGCCGATCCTGCTCACCGAACTCGGCGACCCGCCGCGCATGGGGCTCGCGGCCGTCGGCCGGCTCACCCGGCAGTTCGACCTGAGCGTGGACCTGTCCTCCCCCTCGCCGTACGGCGGGGTGCGGGCGGTGCTGCGGGTCGACAGTCATCTGCTGACGCGGATCGACCCCGAGAAGCAGCCTCCGGCGGCCGGCGCCCCGCGGTCGACCCGCAAGGCGGCGGTGCGGCCCCCGGCGATCGGCTCCGTCCCGTCCGCCGGTCCGGGACAGGACTCGACCGACCCCGCCGCGACGTCCGACGGGGCCGCCCCGTCCGAGCCGGCCTCGGCGCCCCGGCGGCCCGGGCCCCGGACCGCCGCCCCGGACCAGGACCACGGCTACGGCTACGGCTACGGCTACGGCACGGAACAGGACCACGACGCCTCCGCCCCGGTCTCCGGCCACCACGGCCCGCGCGGCGGCGGCCTCCCTCAGCGGCGCCGCCGCGGCCGGACCGCGGCTCCGGCTGGAGCACCCGCGCCCCAGGCGGTACGGCGCAGGCGCCCCGAGGAGTCCGCCGCCGCCCTCGGCGCCCTCCAGTCCGGCACGGCGGCCGCGCGTTCCGCCGCCGCGTCGAACACCGGCGCCGTCCCAGCCGTATCCGAGGATGTGCCGGCCACGACCACGGCCGGCGCGGCATCCGACGAGACCGACAGCAATCACCACGAAGGGGGAACGGCGGGATGACCAGCCGCGCAGCGGGGGACACGGCATGGGTGCTCGAACCGGTCCTGGAGGTGCCGCACGTCGTGGCGGCCGTCCTGCTCACCCGGGACGGGCTGGTGACGGGGTACACCGACGCCCTGTCGCAGCCGTCGGCCGAGCGGGTCGCGGCCATCACCAGCACCGTGCAGGGCGCCTGCCGCACCGCGGCGGCGGCGTTCGCGGACACCGACCGGGCCGACGTCCGGCAGGTCGTCATCGAGTCGGACCACGGCTATGTGCTCATCGTGCCGACGGACCACGGCACCTGCGTGGCGGCGTACGGCGATCCCGAGGTGCGGCTGGACCTGCTCGCCCACCGGGTGCATTCGCAGGTGGCGCGGCTGGGCGAGAAGGCGATGGCCGCCGGGCCCCGGGGCGCCGACGGCGGCACGCCGGCATGACCGGCCGCCGAGGCGGCCGTCCCCTGGTTCCCGCGTACCTGTCGACCGGCGGGGTGGCGCGGCCCAGCCGCGCCCATCTGGAGCGGCTGTCGGTCCTCACCGGCAGCGGTGAGCCGGCTCCCGCCGATCTGCCCGCCGCCCAGGCGGCCCTGCTCGAGGAGTTGGAGCACGGGTCGCTGACGGTACTGGAGGCCGCGGCGCTGCTGCGGCTCCCGGTCTCCGCGGTGCTGGTGCTGGCCGCCGATCTCCTCGACCGCGATCTGGTGCTGGCCCGCGCGCCGATCCCGCCCGCACGGCGCTTCGACCCCGACCTGCTGAAGAGAGTGGCCGATGGCCTCCGCGACCTCAAGCACCGTTGACGCCCCGCCCGGCGGCGTGGACATCCACCTGCCCGACATCGCCCGCGACCTGGTGAAGATCGTGGTCACGGGGCCTTTCGGGGTGGGCAAGACCACCCTGATCCGCTCCGTCTCCGAGATCCGCCCGCTGCACACCGAGGAGCGGCTGACCGAGGCGTCCGCGCAGGTGGACGATCTCGCCGGCGTGCGGGACAAGTCGACCACCACGGTCGCCCTCGACTTCGGCCGGATCAGCCTGCCGGGCGGGATCGTGCTGTACCTGTTCGGCACACCCGGCCAGGAGCGGTTCCGGACACTCTGGGACGACATCGCCTACGGGGCGCTCGGCGCGCTCGTGCTGATCGACACCCGAAGGATCGACGCCTCGTTCGACGTGCTCGGGCTGGTGGAGGAATCCGGACTGCCGTACGCGGTCGCCTTCAACACCTTCCCGGACGCGCCCCGCCACCACACGCCCGAGCAGCTGCGCGCCGCCCTGGACCTGGAGCCCGGCACCCCGATGGTGACCTGCGACGCGCGGGAGGCGGACTCCTCGATCGACGCCCTGCTCGCGCTGGTGCAGCACCTGATCGACCACCACCCCCCGGAGCCCCGGTGACCCGACCCTCCCCCGCCGAGCAGGCGTTCTCCCTCGCGGCACCCGTCCGCCTGTGGGAGGACGGCTTCGCCCGCGACCCCCGCCCCTCCTACGCCGCCCTGCGCGCCCAGGGCCCGGTCGGCTGGGCGGAACTCGCGCCCGGTGTGCCGGCGTACGTCGTCACGGACCGGCGGGCGGCGCTGGAGCTGCTGCACGACACGGAGACGTTCTCCCGCGACCCGCGGCCGTGGGAGGCGACCGTCCCCGACGACTCGCCGGTGCTCGGCATGATGCGCTGGCGGCCCAACACCCTGTTCGCCGAGGGCGCGGCCCACATCCGCTACCGCACCTCGCTGATCGACGCATTCGACCTGGTGGAGCCGCACGATCTGCGCGCCCGGGTGCACCGGGCGGTACGTCTGCTGGTGAGCCGGTTCGGGCCGCACGGCGAGGCCGATCTGGTCGGCGAGTTCACCCGGCCGCTGATGGCGCTGGTGTTCAACAGCCTGTTCGGGCTGCCGGACGGCGCGAGCGACCGGCTCCACACCGCCCTCGGCAAGCTGATCGAGGGAGGCGCGCAGGCCGCGGAGGGCGAGGCGGAGTTCGGCGGGTACGTGCTGGAGCTGATCGCGGCCAAGACCCGGCGGCGCGGCGAGGACCTGCCGAGCTGGCTGCTGGACCACCCGGCGGAGCTGACCCCCGAGGAGGTCACCTGGCAGGTGTTCCTCACCCTCGGCGCGGGGCACGAGCCGACGGCCAACCTGGTGTCCAACGCCCTGTCCAGGATTCTCGGCAACCCGGACTACTACTCGACGCTGACCAGCGGCGCCCGCCCCGTGACGGACGCGGTGCTGGAGGTCCTGCACCACGAGACGCCGCTCGCCAACTACGGCATCCACTACGCCCGCACACCCGTCACCTTCCACGGTGTGTGGATCCGGGCCGCGGTGCCGGTGGTGATCTCCTACGGGGCGCTGGCGCAGGCCGCCGAGGAGGAGCGCGGCGCCGATCGCCATCCCGGCGACGCCTCCCACCTGTCCTGGTCGGCCGGCCCGCACGCGTGTCCGGTCAAGCAGCACACCCTGCTCATCGCCACCGAGGCGATCGAACAGCTCACCCAGTGGCTGCCCGACCTCGAGCCCGTGCTGCCGCGCGAGCGCCTGGCCTGGCGGCCCGGGCCGTTCCACCGCTCGCTGACGGCGCTGCCCGTCCGCTTCAGCCCCCGCTCCCCCGACCAGCCAGGAGGACGACCGTGACCGTCACCGACCGCATCGCTCTCGACCCGTCAGGCGCCGACATCCCCGGCGAGTGCGCCCGGCTGCGCGCCCTCGGCCCGATCGTGCCCGTGGAGCTGCCCGGCGGCATCCCCGCCTGGGCACCCACCCGGTACGACACGCTGAAGGAGCTCATCCTCGACCCGCGGGTCAGCAGGGACCCGCGGCTGCACTGGCGGCTGTGGCCCGAGATCGGCGAGCACCCGTCCTGGGGCTGGATCCTGGGCTGGGTGGGCGTGGTCAACATGCTTTCCGCCTACGGCGCGGACCACACCCGGCTGCGCAAGCTGGTCGCGCCCAGCTTCACGCACCGCCGCACCGAGGCGATGCGGCCCCGGGTGGAGGCCATCACCACGGAGCTGCTGGACGCGCTGGAGGGCGCCGGCAGCGAGGTCGTGGACATCAAGGAGCGGCTCGCCCATCCGCTGCCGATGCGGATGATCTGCGAACTGATGGGCGTGCCGGAGGAGTTGTGGGAGGACACCGGCCGGCTCATCGCGGCCATCATGGACACCTCCGACCCGAGCCCGGAGCACGCGGCGTCCGTGCAGCGGCAGATCGGGACGGTGCTGCCCGCGCTGATCGCGCACCGGGCCGAGCACCCCGGGGACGACATGACAAGCGAGCTGATCCGGGTCCGGGACGAGGACGGCGACCGGCTCAGCGACGAAGAGCTGCTGTACACGCTGCTGCTGGTCATCGGAGCCGGTTTCGAGACCACCGTGAACCTGATCGGCAACGCGGTCGTCGCCCTGCTGCGCCGCCCCGAGCAGCTGGCGGCCGTGCGGTCCGGGGAGATCGGCTGGGACGCCGTCGTCGACGAGACGCTGCGCGCGCACCCGTCGATCGCGTCGTTGCCGTTACGGTTCGCCGTCGGTGACCTCACCGTCGGCGACATCACGATCCCGGCCGGCGACGCCATCATCACGACGTACGCCGCCGCGGGGCTCGATCCCGAGCACTACGGGCCGGACGCCGACGTCTTCGACGCCACCCGCGCCGCAGACGACCATCTGTCGTTCGGGATCGGCGTCCACCGCTGCATCGGCGCCCCGCTGGCCCGGCTGGAGGCGCTGACCGCGCTACCGGCGCTCTTCGACCGGTTCCCGGACCTCGGCCTGGCCGCCGGCGCCGAGGGACTGCGGCAGGTGCCGTCGTTCATCGCCTTCGGCTGGCAGGAGATCCCGGTGCGGCTGCGGGGCTGAAGCCACCAGGAGGTACGACACCTCGCAGGGCCGGCTCGCGGGAGCGCGACCGGTCCCCCGTTCCGGTCGGGCCCCCGCAGTGCGTCGAACCTACGTCCACGTCGGCGGCCTTGGGAATCGTGCCGATGCCCGTTGCACGCTCAACAGGGCTCACCTGTGCACAGCCGCGTCCGGATGGCCCGGATTCGTCCTGCCCGAACCGGCCGACCTTTCGTCCCGGAGGAAGAACGTCAGGCGTGCGGCCGGAAGACCGGCAGGTCGAGGTCGCCCACGGCCAGGTGGGCCAGCACGACCTCGTACAGGTCGGTGCCCCCGGCGAGCAGCTGGCGCTCCAGGACGGGTTCCGCGCTGCGGACGTGTTCGCGCACGGTCTGCGCGTGCACGCCCAGGACCTGCGCGGCCCGTTCGGCGTTACCGCCGGCGGCGATCCAGGTGCGCAGGGTCCGGCGTGGGTTCCTGGCGTCCGCGTCCAGCCGGCCCAGCAGATTCTGTGCCCAGGTGCGGACGGCGGGGCCGGACAGCAGGTCGGCGAGCCGCGGCCCGCAGTCCCCGGTGCCGTCGGCGAACTGGGCGTCGGGCAGGCCGATCTGCGCATTGACCGCCAGGTGGACGACGGCGCGTACCGTGAGCTCGGCGAAGTCGGTGCCGAGCAGGGCCTCGACGCGTTCCATGCGGGCACGGACCGTGTTGCGGCTGACGCCGAGGACCTTGGCGGCGTTGACGGCGGTGAACTCCAGACCGAGCCGGTTGGTGGCGAGGAGTTCGGCGCGGGTGTGGTGCGGCAGAGTGTCGAGCGGGCGCAGCACGGACGCCGTCCAGACGCGCAGCGCCACCGGGTCCATCAGGCGCTCGGGGTGCGTGCGCTCGGCGTACACGGCCGTCTTGTCGGGCCGGAAGCGCGCGACGGCGAGGGCGCTGACGGCCTGCCCGTAGGCGGTGGCGGTCCGGGCGAGGCTCTGCCGGACGCTGCCGCCGAGGAAGAGGTCCGGGTGCCCTCCGACCAGGGACCGCAGGGCGTCGCCCGTGGCGTCCCGGGGACTGACGACGATGACATGGCCGTCCATGGCCGGGCAGCGCACGACCAGGGCGTCCTCCCGGGTGCGGTCCAGGCACTCCTCGGCGATGCGGTCGCGCACGGCGGGCGCGGACTCGACGACGTACACGCACGCCGTGTCGGCGTCGAGCAGTCCGGGCCAGAGTCCGGCTGCGACGCGGCGGGCGGCGATGGTGTCCTCGACCATGAGCAGCTGCAGGATCGCCAGGCGCAGGTCGGAGGTGGCCCGGCGGAGCCGGTGCCCGGCCGCGGTCGACTCGCGTGCCGCCAGCAGCAGCTCGATCACCTGGGCGGTGTGCGTGACGACGTCGGAGGCCCGCCGGTCGAAGGGGGTCTCGCGGGAGACGGCCAGGACGCACGTCTGGGACGGATGCTCCAACCTGACCAGGCGCAGGTGGCGCTCCCGGCTCTCCCAGGCGGCCGAGGCGATCCGGCCGGCGGTGATGTCCGTGACGAGGCCGTCGTCCAGCGGCAGCCGGTTGCCGGCGACGAGGTTCCCGGCGGCGTCCTGCAGGGCCACCGTCGCGTGCACGGCGCCGGAGAGCCAGGCGACGACTCTGCGGACGTCGCGTCCGGCAGGGCGCAGATGCTCGAGCAGTTCCTCCGCCCACGCCCCGTCCGCGCCGCTCGCTGTCTCCCGCTGCCGGTTCTCGCCCTCTCGGCCAGCCACCTCGGCCTTCCCCTCGCTCCTCGTACCGTCTCCGGCACACCGGTCGGGGACGTTACCGCAGACGCCCCCGGTATCCGCCCCCGGGCCGGAGACCCCACCCTGCGCCACCGACCCGCACGCGCGGCATAAGCTCGGCGGATGGCGAAGTACTACGACGTGCACCCCGACAACCCCCAGCCGCGCACCATCGGCCAGATCGCCGACAGCATCCGCGCGGACGCTCTTGTCGCCTACCCCACGGACTCCTGTTACGCACTGGGCTGCCGTCTGGGCAGCCGTGACGGCATCGACCGGATCCGCGCGATCCGCAAGCTGGACGACCGGCACCACTTCACCCTCGTGTGCCAGGACTTCTCGCAGCTCGGCCAGTTCGTGCGGATCGACAACGACGTGTTCCGCGCGATCAAGGCGTCGACGCCCGGCAGCTACACGTTCATCCTGCCCGCGACGCGGGAGGTGCCGCGCATGTTGCAGCACCCCAAGAAGAAGACCGTCGGCGTCCGCATCCCCGACCATGTCGTCACCCAGGCGCTGCTCGCCGAACTCGGTGAGCCGCTGCTGTCCAGCACCCTGCTGCTGCCCGGCGAAGAGGAGCCGATGTCCCAGGGCTGGGAGATCAAGGACCTGCTGGACCACGTGCTCGACGGGGTGGTCGACTCCGGCGACTGCGGCACCGAGCCGACGACGGTCATCGACTTCTCCGGCGGCGAGGCCGAGATCATCCGGCACGGCGCGGGGGACACCTCGCGCTTCGAGTAAAGGACAGGCCAAGGGCCGTTCATGGATGTGCCGCTGGGCGGGGGTGGGCGAATTGCCCCGGGAAGGGGCGTGCCACGATGACCGTGATCCGCCCGGTCACGCGGACGGGTTCCTTGCCCCCACCCCCGCAGAGAGGCAGCCCAGTCATGACCGCCGTACAGCGAACCGCTGTCGACATCCGCACCGAGGACGGCACCGCCGACGCGTATCTGGCCCATCCCGCCGACGGGGCCGCCCACCCGGCGGTCCTGCTCTTCATGGACGCTTTCGGCCTGCGTCCGCAGCTGCGGTCCATGGCCGACCGGCTGGCCGCGGAGGGCTACGCGGTGCTGGTGCCGAACGTGTTCTACCGGGCCGGCCGCGCCCCGCTGTTCGACCTGCCCGAGTTCATCGACCCGGGGGCGCGTCCGGAGATATTCGAGCGGATCATGCCGGTCATGCAGGCCCTGACGAACGAGCGGGCGATGCGGGACGCCGGTGCCTACCTGCGCTGGCTGGCCGAGTCGCCCGCCGTGGCCGACGGTCCGGTCGCGCTGACCGGGTACTGCATGGGCGCCCGCCTCTCGCTGCTCACCGCCGGCACCTACCCCGAGCGCATCGCGGCCGCGGCCGGCTTCCACGGCGGGCGGCTGGCCACGGACACGCCGGACAGCCCGCACCTGGTGGCCGGCGAGGTCACCGCCGAGCTGTACTTCGGCCACGCCGACCAGGACCCCTCGCTGCCCGAGGAGCAGATCGACCGCCTGGCGGAGGCCCTGACGGCGGCGGGCGTCCGCCACCGGTGCGAGGTGTACGCGGGCGCGCCCCACGGTTTCACGCAGGCCGACACCGCGTCGTACCACGAGGAGGGCGCCGAGCGTCACTGGTCGGCCCTGCTCGACCTGCTGAAGCGCACATTCTGACCCCAATCGGTCCGGTGAGCACGGGAGTTGCAGGCCTACCGACGGTAAGGGCTTGCTCTCCAGCGATCCCTGCGCGTAGACCTTGCTGAACACAGCCACGGCTCGGGGGGAGTTGGCTCATGGACGGCACGGTCGACGGGTTCCGCTACGGTGCGGTGACCCCGGTTGCTGCCTATCTGATGGCCTGTCTGGGCGGGGCGCTGGGGCTGCGGTGCATCGTGCGCTCGCTGCTGAACACGCAAGGGTGGAAGCCGGGTTGGCTGGCGTTAGGTGCCGCCTCCATCGGGTGCGGTATCTGGACGATGCACTTCATCGCCATGATCGGCTTCCATGTGGAGGAGACCCGGGTCCGCTACGACGCGGCGACGACGGTGCTCAGTCTCGTCGTGGCCGTCGCCGTGGTCGGCGTCGGCGTGTTCATCGTCGGTTGCCGCGGCACGAGCCGTGCCACCCTGGCGGTCGCGGGCGTGGTCACGGGTCTGGGCGTGGCCTGCATGCACTACCTGGGCATGGCGGCGATGCGGCTGAACGGCGACATCGGCTACGACCTCGTGGGCGTCGCGCTGTCCGTGCTGATCGCCATCGGCGCCGCGACCGCCGCGCTGTGGGCGGCCGTCACGATCCGCGGCCTCCTGACAAGTCTCGGGGCGAGTCTGGTGATGGGGGTGGCGGTGTCCGGGATGCACTACACGGGGATGGCCGCCGTCAGCGTCCATGTGCACGACATGACGGCCGGGACGTTCGCCGGTGACTCCCCCATGTCCCTGTTGTTGCCGATGCTGCTCGGACCGGTCGTCTTCCTGCTGCTGGCCGGCGCCGTGGTGATGTTCGATCCGCTGCTGGTGCTGGGCGAACGGACCGCCTCGCCCCGGCCGGACACCCCGTCCGCCGCCTCCGTCGCCCCCTCGCGTCCTTCGTGGCGCGATGCGACCGCAGGCACCCGCGAGCGGTGAGGAACCCGCCAGCGGACGACTGCTCGACCGGTTGTTACGGTGCACCGGTGTCCGACTCCTCACGCGATACCGCCGAGGGCGCCGGCTGGGGCACCGCCGAACAGGGCGCGTACCAGCAGTTGATGCCGCCGAGGGTGGAGAAGATCTCCTGGCTGAACCCGAGGATGCTGTGGGTGGCGCGCAACGGCGTGCTGGCCTCCTGGTTCGGGGACCCCACCGGCCGGACCCGGAGCCGCTGGGTGGCGCAGCGGGCGGCCACCGGCGCCCCGGCCGACAAAGTGATCCGGCGCGACGACCCGGACCGGTTCTCGTTCCTGGTCCTCGGCGACACCGGCGAGGGCGACGACCCCCAGTACGCCCTCGTACCGGGGCTGCTGAAGACCGGTCAGGACACCCGCTTCGCCGTGCTGGCCAGTGACGTGATCTACCCGGCGGGCAGCACGGACGACTACGGCCCAAAATTCTTCCGCCCCTACCGGGACTACCGGGCGCCGATCTACGCGGTGCCCGGCAACCACGACTGGTACGAGGACCTCGGCGGCTTCATGCGCGTCTTCTGCGACGACGCCCCGCCCCTGCCTCCCGAGCCCCGGCCACGTCCGCTCACCCGGGCCTGGCTGCGGTCCCTGCTGTGGCACCGGCCGCGTCCGGCAGACGAACAACACCTCGCCGAGGCACGCAAGTTGCGCTCCGCTCCCGCTCAGCAGGCCGTCCAGCCGGGGCCGTACTGGGCGATCGACGCCGGGCCGGTGCGGATCATAGGCATCGACACCGGACTGCTCGGTACCGTCGACGCCGAGCAGGGCGCCTGGCTGCGCGAGGTCTCCCAGGGGTCCCGCCCGAAGATCCTGGTCACCGGCTCGCCCCTGTATGTGGACGGCCGACACGAACCGTGCGCCGTCGAAGGGGGCGGCACGGTCGACGACATCGTCCGCGATCCCGCGCACCACTATGTGGCGGCGATCGGCGGTGACATCCACAACTACCAGCGCTACCCGGTCCGGTTGAGCGACGGGCGCACCCTGCAGTATGTCGTGGCGGGCGGTGGTGGGGCGTTCATGCACGCCACCCACACCATCCCCCGCGTCAACGTCGCGAACGTCTCCGAGCAGGACTTCCGCTGCTATCCGCTGCGCGGCGACTCCCTGGCCTTCTACAGCCGGCTCTACGGCCGCCGGCTGCGCATGCCCCGCTTCTTCACCCTCACCGAGGCCGAGGCGGCGGCCGTGATCGCCGAGCGCCTCGGCATCAGGCCGGCGCGCGCCCCGGGCGCCTCGGCGCGCGTGACTTGGCGCGTCCGGCTGGTCGCCGGGCTGCTCGGCACCGGTCGCCGCCCCGACCGGGCCAAGCGGTTCCGGCTGCCCGTGCGCAAGATCTACACCTCGCTGTTCTCGCCGAGCTCGGCGACCTACAGCCCGCCGTTCTTCAAGTGCTTCCTGCGCCTGGACGTCTCCCCCGAGTCGGTCCGGCTGCGCTGCTACGCCGCCACCGGCAACCGCGCCCAGGAGATCGCCCCGCCGGTCGAGGACGAGGTGACGATCCCGCTGCGCTGACCCGCCGGGACGGGGACGGCACGGACTGCCGCCGGGTGGGCGGGGACGCAGGCCGTTGAACGGCCGCCGAAGGCGGCGCGCAGCCGGCCCGGCCCGCCCGACCGGGGCGATTCACCAGCGGCCGGGCGCGGTCCCGGTGACCGGCTCCGACGGTTTGCCGTCCACCCCCACGGGCACGTCCCCGGCGAGCATCACCCGGTGCATGATCCGCGGGTGGTCGAGGTGGGCGGTGTCACCGGGGGCCAGGTGCATGGTGGCGCGGTTGTCCCAGAACGCCACGCTGCCCGGCTCCCAGCGGAACCGGACGGTGTACTCGGGCCGTACCGCCTGCTCCAGCAGCATCTCCGTGATCACGCTGCTCTCGGGCCGGGAGAGACCGGCGATCTGCTCCACGTAGTAGCCGTTGACGTACAGGATCCGCTCGCCCGTCTCCGGGTGGACGCGCACCAGGGGGTGCAGCGAGGCGACCTGACGGTCCAGCAGGTGGCGGACGTACGCGTCGTCGCCGGGCCGGGGCTGGTAGCCGACGCCGAGCCGGTGCTCGGCCCGCAGCCCGTCGACGAACTGCCGCAGCGGGGCGGACAGTCCGGCGTACGCCGCCGCGAGGTTCGACCAGGTGGTGTCGCCGCCGTAGGGCGGGACGGTCTCGGCGCGCAGGATCGTCGCGGCGGGCGGGTCGATGCGGGCGCCGTGGTCGCAGTGCCAGCCGCGCAGCAGGGTGTGCCGACGGCGCCGCAGCCACTCGTCGTGCTCCATGCCGAACCGCCCGCCCAACTCCAGGCGGTCGGCGGTCGTCTCGATCTCGGGAACGTCCGGCGGCGAGGCCTTGCCGCGCCGCGGCAGCACGACAGGCTCCCCGAACCGCCGTGCGAACGCCACGTGCCCGGCGTGATCCAGCCGCTGCTCCCGGAAGAACACCACCTTCCACCGCAGCACCGCCGCCCTGATCGCGGCGACCACGGCGTCATCGAGCTCGCCGGCCAGATCGACCCCGCTGATCTCGGCCCCGATGTACCCGGCGACCGGCCGCACCTCCACCCCGGCCTCCCGCTCCGCCTCGTCCGTCGTCCGGCTGTCCGTCGTCATGAGCGCTCCGCTGGTCGTGGACCTGGTCGTTCCTTCCCGAGGATCGTGACAGTGATCTCCGCCCGAGGCGACACCGTACCGGTGCCCCCCACCCTCGAAGTCCCGGACTCTGACGGACCTGACTCGTCAAAGGGCGCCCGCGGCCGGGCCACCGTGAGTCTCCTGCGCTCGGCTTCGGGCGCCTGCCTGACAGTCTCCCTCGACCCGGACGAGGGCACCGTGACGCTGGACCGGGGGCGACTGGCCCCGTACGGGGTAGGCGGAACCGGTCGTCGTGCGTGTGCCGCCGCAGGCGGAACTCATTCTTCGCGTCCTCGTCGACGGCTCCCTGTACGAACTCTTCGTCGGCGACCGGGCCACGATCACCGAGCGCCTCTACCAGCGCACCGACGACACTAGAGGATTGAGCGTGCCGCCCGGCGCGGCCGTCACGGGCTGGGAGCTGGTCCCACCGACGCGCGGCTGATCACCGGGCAGGCCAGGCGCCGCACCGTGGCGGGCGGCGTCCGGCCGGTGGCGATCGAGTCGAGGACGAGCCGTGCGGCGGCCTCGCCGATCGCCCGGTGGGGCAGCGCGACGGTGGTGCGGGGCGGCGCGAGGTACGCGGCCATGTGCTCAGCCGGGCCGCCGTACGGCCGCCGGCGCGTTCGGCGGGGACGACGGCGGGCAGCGAGTCGTGGCGGGCGAGAGGTTGCCCTGGGCGCGGCCGTTGAACACGAACGACACCGCGGTGTGCGACACGCCGGCGAGCCGGGCGACGTCCCGCGAGGTGGGACGCCCCGATCCCGCCGCCTTCTCCCCGGCACCGCCCACGCCGTCCGCCGCCCTCGATCCCGCACCCGTCCGGTTGATCATTGCCCACCCTGTCCGTGACGCTGGAAGGACGACACAGTCAACGGGAAGGTCCGACCGTGATCAGCATTCCGACGCACACGCTCAACGACGGTACGACGCTCCCCGCCCTCGGCCTCGGCACCTGGCCACTCGGCGACGACGAGGCGCAGCAGGCGGTCCTCTCGGCCCTGGAGGCGGGCTACCGGCTGATCGACACGGCGACGAACTACCGCAACGAGACGGGGGTCGGCCGTGCCGTCGCCTCCGGCGTGGTGCCGCGCGAGGAGATCGTCGTGACGACGAAGCTTCCGGGCCGGCACCACGGCTACGAGGAGACCCTCGCCTCCTTCGAGGAGTCCCGGACCCGCCTCGGCCTGGAGTACGTGGATCTGTATCTGATCCACTGGCCGCTGCCGCGCGTGGACCGGTACGTCGACTCGTGGAAGGCCATGATCAAGCTGCGCGAGGACGGGCTCGTGCGGTCGATCGGCGTCTCGAACTTCATGGCCGGGCACATCGAGCGGCTGGAGAAGGAGACCGGGGTGCTGCCCTCCGTCAACCAGATCGAGCTGCACCCCTTCCTGCCGCAGGAAGAGCTGCGCGCCTTCCACACCGGCAGGAACATCCTCACGGAGAGCTGGAGCCCGCTGGGCCGGGGCACGTCCCTGCTGGAGGACTCCTCCGTGGCGCGCATCGCCGAGGCGCACGGGGTGACGCCCGGGCAGGTCGTGCTGCGCTGGCACACGCAGCTGGGCGCGGTGCCCATCCCGAAGTCGGCGAACCCCGAGCGGCAGCGCGCCAACCTCGACGTCTTCGGTTTCGAGCTGAGCGAGGCCGAGATGACCGCCGTCGCGGACCGGGCACACCGGCGGGTCGGCGGGGACCCCGAGGTGCACGAGGAGTTCTGACGGGTACCCGGAACCTGCGCGAGGCAGGAAGGAGCCGCACGTGGCTGAGCGGGACCGGCTGCGGGACTACTGCGGCAAGCGTGACTTCGACCGGACCGGTGAGCCCTCGGGCAGCGGGGCGTCCCCGGGCGACGAACCCCGTTTCGTGGTGCAGATCCACGACGCGAGCACCATGCACTTCGACTTCCGGCTGCAGGTGGACGACGTCCTGAAGTCCTGGTCGGTTCCCAAGGGCCCCTCGGCGGACCCGAAGGACAAGCGGCTGGCCGTCCCCACGGAGGACCATCCGCTGGAGTACGAGGAGTTCGAGGGCGTCATCCCCCGCGGCGAGTACGGCGGCGGCACGGTGATCGTCTGGGACCACGGCACGTACGAGCCGCTGAGCCACGACCGCAAGGGGCGGCCGGTGGACTTCGCGGAGTCGCTGGAGCGCGGGCATGCCACGTTCCGCCTGGACGGCTCCAAGCTGCGCGGAGAGTACGCCCTCACCCGGTTCCGCGGCGGCGACGGCGAGGAGGCCTGGCTGCTGGTGAAGCGCGCCGGAGGCCGGGCCCGTACGCACGGCGCCCCCGATCCGCGCCGGGCCCGTTCGGCCAGGTCCGGCCGCACCCTCGCCCAGGTCGCCTCGGACGCGGCCGAGGAGTAGAAGCCGCGGGACCGGGCGCGAGACGCCCGCCGGGCACCCGGCCGCCTGAGGGTCCCGGTCAGAACAGCGGCGTGAGTGACTGCTCGCACCAGATCGTCTTGCCCCGGGTGGTCTGCCGGCTGCCCCAGCGCTGGGTGAGCTGGGCGACCAGCAGCAGTCCGCGTCCCCCCTCGTCGTCCTGGTGTGCCCGCCGCAGGTGCGGGGAGGTCGAGCTGCCGTCCGAGACCTCGCAGATGAGTGTCTGATCACGGATCAGGCGGAGCTGGATGGGCGGGGCGCCGTACCGGATGGCGTTGGTGACCAGTTCGCTGACGACGAGTTCGGTGACGAAGGCCGTCTCGTCCAGCCCCCAGGCGGTGAGCTGGTCGGTGGCGGCCTGACGGGTGACGGCCACCTGCGCGGGGTCCGGTACGACGTCCCAGGTGGCGACCTGGTCGGCGCCCAGCGCCCGGGTGCGTGCCAGGAGCAGCGCCACATCGTCGCTGGGCTCCTCCGGCAGTACGCCCTTCAGCACGGTGTCGCACAGGGCGTCCAGTGAGTCGGCGGGCACGGTCAGAGCGCGGCACAGCTCATCGGTGGCATGGTCGACGTCGCGGTCGCGGTCCTCGATGAGTCCGTCGGTGTAGAGGGCGACGACGGAGCCCTCGGGCAGCTGGAGCTCCGTCGCCTCGAACGGCAGCCCTCCGACGCCCAGTGGGGGCCCCGCGCTCATGGGGATCAGCCGGGCGGACCCGTCGGGCAGCACCAGGGCGGGGGCCGGGTGCCCGGCGGCGGCCAGGTTCAGGCGGCGTGTGACGGGGTCGTAGACGGCGTAGAGGCAGGTCGCCCCGAGTTCCGCGACCTCGTCGCCCTGGTCGTCCGACGCCAGGTGCGTGACCAGGTCGTCCAGGTGGGTGAGGAGCTCGTCCGGGGGCAGGTCCACGTCGGCGAGGGTGCGCACGGCCGTGACCAGCCGGCCCATGGTCGCCGAGGAGGGGATGCCGTGGCCCACGACGTCCCCGACGACCAGCGCGACCCTGCTGCCCGAGAGCGGGATCACGTCGAACCAGTCGCCGCCGATGCCGGCCGCCGAGCCGGAGGGCAGATAGCGGTGGGCGACCTCCACGGCGGCCTGGCCGGGCAGTCCCCTCGGCAGCAGGCTGTGCTGGAGGGCGAGGGCGGTACTGCGCTCCCGGGCGAAGCGGCGGGCGTTGTCGACGCAGACCGCGGCCCGGCTGGCGAGTTCCTCGGCGAACACGGCGTCGTCCTCGGCGTAGTCGTCCGGCTGCGCCACGCGTACGGCCACGGCGACGCCCAGCGTGGTGCCGCGGGCCCGCAGTGGTACGGCCATCATCGAGTGGGCGCCCTTGCGGTAGGGGCGTCCTTGCGGGGCGCGGGAGTTGCGCTCGGCGACCCAGCGCATGAACGCCGGCTCCCCTGCCTGGCTGAGGATGGCCCGGCCCTCCCGCATGGCCCGGGCGATCGGGGAGAACGCGGGGTAGACATCCACTTCTCCCAGATGCACGGCCGCTTCCGGGGTGCCCTCGGTGACGGAACCGTGGGCGACCCGCCGCAGCGATATCTCCTCGGCCGACACCGCCGGCGGCTCGTCCGCGCCCAGCACCCAGTCGAACAGGTCCACGCTCGCGAAGTCCGCGAACCGGGGCACCACGATCCCGATGAGCTCCTCGGCCGTGCGCACCACGTCCAGGGTGGTGCCGATGGCGGCCGCGGCCTCGTTCAGCAGGGCCAGCCGCTCCCGGGCCCAGTACTGCTCGGTGCTGTCGAACGCGGCGAGGGCGGTGCCCAGGAGTTCGCCGGCGGCATCCCGGACCGGCCACATCTCGGTGACCCAGGCGTGCTCCCGGTTCAGCGCCGGTGCGCCGGTGTAGCTCTCGTAACGCAGTGGTCGGCCCGTCTCCACGACATGGCGGAGATGCCAGTTGAAACCGCGGCTGTGCTCGGCCTCCTCCACGGTGTCCGGGAAGTGCCGGCCGAGCAGGGTCTCCTCGGACACGCCCATCACATGGCAGGCGGCGTCGTTGAGGCGCAGGTAGTGCTGATCGGTGTCGAAGACCGACATCGACATGGACGCCTGCTGGAACGCGCGGCCCGCGAGAGAGGTCTCCGCGCGGCCGGGCGGCGCGGCGGTGATCACATATCCGCCCGGCTCCCCGCGCCGGCCGGCCACGGCGCAGGCTCTGACCCGGACCCCGACGAGGTATCCGTCGCGGTGCCGCACCATGACGGTGCCCGACCGCGCGGACACGGCATCGGGCGGCACGGCCTCGGCGAGCAGTTCCCGTGCGGCCCGGCCCACGACCTCGTCGGCCGGGTAGCCGGTCAGCAGCCGGGCACCCTCGCTCCACCCCGTGATGATGCCGCGGGCGTCGATGATCGCAGCAGCGGAGGCGTCCTCCATGTCGTCCAGGATTATCCCTTTGTCGTCCCCTATCAACCGCGGCGCAGCATTCGTGGCAGTGTCAGGCCCGGTGGACGCGCAGCGTCGCCAGCGCCCGGTCGGCGTGGGCGTTCATGCGCAGTTCGCTGCGTACGACGTCGAGGACGGTGCGGTCCTGCGCTATGACGAACGTGGTCCGCTTGGTGGGCGCCATGGAGAAGCCGCGCTTCACGCCGAACCGTTCGCGGACCGTGCCGTCGGCGTCGGACAGCAGCGGCATGCCGAGGCCGTGCCGTCCGGCGAACTCCTGCTGCCGCTCGACGGCGTCGCCGCTGATGCCCACCGGACGTGCGCCGACGGCGGCGAACTCGGCGGCGAGGTCACGGAAGTGGCAGGCCTGGGCGGTGCAGCCGGGGGTCAGGGCGGCCGGGTAGAAGAAGAGCACGACCGGGCCCTCGGCGAGCAGCCCGGACAGGCTGCGGACGGTGCCCGTCTCGTCGGGCAGGGAGAAGTCCTCCACCCTGCCCCCTGCCTCCAGGCGCGCGGTCACGACCGGCCCTCCGCGTCGCGGGCGACACCGCGGGCCCAGAGGACCAGGGGCACCTGCAGGGGCAGGCGGCAGAAGGCCGCGGCCTTCTGTGGCGCGGGGCGGTGGCGCCAGTCGGCGGCCATCTTCACGTTGGCGGGGAACACCCCGACGAAGAACGCGGCCGTGGCCAGCGCGGCCGCCTTGCGGGTACGCGGCAGCGCGAGGCCCGCGGCCAGCGCGAGCTCGACGACGCCGCTGGCGTAGGTCCAGGTCCTGGGCGTGCCGGGGAGGCCGCGCGGGATGGTCGCGTCGAACAGGCGTGGGGCGGCGAAGTGGGCGACGCCCGCGGTGGCCAGCAGGCCGGCGAGCAACTGGGGCGAGCGTTCGGACCGGGGCACGGTTCCTCCTCAGATGACCTGCGGTGCGATATTACTGGACGGTAGCCAGGTCACGTTCTCCGGTCCCCGGAGCGCCTGTGGTGGACGCCCGGCGTGTAGCCGGGGGACCGGCGGAAGACATCGGTGAACGCGCTCGTGGAGGACCGGCCGCAGCAGTGGGCGACGGTCGTGACGGGCAGGCCTCGGCCGGCATCCGCAAGGCGTGGCAGAGCCGCGACTGAGTCCCCCCTGGGGGAACGTCATGCCGAACTCGCCGCGGGAGAGCCGGCTGAGGGGGCGCTCCCCCACAAACCCGGTCGCGGCGCACAGGGCGGCGAGGGTGCGGGCATCGGCCGGGTCGGCGTGGACGAGTACGCAGACGGCGGCCAGGCCCGGGTCGGTGGGCGTCGGCAGGCACAGCGGTTGCCGGGGCGAGAGACGCAGCCGGTCGAGCAGGCCGGCGCAGCCGGCGCCGCTCGGGGCTGCGGTCGCCGGGGGCGCGGGTGTAGGCGAGGATCAGCTCGCGCAGCAGCGGGCTGAAGGAACGGCCTGGTGGTCCGGGCCGAGGGGTTGTCGCCGGCGGGCAGACCGACCAGGTGCAGGTCGAGGGGGCCCTGGGCGCGGCGGGCGTGCAGGGACCCGGATGGCGCGGGTGCCGGGCACGAACCAGGTGCCGGCTCGGTGGCGACGACGCCGGAGCCCGCGTGATGTCGTCGACCGTGGCCGAGCGGGCTTCGGGTTCCTCGTCGGCGGCAGGGGCGAGGAAGTCGTCGACCACGCGGTGGAGGAGCGTTGCGAGCCGCCCAAGGGCCTCGGGCGACCAGAGGGAGGGGGCCGGCCGCATGCCGCGGACTTCCGGCCTGGCGGACCCTGGCGAGCCCCCCGGCCCGCGTCGGTGGGCTGGATGCGCCGGACGCGGCGGTCGTCCGGGGGGCGGGGACGCGGGTGACGTGGCCGGACGTCTGCAGCTGCTGCACGGTTCGGGTGACGTGCGACGCCTGCACCTTCGGCCGGGCGGCGAGCTCCCCCGGCCGTTCAGGGGAAAGACGCGGCAAACGCGCGTGACCGCCCGCCGGCTCGTCGACAACTCACCCGTGGACCTGCCGCTGATCCCGCCCATGCTCGCCACGTCCGGCTCCCTGCCACCGGCCGCGCAGGACATGCGCTGGGCCTACGAGACCAAGCAGGACGGCCAGCGGGTGGTGGTCTACCTCCCCGGGGACGGCAGCGTGCTGCTGCGCGCCCGGTCCGGCGAGGAGATCACGGCCGCCTACCCGGAGCTGCGACCGCTGGGAACCGCCCTCGGCGCCACACCCGCCGTACTGGACGGCGAGATCCTCGCCCTGGACGCGCAGGGCCGCGCGAACTTCCAGTTGCTGCAGTCCCGGATGGGTCTGGCGCACGCTCCCGCAAGGGCCGCGCGGCGGGCGGCGGAGGTCCCGGTCCACCTCGTGCTGTTCGACCTGATGCACCTGGCGAACCAGTCACTGCTCCGGCTCCCCTACGCGCGACGCCGCTCGGCACTGGAGGACCTCGCTCTCGCCGGGCCCTCCTGGTCGACCCCGACCGCGATCGTCGGTCACGGCGCCGAGGCGCTGCGCGCCACCCGCGAGCACGGGCTGGAGGGCCTGGTCTGCAAGCGGCTGGACTCGGTGTACGAGCCGGGGATGCGCTCCCGGGCCTGGATCAAAATCCGCAACATGCGCACCGAGGACGTCCTGGTCGGCGGCTGGCAGCCGGGCAAGGGACGGCTGACCGGTCTGCCGGGCGCGGTGCTGGTCGGGCAGCGCGCAGCGGGGCGGCTGCGATACGTCGGGAGCGTGGGCACCGGCTGGAGCGAGGCCGAACGCACGGAACTCGCCGCACTGTTGGGCGCCGTCGCGACCGACGTCTGCCCCTTCGACCCGGCCCCGCGGGCCCCGGGCGCGCACTGGGTCGTCCCCCGGCTGGTGGGCGAGGTCCGCTACAGCACCCGGACCCGGGAGGGACTGCTGCGGCAGCCGTCCTGGCTGCGGCTGCGGCCGGACCTCGCACCCGAGGAGGCGGCGGCCGACATCCCGGACGACCTGGTCTGAAACGGCGCCCGGACTCCAACTATTGGGCTGCGATTCACCTTTGGGACGATCCCTCCCTCTTGGCATGAACGCGTTCAACCTGGAAGCTGAACCTCCCTTTCCCCCACAGCCGTTGGGCTGCGCCCGGACCAAGAGGAGGACGCGGTGTCGTCACACCCGTTCGCACACCGCAGGAGATGGCTCACGGGGGCGGCCGGTGCCGCCGCCCTCGTCCTCGCGTTCCCGGCCACGGCCTTCGCCGCCCCACCGGGGGCGCTGCCCGCCGACGCGGAGGCCCTGGAGCGGACCTACCAGCCCGCCTACGACTACGACACCGACGGCTGCTACTCCACGCCCGCGATCGGCCCTGACGGCACCGTGAACGGCGGGCTCAACCCGACCGGTGCCCTCAACGGCGACTGCCGGGCCGCCTCGGACCTCGACAACACCAACGGCTACTCGCGCTCCAAGTGCAACAACGGCTGGTGCGCGATCCTGTACGCCCTCTACTTCGAGAAGGACCAGGCCGTGGCCGGCAGCGGCCTCGGCGGCCACCGGCACGACTTCGAGCACGTCGCGGTGTTCGTGCAGGACGACCAGGTCAAGTACGTCTCGACGTCCGCCCACGGCTCGTTCAGCGTGCACCCGGCGTCCCAGGTCCGCTTCGACGGCACGCACGCGAAGATCGTCTACCACAAGGACGGCGTCCGCACGCACTGCTTCCGCCTCGCGAACTCGGGCGACGAGCCGCCGGAGAACCACGAGGGCACCTGGCAGTACCCGCCGCTGGTCGGCTGGAACGGCTACCCGGCCGGGGTGCGCGACAAGCTCACGTCGTACGACTTCGGCAGCGCCAACTTCGGCCTGAAGGACGCCGACTTCGCCCGACACCTCGCCTCGGCCAAGCCCTCGGGCATCGCCTTCGACCCGTACGCCTGATGCCGGCCGTCCCGGCCGGGTCCTAGGTCCCCGGCCGGGACCGTATTCCGCCCCGCGCCCGATCCGCAGGCGCGGAGCGGCCGCATAGCGTCCCGTCATGGACACGCACGACACGACAGGGACCCTCGAAGAAGCCCTCCAACGGCTCCACGCGTCGGGGCCGGAGCGGCTCGGCCGGCTCACCAACCACGCCCCGATGGTCGTGGAGGCGCTCACCGCGCACGGCCGGGCGGACGCCGTGCACCGCTGGCTGGACCTGTACCGGCCCAAGCTGGAGGACTTCCCGACGCCCGTGACTCCGGTGACGGACGTCAACTGGCGCGAGGCGCTGGGCGATCACCGCCGGGCCGCCGACTGGATCGGCCACTTCACCCGCGTCCTCGCCGAACAGCCGTGGCGGGACGTTCTCGCCGTGTGGTGGCCGCGCCTGCTCCCCGGCCTGTACGGCGGCGCCACACACCCCGTCATCCGGGTCGGGCACGCGGTACGGGCCCTGGAGGCGGGCGAGAACGCGCCTCGGCTCGCGGAACTCGCGCACGGCCTGGGCTACTGGGCGGCCCGGCACCGCCCCGTGCCCGGCATCGTCCCGCTGCCCGCCGCACCGAGTGCGGCGCGGTCCTTGGACGCCGTCCCGCCGATCGCCGACCCCCGGGGCGGATTCCCCGACCGGCTGGCGGCCGTACGACGGCTGCCACGCTGGGCGGGCGACGTCACCGACCCGGACACGGCCCGGGCCCGCCTCACCGAACTGGTCCGGGCGGCGACCCACCGCTACGCCACCCACGGCCACGGCGAGGAGACCATGCTCGTGCACGCGGCGACGGCACCCAACGCCGTGCTGCGCGCGCTCGGTTCCCTGCCGCGCGCACTGTGGGCACCGAGCCTGCACGCCGCGTGGACCGCGTCCGCGGCGGTCACCGCCATGTACGCCACCGCCGAGCCCGTCGACCACGTCCCCGCGCCCGGCCGCACCGCCGAGGAAGTGCTGGAACGCGCCCTCGCCCACGGCGACGAACACGTCATCAAACTCACCGACACCGCCCTGGACGTCGGTGACGAACAGGCCCTCGCCGCGGCCCTGCGCGCGACCGAACTGAGTGAGCCGCTCAGCCCGAACTGACGTGCCCTGCCGGGCGGACGGGGAAGGTACGGCGCGTACGCCCCCTCGGGAGGGTCTATCGTGTCCGCATGTCCGTCCCCGAACTGATCCGCATCGTCTCCCGCGACTCCCCCATGGCACTCGCCCAGGTGGAGCGCGTCCGGGCCGAGTTGGCCGCCGCCCACCCGGGAGTGCGCACCGAGGTCGTCCCGGTGAAGACCACCGGCGACAAGTGGATGGGCGACCTGTCCGAGGTCGAGGGCAAGGGCGCGTTCACCAAGGAGGTCGACGCGGCGCTGCTCGCCGGGGAGGCCGACCTCGCCGTGCACTGCGTGAAGGACGTGCCCGCCGACCGGCCGCTCCCGGCGGGCACGGTGTTCGCCGCGTTCCTCAAGCGGGACGACATCCGCGACGCCCTGATCCACCCGGGCGATCTCACCCTGGACGAGCTGCCCGCCGGGACGCGGGTCGGCACCTCCTCGGTGCGCCGGGTCGCGCAACTGGCCGCCACACACCCGCATCTGCAGTGCGTGCCGTTCCGCGGCAACGCCAACCGCCGCCTGGCCAAGCTGGAGGCCGGCGAGGCCGACGCCCTGCTGCTCGCGGTCTCCGGGCTGGAGCGCATCGGCCGCGAGGACGTGATCAGCGAGATCCTCTCCACCGAGACGATGATGCCCCCCATCGGCGCGGGCGTCCTGGCGCTGCAGTGCCGCGAGGACGACGCGGACCTGATCGACGCTGTGAGCGGTCTGGGTGACCCGGACACCCACCGGGAGACCACCGCCGAGCGCATGTTCCTGCATGTGCTGCAGGGCCACTGCAACAGCCCTATCGCCGGGTTCGCGCGGGTGGACCGCAGCGGTGAACTGTCGCTGCGCGCCTGCGTGTTCACCCCGGACGGCAAGACGCGGCTGAACGCCCACGAGTGGGCGGGCCGGCTCGACCCGGCCACGCTCGGCACCTCGGTCGCCGTGGCGCTGCTGCGTCAGGGTGCCCGCGAGATCATCGACGGCATCCCGCACTGAACGCACGGCGCCCTGACGGGCGCCCTGTCGCCGGATCAGGCGGTACCTTCCTCCGCCTGGTCCCGCAGGAACGTGCTCACCTGGTGCGCCAGGCTCTCGCGCGCCGCCACCTGCTGGGACCCGCCATTGCCCTCGTGAGCGCCGATACCGCCCGACCAGAGCCGGCGGTCGGTCCACTCCTCCTCGACCCGCAGCTGGACCTGCACGTCCACCAGGCCCAGGGACGCCTCGGCGCCGGCCGCGTACAGCACGGCGGTGACCCGGCGCAGCGGGTAGACGTCGAAGCCCTCGATGAACTGCGAGTTGCGCCAGTCGATGAAGGCGCTCTCCCCGTCGGGGCCGATCCGCACGTCGATCTGGCCGTCCTCGAGGTGGATGCCGAGATGCCGGCTGCCGCGGTTCTCGACCGTCACGCGGAGGCAGAAGTACGTCAGTCCGTCGGCGGCGTCGTCCCGGCCCCGGGGCGGCTCGGCCGGTTCCAGACGGTGGACGCGGACCCGCAGACCGGCATGCTCGTCGTACTCCTGCCAGTCCCCGACCACGTTCGGCTCGTACACGCTGCACCTCTCGACCTCTGGGAGCTGCTTCCTATCTGTGGTCTCAGCGCACTGTCAAATGAGCAGAATGCGCTGTGGCCAGGCAGTTCACCCCATTTGATCGGTGATCAAGCCGTGCCCAGCGGTTATCCGGGAGCAGCGCGTGAAAGCGCTTGCCACGGCGTGCCGCACATCACTTCCACGAGTGAAGATCAACGGGCCAGCCGGCCCAGCAGGGCCGAGGCGGCCGCGACGCCGAGGGCGGCGGCCACGAGCAGCACCACGAAGTCGGACGCCAGATGGTGCGGCGTGCCGAGCAGGAGGCCCCGCAGGTCGTCCACCTCGTAGCTGAGGGGGTTGGCCTTGCTGACCGCCTGGAGCCAGCCCGGCATGACGGACACCGGATAGAGGGCGTTGGAGCCGAAGAACAGCGGCATGGTGATCGCCTGCCCGAAGCCCATCAGGCGGTCGCGGCTGAGGACGATGCCGGCGATGGTCATCGACAGGCAGGAGAAGAAGGCAGACCCGAGGACGACGATCGCGGCGACGGCGAGCAGCTTGAGCGGGTTCCAGGTCAGCACCACACCCAGCAGCGCGGCGATGAGGAGGACGACGACCGCCTGGACGAGCGACTTCACCCCGGCCGCGAACGCCTTGCCGGTGATCAGCGCCGACCGCGGGGTGGGTGTGACCAGGAGCTTGTTCAGGATTCCGGCATCCCGCTCCCAGATGATCTGGATGCCGTAGAAGATGGCGATGAACATCGCGGACTGGGCGATGATGCCGGGCGCCAGGTAGTCGATGTGGGGGATGCCGCCGGTGGGGATGGCCCTGATCCTGCTGAAGGTCTGGCCGAAGATCAGCAGCCACAGGGCCGGCTGGACCGCGCGGGTGTAGAGCTCGGTGCGGTCGTGGCGCAGCTTCTGCAGTTCGACCGCGCACATGGCGCCGACGCGGGCGGGCAGCAGCCGCCAGCCGGCGGACCGGGGCCGCGAAGGCTTCAGCAGCAGGCCGATGCCGTCGGCGCGGGCGGGGTCAGCCGACACGGCGCGCGGTGCGGCGGGTGCTTCGGACATCGCGGAAATCTCCTGCCCCGTCGTCGAGACCGCTGCCGGCCACGTCGCGGAAGACGTCCTCCAGCGTGGGCAGCGTGTCCCTGGCCGCGCCCGGGGCGCGGCGGCGTGCGCCGAGGCCCTCCCGGAGCTCGGTCGGGGTGCCGAGGGCCCTGATCCGCCCGCGGTGCATCAGCGCGACCCGGTCGCAGTACTGGTCGGCCTCGTCCATGTAATGGGTGGTCACGAGCACGGTCATGCCGGTGGCCGCGCGCACGGCGCCGATGTGCTCCCACACGCCGGTGCGGGCGATCGGGTCCAGGCCGATGGTGGGCTCGTCGAGGATCAGCAGCCGCGGGGCGCTGACCAGGGCCTGGGCGAGTTCGAGCCGGCGGACCATGCCCCCGGAGTACGTGGCGGCCAGCCGGTCGGCGGCATCGGCGAGGTCGACGGCCGCCAGGGCCTGGGCGACGCGTTCGGCGCGTTCCCGGCGGGGCACGTCGAAGACGCGGGCGAACAGGGCGACGTTCTCCCGCCCGGTGAGTCCGGCGTCCGCGGACAGCTGCTGCGGGACGTAGCCGAGCAGGCGGCGTCGGGCATCTCCCGCCGCAGGCGCCGCCGGATCAGCCGCTGGACGCCGACGAGCGCGTGAGCCAGCTCTTCGGGGAAGGTCTCCGGCTCCATGCGGCCGAAGTTAGCTCTGCAACAGAGCTAACCGGCCCAAAACCAGGTCAAGGGAAGTCAGGAGATGCACTCGAAACGTCATGCGCTCCACGCGGCGGCGAGGCCAAGATGCCCCGGATGCCGTATTGTCTGAATTGTTTCGTTATATCCCTGCCCGGGAATGGGCAGTGAAGTGCTTCGGCCAGGAGGCACGTCCGTGGGAGCCGGCGGTCCGGACCCCGGTGCTCTCCGTGAGGTCCGAGTCCGCGCTTCCCATGGTGTCTTCCCGTCAGCACCTGCTCAGGGAGGTGCGCACCATGCGTATCGCCGGCAGCACCAGAACGCACCCCCACGACGACGCACCCGACACCGCCGCGGCGTTCGATCGTCTCGCACGGCTGCCCGAAGGACCCGAGCGCAAGGCCCTGCGTGACGAGCTGGTCGAGGCCTGGCTCCCCATGGCCGAGCGGATCGCCGTCCGCTTCCGGGGCAGGGGCGAGGCCCTGGAGGACCTGTACCAGGTGGCGGCCCTCGGCCTCGTCAAGGCCGTCGACCACTACGACCCGGCACGCGGCAACGCCTTCGAGGCCTACGCCGTGCCGACGGTCACCGGCGAGATCAAGCGCCACTTCCGCGACCACATGTGGACGCTGCACGTCCCTCGCCGGGTCCAGGATCTGCGCAACCGGGTACGGCACGCCGTCAAGGAGCTGTCACAGACCACCGCCGGCCACTCCCCCACGGTCGCCGAGATCGCCGAGTACGCCCAGCTCACCGAGGGCGAGGTGCGGACCGGCATGGAGGCACTGGAGTGCTTCTCCGCGCTGTCCCTGGAGGCGGAGATGCCGGGCACCGACGGCTACGCCCTCGGTGACGCGATCGGCGAGCCCGACCCCGCCTTCGACATCGTCGTCAACCGCGTGGCCGTCCGGCCCTGCCTGGAGGCACTGCCCGAGCGCGAGCGGATCATCCTCTACCTGCGGTTCTTCAAGGGCATGACGCAGAGTCGCATCGCGGAGCAGCTCGGCATCTCGCAGATGCACGTCTCCCGGTTGCTCAGCAGTTGCTTCGCCCATCTGCGTGAGGAGCTTCTCACCGAGGCCCGGTGAGTCCGGGAAACGAAACCGGTGGGGCCGCCGGGGCCGATCAATGCTCCGGCGGCACCCGCGGGATCCGTGTCGGCACGGCGCGGTGCAGGGCCTCTTCCAGCGCGGACCGGATCTCCCGGGGCATCATGCCGGTCCGACCCCAGACGAGGATCACTTCCGCGACGTTGCGCAGCTTGACGTTGGTGTGCTGGGAGACCTCCTTCAGCACGGCCCAGCCCTGGTCGGGCGAGACCCGCCCGAGCGCCACGACCACCCCGATCGCCTGGTCCACGACCGCGTGGGAGACGACCGCCTCCTTCAGCTGCTGGATCTCCTCCTGCAGCTCGAAGATCCGCTCCGAGCCCCCGTCCGTGGGCATGGTCACCTCCGGGTCCGGTGCGCCGCTGTCCCGATGGCCTCACAGAGTGCTTGAGTACCTTGACGCAGTGTCCGATCCATCCATCGTCGTCACTCGGCCCGCCCGGTGCCACCGGGGCGGACCAGGCCGGTTCATCGTTTCGGCGCCGCCGCCGGGGTACTCGACAGGCGCCCACAACGGTTCCGGTCGGACACTGGTGTCATTCCTCCGGTGGCTGCCAGGCCGACGAGATCAGGACGCGACTGCCATGAACCACGACATGCCCACCCCTTCCGGCACAAAGGACGTCATCTCATCGCACTCCGTGTTCGGCGCACCCTGCTGGGTGAGCCTGACCAGCCGGGACGTCAAGGCCACCGAGGAGTTCTACGGGGCCGTGCTGGGCTGGCAGTGGCGGCCGGCCAAGCTCGGCGACCGGTTCCGGATCGCGCTGGCGGACGGATCGCCGGTGGCCGGGATCGCGGGGGTGGCGACCATGTGGCAGATGGCGGTGGCGTGGACGCCGTACTTCGCGGTGCGCAGCGCGGACGACGCGGTGGCGCGAGTGCAGGAACGCATGGGCACGGTCGCGGTCGGGCCGATCTCCCTGCCGCCCGGGCGGGCTGCCCTGCTGGCCGACCGGGACGGGGCGGCCTTCGGCATCTGGGAGGGCGACCTGTTCACCGACTGGGAGACCTGGCGCAACGCGCAGCCGGCCTTCATCACGCTCCACACCCGTGACGCCTTCGACGCGGCCATCTTCTACGGCGAGGTCCTCGACTGGGCGTCCCGGACCCCCGGCTGCTGCGAGGTCCACTACGAGGGCGGCGAGGTCGTGCTGCGCAGCCGCGGCGACGTGGTCGCACGGATCGAGTCGGGCGCCCTGGAGGCGGCCCCCGACCCCGCGATCCGCCCCCACTGGCAGGTCCACTTCACCGTCGACGACGTCGAGGCCTGCGCCCGCGCCGCGGAACTCCACGGCGGCAGCGTCCTGTCCAAGGGCAGCGACGAGGCGGTGCTGCGCGACCACGACGGGGCGCAGTTCACGGTCACGGCGCGCCGCGACCGTTGACCCCGAGCATCCGCCGGCCCCGCGGGCGCTGTGCTCCCGCGGGGCCGGCGCATCTCATCCGGCCTGATCGCGAGTCGCCCGTGAGGGCCGGGACAGCAGGACCAGGCTGCGCGCCCCGACGGTGAGGCCGGTCCCCGCCTTGTGCTCCGACTCATCCGGCGTGCCCTCCGGGGCGGCCGTGTCGATCAGGGCCGTCCAGCGTTCGCCGTAGGCGGCGGCCGGGAGGCGGAAGTCGATCGGCTCCCAGTGGCTGTTGAGCAGCAGGAGGAACGAGTCGTCGGCGACCGGTCGGCCTCGCGGGTCGGGTTCGGCGATGGCGTCGCCGTTGAGGAAGACGCCCAAGGAGTGTGCGTCGCCGCGCTGCCAGTCGTCGTCGGTCATCTCACGGGCGTCGGGCGCCAGCCAGACGAGGTCGGGCAGCGGCTGGTCGGCGCGGGTGATCGTCTCACCGCGGAAGAAGCGGCGCCTGCGCAGTACGGGGTGCCCGGTGCGCAGCTTGATGAGGCACCGGGTGAACTCCAGCAGCTCGCGCTGCTCCTCGGTGAGCCGCCAGTCGATCCAGGAGATCTCGTTGTCCTGGCAGTAGGCGTTGTTGTTGCCGCGCTGGGTGCGCCCGAGTTCGTCGCCGTGGCAGAGCATCGGGATGCCCTGGGACAGCAACAGCGTGGCGAGGAAGTTGCGCTGCTGGCGGGTGCGCAGCTCCCGCACGGCCGGGTCGCGGCTCTCGCCCTCGGCGCCGCAGTTCCAGGACCGGTTGGCGCTCTCGCCGTCCTGGTTGTCCTCGCCGTTGTCCTCGTTGTGCTTGTCGTTGTAGGACACGAGGTCGCGCAGGGTGAAACCGTCGTGCGCGGTCACGAAGTTGACGCTGGCGCGGGGGCGGCGCCGGCTGTGCTGGTACAGGTCGGAGGAGCCGGTCAGCCGGGAGGCGAACTCGCCGAGTGTGTGGTCCTCGCCGCGCCAGAAGTCGCGTACGGCGTCGCGGTACATGCCGTTCCACTCCGACCACAGCGGCGGGAAGTTGCCCACCTGGTAGCCGCCCTCGCCGACGTCCCACGGCTCGGCGATCAGCTTGACGCGGCTGATCACCGGGTCCTGCTGGATGAGGTCGAAGAACGCCGACAGCCGGTCCACCTCGTGGAACTGCCGGGCCAGGGTGGCCGCCAGGTCGAAGCGGAAGCCGTCGACGTGCATCTCGGTCACCCAGTACCGCAGCGAGTCCATGATCAGCTGGAGTACGTAGGGGTGGCGCATCAGCAGGCTGTTGCCGGTGCCGGTGGTGTCGTAGTAGTGCTCCCAGTCACCGTCGACCAGGCGGTAGTACGAGGAGTTGTCGATACCGCGGAAGGACAGGGTGGGGCCCCTCTCGTTTCCCTCGGCGGTGTGGTTGTAGACCACGTCGAGGATCACTTCGAGCCCGGCCGCGTGCAGGGTCTTCACCATCTGCTTGAACTCGGCGACCTGCTGTCCGCGGGTGCCGTGGGCGGCGTAGCCGTTGTGGGGCGCGAAGAAGCCGATGGTGTTGTAGCCCCAGTAGTTGGACAGGCCGCGGTCGTGCAGCACCCCGTCGTGGACGAACTGGTGGACCGGCATCAGCTCCACGGCCGTGACACCCAGGGAGGTCAGGTGCTCGACGACCGCGGGGTGTGCCAGCCCGGCGTAGGTGCCCCGGAGCTCCCCGGGCACCTCGGGGTGGGTGCGGGTCATGCCCTTGACGTGCGCCTCGTAGATCACCGTGTCGGCGTAGGGCCGGCCGGGCCGGGGGTCGTCGCCCCAGTCGAAGGCGGGGTCGGTCACCACACCGAGCATGGTGTGCCCGGCGCTGTCGGCCGGGTCGGGGCCGTCGGGATCGCGCTCGTAGAGCGAGGGATGGTTGTCGATCTGCCCGTCCACCGCGCGGGCGTACGGGTCGAGCAGCAGTTTCGCCGGGTTGCAGCGGTGGCCGGCGGCCGGGGCCCACGGCCCGTGCACGCGGTAGCCGTAGCGCTGGCCGGGGCCCACACCCGGCAGGTACCCGTGCCACACGAAGCCGTCGACCTCGTTCAGCGGCACCCGGGTGTGGGTGCCGTCGTCGTCGACGAGGACCAGTTCGACGCGTTCGGCGACCTCGCTGAAGAGCGCGAAATTGGTGCCCTCCCCGTCGTACTCCGCACCCAGCGGGTAGGGGCGCCCGCCCCAGGCGCACGCCCCTTTCCGGGTCTCCCGGCGGGTCACCGGGCCTGCTCCAGGACCTCGGCCGGGGTACTGGCCGGGTTTGCCAGCTGGGTGATCGGCACCTCGCGAGGCACGTCGAGGCCCTCGCTCTCCCGCGGCGCGGGCGCGGTCGGCACCAGCGGGACGCGCTCGCCGGCGCGGGCGCGCTGCGAGAACCAGATGACCTTGCTGCCGGTCTCGGTGGCGCAGCAGCCCCAGCCGTCGCTCATGGCCGCGAGGTGCTCCAGGCAGCCTCGCAGTTCCTGGTCCGGGCGCAGGGCTCGGTCGTTGTCACCGATGGCGGTGATCAGGTGCTGCCCGTTCCACCACATCTCGATCGACGTGTTCTTGTCCCTGGCGTGCTCGTCGATGGCCTTGAGCAGCATCTCGGCACCGCCGCAGACGGGCTGGATCAGGTTGTCCAGGTCCCAGAACCTCAGGTGAGCGGCCAGAATGCGGCTGACCTGTCCCACCCGTTCCGGGCTGACTTCCACGTCGAGGTGGTAGTAGCAGGGCACTGCGGTCTTCATCGGTCGGCTCCTCACCGCGAAGCTCAGTTCCTTCTCGTCCGCGGTCTGCGGAACGAGCCCCGAACACGGAACGTGAACGCCTATCGCTTCTGAGTCACCATCAGCCTGAGGGTGCTGCTCCGTTCGTGCAACACGAGCGCACGGCTGAGCCGATGGGGCACACAAGTGAGCACAGGACACGGCCCGAACGGCCTACTCGAACCGCTACTGGTTGAAGCTCCAACAAGACGATGTGTCACAGCGCATGCACCATGTGTGAAGAACTCGATCGCCGTTACGGGTCCGTGTCGCTGTGCGCGCGGCCGCCGTCCGACCGTCGGGAGACCGTCCCCTCGAGCCCGAAAGGTGATCGGCGCCATGCTGCTACCCGCCAAAGCCGAAGTCGCCCGACAGTTGCGGCGTTACCGGGCCTGGGAACGTGTGATGCTCGCGGCACCGAACGACCGCACCGTGCGGACCACGTTCGAGGACTCCGGCTACACGCTCTGCGTGCTCATGGGCAAGCGCTGCGCCCGGGAGGCGGCGGACGCGGCCGAGCGGTACCTGCGCACGAACCAGGTCACCTCTCTGCAGGAGCAGAACGAGCGGCCCCGTCCGCCCACTGCGGTCAGACGCAGGCCGCCGGCGGCGGAGCGGAGATCCCCGGCGGGAAGGTAACGCCCTTCCCGCCGCATCTTGTCCCCATGACCGGGCCCGCGGCCCGGCTTTCGAGCACGGTGGAGGTGAGGACCATGAGGAGAACCCGGGCCATCGGCCGTATCCCGGTACGGGACGTCCGTCCGGCCGTGGAGAGCGGCAACCGGCCGGCCAAGGCGGTCGTGGGCGAGACGTTCGAGGTCACCGCCACCGTGTTCCGGGAAGGGCACGACGCCGTGGCCGCCAACGTCGTGCTGAAGGATCCCGAGGGCCGCCCCGGGCCGTGGACGCCGATGCGGGAGCTGGCCCCGGGCAGCGACCGCTGGGGTGCCGAGGTCACCGCGAACGCCGTCGGCCGCTGGACCTACCGCGTGGAGGCCTGGAGCGATCCGGTCGCCACCTGGCGGCACGCGGCCGGCATAAAGGTTCCAGCGGGCATCGATCCGGGCCTGGTGCTGGAGGAGGGCGCAGAACTGTTCGAGCGGGCGGCGGCCGGCGTACCGAAGAACGCCGGCCGCGGCGTGTTGCTCGACGCGGCCGGGACACTGCGCGACGACTCACTGCCCACGACGGCACGGCTGGCGGCGGCGTTGACGCCGGAGGTGGACGCGGTCCTGTCCCGGTACCCCTTGCGGGACCTGGTGACCAGCAGCGAGCCGCTGCCGCTGCT
>NZ_JBSFVB010000019.1:0-154680 GCF_053592115.1 Streptomyces sp. NPDC002788 | reverse complement strand
GACTTCAGGTCGTCCAGCTCCAGGCCGAAGCCCGCCAGGTACAGCTGGGTGTAGAGCGTCAGGGACGAGTGGCCGGCGGACAGCACGAAGCGGTCGCGCCCGACCCAGTCGGCGTCCGCCGGGTCGTGCCGCATCACCTTCTGGAAGAGGGTGTAGGCGGCAGGCGCCAGGCTCATCGCCGTACCCGGATGGCCGTTACCGACCTTCTGTACGGCATCGGCGGCCAGGACACGCGCGGTGTCGACGGCCCGCTGGTCCAACTCGGTCCACTCGAGGTCTGTGGTGGTCGGCTTGGTGCTCACCCTGGGTCAGGGCTCCTCTCCACATGTCGGATGCCGGTGTATCGGGGCGCCCACCGGCCGCAGCCGAGCCTACCCCCGCGGGACGTGCGAATTTCCGAGTCACTCCAGAGTGCCGGGCGTCATCCCGATTCCGCCTCCCGACTGGGACGTACCGCATTCGACAGGTGAATACGGAGCCGCTCATCCGGGTGCTCAATCGAGCTTCGACGCGCCCTTCGGAACCCGCCTGCCAACACGAGCCGACCCCCGCGAATGCCCGAGTCTGGGCAACGTCTAAAGTGGCGTGGTACGCGCGAGCCTTTACCGGGACTTCACACGGGTGAGGCTCGCTGGGATGTCTCTGTAGGGGTGTGCGTGACGGCCGTTGAATCCCGTCCAGCGGGGATGATCGGGACGGACCAGAGCCCGGCCCACCGGCCGTTCGGGGCCCGTGTCAAGGGATTCGTGGCTCTCACCAAGCCGCGGATCATCGAGCTGCTGCTCATCACCACGGTTCCGGTGATGTTCCTGGCGCAGCAGGGCGTGCCCGACCTGACGCTGGTGCTGTTGACCTGCGTCGGCGGCTACATGTCCGCGGGCGGCGCCAACGCGCTCAACATGTACATCGACCGCGACATCGACGCCCTGATGGACCGCACGTCGCAGCGCCCGCTGGTGACCGGCATGGTCAGCCCGCGCGAGTGCCTGGTCTTCGGCATCACACTGGCCGTCGCCTCGACGCTGCTGTTCGGCCTCACCGTGAACTGGCTGAGCGCCTGGCTCTCCCTGGGTGCGCTGCTGTTCTACGTCGTGGTCTACACGATGATCCTCAAGCGCCGTACCTCGCAGAACATCGTGTGGGGCGGCATCGCCGGCTGTCTGCCCGTGCTGATCGGCTGGTCCTCGGTCACGAACTCGATGTCGTGGGCGCCGATCATCCTCTTCCTCGTCATGTTCTTCTGGACGCCGCCGCACTACTGGCCGCTGTCCATGAAGGTGAAGGAGGACTACGCGCGCGTGGGCGTCCCGATGCTGCCGGTGGTCGCCTCCAACAAGGTCGTGGCCAAGCAGATCGTGATCTACAGCTGGGTCATGGTCGCCGTCTCGCTCCTCCTGACCCCGCTCGGCTACACCGGCTGGTTCTACACGGCGGTCGCCCTGCTGGCGGGCGGCTTCTGGCTCTGGGAGGCGCACGGCCTGCAGAACCGCGCGAAGGCGGAGGTGACGGGCGCGAAGCTGAAGGAGATGCGCCTGTTCCATTGGTCGATCACCTACGTGTCGCTGCTGTTCGTGGCCGTGGCTGTCGACCCGTTCCTGCGCTGACGTACGTCACAGGGCCCTGCTCTCGCCAGTCGATCTACTGCTGAGTAGCATCCTGGTCATGGCAGAGACGCAGCAGGTTGACCCGAAGGCCGAGCGCAAGGTGGCCCGGCTGGCCAAGCAGATCAGCTCCTTCTCCAAGGCCCACGGCGGCGCCGAGGGTCAGGTCGCCCACCTCGGCGAACGCGGCGCCCGCATCGTCCTGGTCGGCGAGGACGGCAACTGGGGCGACCTGGTGGCCCCGTCCTACGAGATCGCCGAGAAGGCCGTGGAGAAGTCCGGCATCACGGCGCACGAGTCCTTCGACGGCGAGTTCGCGGCCAAGGTGAAGACCGGCCCCTACGAGTGGACGCGCATGGCAGGGATCCAGGTGGGCGGCCCGAAGAACGACTGACCTTCTCGGGGGCGCTGGGCTGGATCGATGTGCGGCTCCGCCGCGTGGGCGCGATCAGCCCCACCACCACCCGCGGCCGCCGGAACACCCGCGCTCCCCGTAGGGACCGCGACCTGAAACCGGTTAACCCGTTAGGACCCATAGGAACAACAGGGTCCACCCCGGGGAGCCCGGATGATCGAAACGCCGTCCCTAGTGGACCAGTACTGCCACGGAGTGCTCCGCACGGAGCTGGGCCTCGGCACCTTCGAGGCCCACCTCCTCCGTACGGAGGGCCCACCGGCGCCCGGCACCACCCTCTTCGACACCCAGACCGGCTTCGCCGTCAGACGCTGGTGCCCACCCCTGCTCGGCCTGGAATCCCACTGCGCACCGGCCCGCTACCTGGCCCGCCGCCGCGAACTGGGCGTCCTGGAGTCCGCCCGCCGGCTCCTGCGCGGCAGCGGCATCACGACGTACCTGGTCGACACCGGCCTGCCCGGTGATCTGACCGAACCCGGCGAGCTGGCCTCCGCCGGAGCCGCCGAGGCCCGCGAGATCGTGCGCCTGGAACTGCTCGCCGAGCAGGTCGCCGACACCTCCGGGACCGTCGAGTCCTTCCTCGCCAACCTCGCCGAGTCCGTGCACGCCGCCGCCGCGCACGCCGTCGCCTTCACCTCGGTCGCGGGCGTACGGCACGGCCTCGCGCTCGCGCCGGAGCCGCCCGGGCCGGGGGAGGTGCGGGGAGCCGTCGGCCGCTGGCTCGCCGGGCGCGGTGTGGGCGGGGAGCTGAACGATCCCGTGCTGCTGCGGCACCTGCTGTGGAGCGCGGCCGCCTCGGGCCTGCCGCTCCAGCTGCACGCGGGGCTGGGCGCCCCGGCCCTGCGCGTCGACCGTACGGACCCGGTGCTGCTGACGGACTTCGTCCGGGCCACGGCCGGGCTGGGTACGGACCTGGTCCTGCTGCACTGCTACCCGTACCACCGGCACGCCGCCCACCTGGCCGGCGTCTTCCCGCACGTCTACGTCGACTCCGGCGCCGCCCTGGTCCGCACCGGCGCCCGGGCCGCGACCGTCCTCGCGGAGATCCTGGAACTGGCCCCCTTCGGCAAGATCCTCTTCTCCACCGGCGCGCAGGGGCTGCCCGAGCTGCACGTGGTGGGCGCCCGCCTGTTCCGCGAGGGGCTCGGGAGGGTCCTGGGCACCTGGGTCGCCGAGGGCGCGTGGTCCCTGGCCGACGCGCAGCGGGTGGCGGGCATGCTGGCGTCGGGGAACGCGCGCAGGGTGTACGGGCTCGGCTAGGCCTTCGTCAGGGTGGCCTCGGCCGCGGGACCGGGCACGTCGGCCACGAGTTCCGGCCGTACGCGCAGCGACAGCAGCACCCGCAGCACCCAGATCCACATCACGGCCGAGCCGAGCATGTGCAGACCGACCAGGATCTCGGGCAGGTCAGTGAAGTACTGGACGTAGCCGATGACGCCCTGCGCGAGAAGGATCAGGAACAGTTCGCGGGTGCGGTTCAGCGGGTCCTTGGGCGCGTCGACCGCCTTGAGGACGAACCACAGGGCGAACGTCAGCGTCACCACGATCCACGCCAGCACGGCGTGCAGCTTGCTGACCGTCTCCCAGTCGACCGGCATCCGCTCGACCTCGCTGGAGTCGCCCGCGTGCGGGCCCGCGCCGGTGACGACCGTGCCGACCAGGATGAGCAGGACGGCCGCCGCGACCAGGAACCACACCAACTGCTGCACGGCCCTGCCGACCAGCGGGCGCGGTTCCGCGTCGCCCTCGCGGGTGCGCTGCCACATCACCGCGGCCACCGCGATGAGCGCCGACGTCGCCACGAAGTGGGCCGCGACCGTGTACGGGTTGAGACCGACCAGCACCACGATGCCGCCGAGCACCGCGTTGCTCATCACGATCCAGAACTGCGCCCAGCCCAGCCGCGTCAGGCCACGCCGGTACGGCTTCTGCGAGCGCGCGGCGATGATCGCCCAGCCGACGGCGGCGCACAGCACGTACGTCAGCATGCGGTTGCCGAACTCGATGGCGCCGTGCACGCCCATCGCGCTGGTGGGGGTGAGTGAGCCGTCGGTGCAGTTCGGCCAGGTCGGGCAGCCCAGGCCGGAGCCGGTCAGGCGTACGGCACCGCCGGTGACGACGATGACCACCGACATCAGGAGCGCGGTGAGGGCCGCCCGCTGGACCGTCCGGGGTTCCGGGGTCCAGCGCTCGGCGATGAAGGCGAGCGGGTTGCGCAGGGCCGCCCTGGCGTCGGCGCGGGTCACGTTTGGCACGCCCCCCATCGTAGGACGCCGCTTGTGCACGCTTTCACGAGGGTCCGGGGTGGGCTTTCTCGCAGCCGTCGCGGGTGTCACTCCCAGCGGAAGAACCGTCCGGCCGCCGCCAGCGCGGCCACGGCCCAGACCGCCAGGATCCCCAGATCACCCCAGGGCATCCCGGCCCCGTGCTGGAGCACGTCCCGCAGCCCGTCGGACAGGGCCGCGATGGGCAGCAGACCGAGCACGTCCTGCGCGCCGGAGGGGAACTTGTCGAGCGGGACCACGACTCCGCCGCCGACGAGCAGCAGCAGGAACACCAGGTTGGCGGCGGCGAGCGTCGCCTCGGCCTTCAGCGTCCCGGCCATCAGCAGGCCCAGGCCCGAGAAGGCCGCCGTGCCGAGGACCAGGAGCAGCAGGACGGCGAACGGGTTGCCCTGCGGCGACCAGCCGAGCGCGAAGGCGATCACCGTCAGCAGCACCACTTGGAGCACTTCGGTGACCAGCACGGACAGCGTCTTCGCCGCCATGAGGCCCCAGCGCGGCAGGGGCGAGGAGGCGAGTCGCTTCAGGACGCCGTAGCGCCGCTCGAAGCCGGTCGCGATGGCCTGGCCGGTGAACGCGGTCGACATCACCGCGAGCGCGAGGATGCCGGGTGTGAGGAAGTCGACCGCCTCGCCGGCGCCCGTGTCGACGATGTCCACGGTGCTGAAGAGCACCAGGAGCAGGGTGGGGATGACGACGGTGAGCAGCAGCTGCTCGCCGTTGCGCAGCAGCATCTTCGTCTCGAGCGCGGCCTGGGCCGCGATCATGCGGGGGAGGGGCGCCGCGCCGGGCCTCGGCGTGTACATCCCGGTGCCGGTGGTCACGAACGCAGCTCCTTGCCGGTCAGCTCCAAGAACACGTCTTCGAGGGTGTGCCGCTCCACCGAGATCTTCTCCGGCATCACCCCGTGCTGGGCGCACCAGGAGGTGACCGTCGCGAGCAGCTGCGGGTCGACCTTGCCGGCGACCCGGTACGAACCCGGTGTCAGCTCGGCGGCGGAGGAGTCGGCGGGCAGGGCCTTCAGCAGCGAGCCGACGTCCAGGCCGGGACGGCCGGTGAAGCGCAGCGTGTTCTCGGCGCCGCCCCGGCACAGCTCCTCCGGGGAGCCCTGGGCGATGACCCGGCCCGCGTCGATGATCGCCACGTCGTCGGCGAGCTGCTCGGCCTCGTCCATGTAGTGCGTGGTGAGGATCACCGAGACGCCGTCGGCGCGCAGGTCCCGGACCAGGTCCCAGGTGGCGCGGCGGGCCTGCGGGTCGAGCCCGGCGGTCGGCTCGTCCAGGAACACCAGCTCCGGGCGCCCGACCACGGCCATCGCCAGCGCGAGGCGCTGCTGCTGCCCGCCGGACAGCCGCCGGTACGTCGTCCGGCCGCAGGAACCGAGCCCGAGGCGTTCGACGAGCGCGTCCACGTCCAGGGGGTGCGCGTGCAGTTTGGCCACGTGGCGGAGCATCTCGTCGGCCCGGGAGCCCGAGTACACGCCGCCGGACTGGAGCATCACGCCGATGCGCGGCCGCAGATCGCGCGACTGCCCGACCGGGTCGAGGCCCAGGACGCGCACCGTGCCGGAGTCCGGCTTCCGGTACCCCTCGCAGGTCTCGACCGTGGTCGTCTTGCCCGCCCCGTTGGGGCCGAGCACGGCGGTCACACCCTCCCGGGCCACCAGGTCGAGCCCGTCCACCGCGGTCTTCGTGCCGTACCGCTTCACCAGGGCCTGGACCTGGACCACGGGCTCACTTCGCATGGTACCGAGTCTAGGTACGCGCCCGCCGCCCGGAACGGGCGGGTTGGTGATCCCTGTCCGTGGCCGCCGCCGTTCAGGGTTTCGCCGGTGGTCGGCATCGTCTTCGGCGTTCTCCTGCTCCAGCTCGCCTTACGCTCCGCATCCGGACCGGCGCGCAGCACCGCGTCTACCTGGCCGTCAAGGGCGCCGCGCGTCCGAGTTGCAGACGTGCACGTTCCGGACGGAGCGCACAGAGGGCCGTTCGGGTGAACCGGTCACATCCGGCGTATGCCTCCTCTTCTGACGATGTTTCACTTGCCTGGTCCGCGCAGGTCGGGCAGCGGACGTCCTTTCGCTTCGCAGGAAAGGCAGTTGACCCATGCTCAGAAACGCCTTGCTCTCACGGATGAGGACCGCCGCCTGGCTCGTGGCCTTCGGGCTGCTGTGCGTAACCCTCGTCGCCGTCCCGGCCCCGCGCGCGGCCGCCCAGTCCCTCGTCGGCCCGGCACTGTTCGACGACTTCAACTACACCGGCCACTTGGATCCGCAGCTCGCCCATCACGGCTGGACACTGCGGTCCGGCCAGGGCGGGCCGGGCGTGCCCGGTGCCACGTGGAAGCCGCAGAACATCACCTTCGCCACGGTGTCCGGCAACTCGGTCATGACGATGCGCTCCGGTACCAACGGCACGGCGAGCGGCACCGAGCACACCGAGATCTATCAGCAGCGCAAGTTCCTGTACGGCACCTACGCCGCGCGGGTCCGCTTCAGCGACGCGCCGATCTACGGCCCGGACGGCGACCGCATGGTGCAGACGTTCTTCACCATCTCGCCGCTGAACTACCCCATGGACCCGGACTACAGCGAACTCGACTTCGAGTACCTGCCCAACGGCGGATGGGGCATCACCGGCAGCGCGCTGCTCGCCTCTTCCTGGGAGACGTACTCGGAGGACCCACCCCAGGAGGAGCACGTCACCACCCAGGAGCGCGCGAGCTTCAACGGGTGGCACGACTTGGTCATCACGGTCGACAGCACCGCCGTCACCTACTACATCGACGGCCGATTGTTCGCCACGCACAGCCAGCCGTACCTGCCCGAATCGATGATGAGCATCCGCTTCAACCACTGGCTGATCAATCTGCTGGGGATCAGCAGCCGGAAGGCACGCGCGTACGAGCAGAGCGTCGACTACGTGTTCTTCGCCCAGGACCAGGTGCTCAGCCCGTCCGCGGTGCAGGCCTCCGTCGCCGACTATCGGGCGCGGGGCGTGACCTTCGAGGACACCGTCTGATCCGCCCGATCCGGCGGGGGGCTCAGGACGAGGCGGCCGCCCCGTTCGGGACGCCGATCGGCAGCCGGGCGGTGAAGGTGGTGCCGCGGCCCTCCTCGGAGTCGACCTCCACCTCGCCGCCGTGGTTCTCCACGATCGTCCTTACGATGGTGAGTCCCAGGCCGGTGCCGGGGATGGCCGACTCCGTGGCGTTCGAGGCACGGAAGAACCGCTGGAAGAGTTGCTCCTGCTCGGCGAGGGGGATGCCGGTGTCGCTGACGCTCAGGACCGCCTCGCTGTCCCGCGCCTCGGCACGTACGGTGACCGTCCCGCCCTCCGGGGTGAACTTCACCGCGTTGGACAGCAGGTTCATCAGGACCCGGTCGAGCTGGTCGTTGTCCGCCTCCAGCAGCAGGGGCCGGGAGGGACATTGAGTCTCCACGCCGATGGAGGCGGCCTCTGCGACCGGCCGGATGGCATCGGCCGCACCCGCCACCAGCCGGCACAAGTCGACCCGTTCCTTCTTCGAGCCGAATGCTCCGGACTCAATGCGCGAAAGGGTCAGCAGATCCTCGATGAGCGTCCGCAGGCGGTTGGCGTTGCGGTCGACGACGTCCAGCATGTGCGACTGGGGCGGGGTGAGCGGACCCGTCTCCTCGTCCTTCAGCAGCTCGATGTACCCCACGATGCTGGTCAGCGGGGTGCGCAGCTCGTGCGAGACGGTGGACAGGAAGTCGCTCTTGGCCTTGTCCAGGGCACGCAGCTTCTCCACCAGACTCGACTCCTGCTCGTAGAGCAGGGCGGTGTTCAAGGCCCGGCCGACGCCGCTGGCCATGGACTCGGCGATTTCGATGTCCATCTCACGCCAGGGGCGGTCGGCGCTGAGACGGGCCACCGCAACGGCGCCGATCGGTTGCTCTCCCACTCCGATGGGTGTGATCACCACCGAGTCCAGACCCAGGGCCGCCGCGGCGGCGCGGTTCTCGGCGGGCATACCGGTCCTCCCGAAGGAGCCGGGGGCGCCCGGCAGCGGCGTGGTGTCGGACACGTACCGGGGCATGTCGGTGATCAGCCAGACGGTTCCCCGCTGGTAGTGGTCGCGGACCACGTCCGCCGGGAGCGTCGGTATGTCCCTCCCCTCCTCCTCCGGCAGCAGGCCCCGCTCCGCGGACCATACCCGGGCTACGGGGAATGCCGAACCGTCGTTGTCGGCGAGCAGGATGAAGACGTAATCGGCGGCCAGGACGTCGCCCATCCCCACGCACGCCGCGTCGAGGACGTAGTCGACGTCGAGTTGGTCCCTGATCCGGAGGCCGGTCTCCCTGGCGGCCTGTGACAGCCTGCGGCGCTCCTCCTCGACCGTGCGCAGCCGGTCGCTCTCGTCCGCGAGTGCGTTGACGGACCGGGCTACCGCCCGGATTTCCAGCGGTCCCACCTCCTGCGCTCGCGCCGAGTGCTCGCGCGAGGCCAGCCGGTCCAGTGTCGCGGCGGTGCTCTGCAGCGGTCTGGTGAGGGCGCGGGTGGTGCGCACCGCCGTGAACACGGCCAGGGCCACGCCCCCCGCCAGCAGGACGCCGATGGCAACGACGCTGCCGTCGAGGAACGTGTCGGTTCCGTCCTCCAGACGCTGCATATCGCTGGTGAGCCGCGCCTCGAGGCGCTGGTTGATGGTGTCGAACGCCGCGAGCCGCCGGCCGGCCTGGGCGGTCAGCCGACGAGCGTCGGCGCTGCCGGGACTGGCCTTCGCCTGCTCGTTGGCGAGTCGCACGTAGGCACGCAGTTGCCGGTCCTGCGCCGCGAGGTCGGAGCGGGCCGAGGCGGGGGCGACCCGCCGGGCCTCGGCAAGGGTGGCGAAGAGTTCGTCACGCATATGGCGGTAGCTGCTGCGTGCGGCCGTGTCACCGGTGAGGAGGTAGGTGCGCACGGCACGGCTCATGCGGGTCACCTGGTCGCGCACGCGCACGTTCTCGCGCAGCACCGGCTGCAGCCGGTAAGCCCGATCGTGCATGTCGTCCGCCACCCGGGACACTGTCAGTGCCCCTCCCCCCACGAGCAGGAGCAGAGCGATCAGCAGACCGAAGGCCATGGTGAGCCGTCGTGCCACGCATACGCCGCGTCGTCCGCTGGTGATCCTCACAGTGGACCGCCGCCCTTCCGGACCCGCTCGGACGGGCCGAATCCGCTGCGCTGCATCGAGCCCCACACCTGCGGCGCCCGATGCAGTGCGTCCCACATACCGCACAACCGCCACCACGCCGTGATCTGCCGGTAGCCGATGTTCTCGATGACCGTGCCGACGAGGACGCCCCACATGTCCCGCCACCGTGAGAAGCGGTGGTAGGCGTACTCCTCGACGGCGACCGACACCAGTCCGATGATCACCGCGTAGACGTAGGCGGCGAGCAGGAAGCGCCACAGGAAGTCCACGTCCACCGCGCCGATCAGCACGCTCAGCGGCACCAGCACCAAACCGGCGAGTTCCACCAACGGGGCCACCAGCTCGAAGAGCACGTAGAACGGCAGGGCCACCAGCCCGACGCGGCCGTGGCGAGGGTTGCCGATCATGCGGCGGTGCTTGAGCAGGATCTCCGTCAGGCCACGCTGCCACCGGCGCCGCTGGCGCGCGAGGACTCGCAACGTGGCGGGTGCCTCACTCCATGAGATCGGCTCGGTGACGAAGACGATGCGGTAGTCGCGATGACGGCGGCCCTGCTCGCGCAGGTGCCGGTGGAGGCGGACGACGAGTTCCGCGTCCTCACCGATGCAGTCCGGGTCCATACCTCCCACCGCCACCACCGCATCCCGCCGGAACAGGCCGAAGGCGCCGGCGATGATCAGCAGTCCGCCGACCTTCGACCAACCCGCACGGCCGAGGAAGAAGCCGCGCAGATACTCGACGACCTGTGCGCATCCCAGCAGGTCTGTGGGGGCGCGCACCTCGACCACACGTCCGGCATCGACGGTGCAGCCGTTGGCGATGCCGACCACACCTCCCGACGCCACCACCCGCAGAGGGTCGTCGCTGAACGGTTTGGCGACGGCGAGCAGGGCCTGGGAGTCCAAGATGGAGTCGGCGTCCACCATGCACACCAGCGGGTAGCGAGCCAAGTTGATCCCGACGTTGAGCGCGTCGGCCTTGCCGCCGTTCTCCTTGCGGGCCACCACCACGGGCACGGGACCTCCCCTCGGTAGGTGCAGGGACAGGACCCTGCCCCGCATGGGGACGTCCTCGGGTACGACATGATCCACCTCGGCGAGGTCGAAGGCGTCGGTGAGAGCGTCGAGCGTGCCGTCGGTGGAGCCGTCGTCGACGACGATGACCTCGAACACCGGGTAGCGCAGCAGGAGCATGGCCCGCACGGCGTCCGTGATGCCGGCCGCCTCGTTGTACGCCGGCATGATCACCGAGATGGGAGGGGTGAACGGGCTGGCGGCGGCATCCTCGTAGCCGGCGAAGGACGCCCGGCGCTGCCTCCTGACGAGCTCAGCGAGGGCGAGGAGGATCAGCACCAGGTAACCGCTATTGATGGCTATGAAGTACAGGATGATCGCGGTGTCGCACACCATGATCAGACCGTGCAGCGTGCCCAGCGCTCCGTCCCACAACTCGACCTGCGCCGTGTGCACAGGGCCGCCCCCGTTCGGGCTCACAGAGCCATCCCCACCAGGACGTCGTGGCGCGTGCCGCCGACGGCCGCCTCTGCGAGGGCGGCCCTGGCCTGGGCAACGGCCCGCGTGTCCGAGCGGCCGTCGGCGGCCTCGCGCAACGCCGCCTCACCCGCCGGGCCGAGCCGCAGCAGCGCCCGCGCCGCGGTGCCTGCTACGTGCGGGTCTGTGTCACCGAGCACCTCCCTCAGCGGGCCTGTCGCCGCCACAGCCCCCAGATCGCCGAGCGCCCCGGCGGCCACCATCCGCAGGACGACCGGCTGACCGGGCCGGATGGCAGCCAGGAGCGGTTCCAGGCCGTCGGGCATACCCAGCCTGCCCAGGGCGCGGGCTGCCCGGATCCGGACTTCGGTGTCGGGGTCCTCCCGCAGCGCATGGACGATGTCGGGGGTGCGGGTGATCGCGCCGGTCACCCCCAGCACTTCGATGGCCACGGCCCTGACGACGTGCGCCGGGTCCCCGAGCCCCGCCGCGACGCGGGGTACCGCGTCAGGGCCGAGGGAGGCAAGCGCGGCCGTGACCATCGCGGGCGACACGGTGCGCGCCCCGTGCAGGCTGGCCAGCAGGTGTGGTACGGCCACGGGGTCACCGATGTGGCCCAGCGCCCGTGCCGCGGTCAGCCGCACCTCCCGATCCCGGTCGTCGAGAAGGCGGCACAGCGACACGGCCGCCGGGCGGTGGTGCAGCTGGCCGAGCACCTGTGCGGCACGCCCGCGCCGGATCGTACTGCTGCTGCGCAGACGGGCGACGGCGTCCGCCAGGGAACCGCGCCGCTCGTACAGCTGGACCAGCGTGGTGCGCGCTCGTCCGGAGACCTTGTCCAGCATCGCCGCGACGGTCGGCTCCAGTGCCGTCCAGGTCCGCTTGTCGACGCGCGTGATGCGGTCCAGCAGTTCGCTCTCCTCGTGCTCCGGTGCGCACAGCAGTTCCAGGAGCAGAGCACGCACCGGCGCCGCGATGCGTCGGCGTCTGCCCTGCCGGTAGGCACGTACACCGCGGATGCCCGTGATCAGCAGACTCAGGGCCAGTCCGAAGGACAGCAGGAACAGCAGCGCCTGGGTGATGAAGCCGAGGGGGATCACCGCTCTACCCGGCTGAGCATCGCGGCGACGCGGCTGGACAGCTCCCGCGGACTGAACGGTTTCACGATGTAGTCGTCGGCGCCCGCCGCGAAGCCGAGTTCGACGTCTCCCTCCTGGGAGCGGGCAGTGATCAGGATGACGGGGAGCGAGGCGGTTCCAGGGGCCGCGCGCACCGCGCGGCAGACGTCCAGTCCCGACATCCCCGGCATCCGGATGTCGAGGAGCACGAGATCGAAAGGCTGCGCACCCGCCGCTCGCAGCGCGGCCACCCCGTCCTCCACGGCCGTGACCTGGTGACCGCATTGCGTCAACTTGAACGCCACGAGGTCTCGGATGTCGGCGTCGTCGTCGGCTATCAGGACACGAGCCATTACTCCTCCTGCGATACGGAGCTGCGGTAGGAGGCGAGCAGCCGTGCCACCGTCGCCTGCCGGAACGGCTTGGCCAGCAGTGCGTCCGTCGCGAGCTCGACCAGGTACTCCCTGTCGAGCACGGACGAGACGACCAGGTGGCAGCGCTTCGTCCGCTCGTTCGCTCGCAGTCTGCGGATGACTTCCCGCCCGTCGATCCCGGGGAGCAACATGTCGACGATCGCCATGTCCGGGGGATCGGCGAACGCCAGGTCCAGCCCTTTCTCGCCCGAGTCCGCGACGGTCACGCGGCAGTCGAGTCCCACCAGATGCCGCTTCAGCAGGGCACTGACATCGTGGTCGTCCTCGATCACCAAGACGTGTACAAGTCCGTGCTGTGAGTTCATCGGCATCCCGCCGAAAGAGGTGCGTTTACTTAGAAAATAGAACGAAAGGGTCATTTCTGCCACAGGAGTCACGCCGGTCCCATGGGGTCCATCAGACCTCAGTGTCGATCGGAAAAGATCGTTTCCGCAGGTCAGTTAGGTTTGCCTAAGTGACACACGGCACCGTCGGGTGGCCCGGCGCGGCTTGCCCGGCCCTGAAGAATTACGCAACAATGGCGTTGTGAAAAACGTCGGCGAGGCTCAGGAGACCCCCATGGGGGTCCCGCAGGAGGAGCTCGCGGCTGGGTTGCGCGCGGACCGGTCCACCCGCAACCGGGTCGCGCGGTCCATCCTGGACCACGGCCCCTCGACCGTCGCCGAGCTCGCCGAGCGGCTGGGCCTGACCCAGGCGGCCGTGCGCCGGCACCTCGACGCCCTCACGGGCGACGGAGTCGTGGAGGCGCGCGAGCAGCGGGTCTACGGCGCGCGTACCCGCGGCCGGCCGGCCAAGGCGTTCGCCTTGACGGACTGCGGCCGGGACGCCTTCGACCAGTCCTACGACAAGCTCGCCGCGGACGCGCTGCGCTGGATCTCCGACCGCGAGGGCGGCAACGAGGCGATCGCTGCCTTCGCCCGCGCCAGGATCGCGGCGCAGGCGAGCGCGTACCGCCAGGCGGTCGAGGCCGCCGCGCCCGAGCAGCGGACCGAAGCCCTGGCCAAGGCCCTGAGCGCCGACGGGTACGCTGCTGCGGCGCGCAGCGCGCCCCACCCGCAGCAGGGTGAACAGCTCTGCCAGCACCACTGCCCGGTCGCCCACGTCGCCGAGCAGTTCCCGCAGCTGTGCGAGGCGGAGACGGAATTCTTCGCGGAGCTGCTCGGTACGCACGTACAGCGACTCGCCACCATCGCGCACGGCGACGGCGTCTGCACGACGTTCATCCCCAAGATTTCCCACAACGCATCTGCAAGCACGGCCGGGAGGAACCCCGCATGACTCTCCCCACGGAGACTGCCCACCCTGAGCTCGAGGGCCTGGGCAAGTACGAATACGGCTGGGCCGACTCCGACACGGCCGGCGCCTCTGCCAAGCGCGGCATCAACGAGGACGTCGTCCGCGACATCTCCGCCAAGAAGAACGAGCCGGAGTGGATGACCAAGCTCCGTCTCAAGGGCCTGCGCCTGTTCGAGAAGAAGCCCATGCCGAACTGGGGCTCGGACCTCTCCGGCATCGACTTCGACAACATCAAGTACTTCGTGCGCTCCACGGAGAAGCAGGCGGAGTCCTGGGAGGACCTGCCCGAGGACATCAAGAACACGTACGACAAGCTGGGCATCCCCGAGGCCGAGAAGAACCGCCTCGTCGCCGGTGTCGCGGCGCAGTACGAGTCGGAGGTCGTCTACCACCAGATCCGCGAGGACCTGGAGGAGCAGGGCGTCATCTTCCTCGACACCGACACGGCCCTGAAGGAGCACCCGGAGCTCTTCAAGGAGTACTTCGGGACCGTCATCCCCGTCGGCGACAACAAGTTCGCGTCGCTGAACTCCGCCGTGTGGTCGGGCGGCTCCTTCATCTACGTGCCGCCGGGCGTTCACGTCGAGATCCCGCTCCAGGCCTACTTCCGTATCAACACGGAGAACATGGGCCAGTTCGAGCGGACGCTGATCATCGTCGACGAGGGTGCCTACGTGCACTACGTCGAGGGCTGCACCGCCCCGATTTACAAGTCGGACTCGCTGCACTCCGCGGTCGTCGAGATCATCGTCAAGAAGAACGCCCGCTGCCGCTACACGACCATCCAGAACTGGTCGAACAACGTCTACAACCTGGTCACCAAGCGCGCCGTGGCCTACGAGGGCGCGACCATGGAGTGGGTCGACGGCAACATCGGCTCCAAGGTGACGATGAAGTACCCGGCCGTCTACCTGATGGGCGAGCACGCCAAGGGCGAGACGCTGTCCATCGCCTTCGCCGGCGAGGGCCAGCACCAGGACGCGGGCGCCAAGATGGTCCACATGGCGCCGAACACCTCGTCCAACATCGTGTCGAAGTCCGTCGCGCGCGGTGGCGGCCGTACGTCCTACCGCGGTCTGATCGAGATCGGCGAGGGCGCCGCGGGCTCCAAGTCGAACGTGCTCTGCGACGCGCTGCTGGTCGACACGATCTCCCGCTCGGACACCTACCCCTACGTGGACGTCCGCGAGGACGACGTGTCCATGGGGCACGAGGCCACCGTCTCCAAGGTCTCCGAGGACCAGCTCTTCTACCTGATGAGCCGCGGTCTGAGCGAGTTCGAGGCGATGGCGATGATCGTGCGCGGCTTCGTCGAGCCCATCGCCAAGGAACTCCCCATGGAGTACGCGCTGGAGCTCAACCGGCTGATCGAGCTGCAGATGGAAGGCGCGGTCGGCTAGTCCCCGCCGCCGTCCCATCAAGCCCCTTACGCAACGGAAAGCGAGCACTACGACAGCCATGGCTGAGGCTCAGAACATCCCGGTGGGTTCTACCACCACCGGCTCGATCGCGGTGGCGGCCGAGTCGACCGTCGCCACCCGCATGAGCGCGCCCCCCTCCTTCGACGTCGCGGACTTCCCCGTTCCGCACGGCCGCGAGGAGGAGTGGCGGTTCACCCCGCTGGAGCGCCTGCGCGGCCTGCACGACGGCACCGCCGTCGCCACCGGCAACGGACTGAAGGTCGACGTCCAGGCCCCCGAGGGCGTCACCGTCGAGACCGTCGGCCGCGACGACGCGCGGCTCGGCAGGGCGGGCACCCCGGTGGACCGCGTCGCCGCCCAGGCCTACTCGGCGTTCGAGAAGGCCTCCGTTGTGACCGTGCCGAAGGAGACCGTCCTCACCGAGCCGATCCGCATCGCGGTGCACGGCGAGGGCGGCACCGCCTTCGGCCACCAGGTGATCGAGCTGGGCGCCTTCGCCGAGGCCGTCGTGGTCATCGACCACACCGGTGACGCGGTGCTCGCCGCCAACGTGGACTACCTCCTGGGCGACGGCGCCAAGCTGACCGTCGTCTGTGTCCAGGACTGGGACGACGAGGCCGTCCACGTCGCCCAGCACAACGCGCTCGTCGGTCGCGACGCCTCCTTCAAGTCGGTCGTCGTCACCTTCGGCGGCGACCTCGTCCGGCTGCACCCGCGCGTCAGCTACGCCGGCCCCGGCGGCGAGGCCGAGCTGTTCGGCCTGTACTTCACCGACCAGGGCCAGCACCAGGAGCACCGCCTCCTGGTCGACCACAACGTCCCGCACTGCAAGTCGAACGCCGTCTACAAGGGCGCGCTCCAGGGGGATGGCGCGCACGCGGTGTGGATCGGCGACGTGCTCATCGAGGCCGCCGCCGAGGGCACGGACACGTACGAGATGAACCGCAACCTGGTTCTCACGGACGGGGCACGCGTGGACTCCGTACCGAACCTCGAGATCGAGACCGGCGAGATCGTCGGCGCCGGCCACGCCTCGGCGACCGGCCGTTTCGACGACGAGCAGCTCTTCTACCTCATGGCCCGCGGCATCCCGGAGCACGAGGCCCGCCGTCTGGTGGTCCGCGGCTTCTTCGCCGAGCTGGTCCAGCAGATCGGCCTCCCGGACATCGAGGAGCGCCTGATCGCCAAGATCGAGGAGGAGCTGGAGGCGGCGGTCGGATGACCTTCGTACGCGCCTGTGGTCTCGGCGAGCTGGAGGAGGACACCCCGAAGCGGGTGGAACTCGACGGCACGCCCGTGTCCATCGTGCAGACCGAGGACGAGGTGTTCGCGATCCACGACATCTGCTCGCACGCGAACGTCTCCCTGTCGGAGGGCGAGGTCGACGACTGTCACATCGAGTGCTGGCTGCACGGCTCGCGCTTCGACCTCCGCTCCGGCAAGCCCGACGCCCTTCCCGCGACGCGCCCCGTCCCCGTATACCCCGTAAAGATCGAAGGGGACGACGTGCTCGTCTCCCTCACCCAGGAGTCCTGAGGCACCCATGGCAACGCTTGAAATCCGAGACCTGCACGTCACCGTCGAGGTCGAGAACGGCACGAAGGAAATCCTCAAGGGTGTCGACCTCACCGTGAAGCAGGGCGAGACGCACGCCATCATGGGCCCCAACGGCTCGGGCAAGTCGACCCTCGCCTACTCCCTCGCGGGACACCCGAAGTACACGATCACCGGCGGCACCGTCACCCTCGACGGCGAGGACGTCCTGGAGATGTCCGTCGACGAGCGCGCCCGCGCCGGCCTGTTCCTGGCGATGCAGTACCCGGTCGAGGTCCCGGGTGTCTCCGTGTCGAACTTCCTGCGCACCTCCGCGACCGCCATCCGCGGCGAGGCCCCCAAACTGCGCACCTGGGTGAAGGAGGTCAAGGAGGCCATGCAGCGCCTCAACATGGACCCCGCCTTCGCCGAGCGCAACGTCAACGAGGGCTTCTCCGGCGGTGAGAAGAAGCGCCACGAGATCCTCCAGCTGGAGCTGCTCAAGCCGAAGATCGCGGTTCTCGACGAGACCGACTCCGGCCTGGACGTCGACGCCCTGCGCGTCGTCTCCGAGGGCGTCAACCGCGTCCGCGAGACCGGCGAGGTCGGCACCCTGCTGATCACGCACTACACGCGCATCCTGCGCTACATCAAGCCCGACTTCGTCCACGTGTTCTCCGCCGGCCGCATCGTCGAGTCCGGCGGCGCCGAGCTCGCCGACAAGCTGGAGAACGAGGGCTACGAGGCTTACACGAAGGGTGGCGTATCCGCGTGACACAACTGCCGGGCCTCCTCGACACCGAGGCGATCCGCAAGGACTTCCCGATCCTGGACCGGCAGGTCCACGACGGTCGGAAGCTCGTGTACCTGGACAACGCGGCGACCAGCCAGAAGCCGCGCCAGGTGCTGGACGCACTCAGTGAGTACTACGAGCGCTACAACGCCAACGTCCACCGCGGTGTGCATGTGCTCGCCGAGGAGGCCACGGCGCTGTACGAGGGCGCGCGCGACAAGGTCGCGGAGTTCATCAACGCGCCCTCGCGTGACGAGGTGATCTTCACCAAGAACGCCTCGGAGTCGCTCAACCTCGTGGCGAACATGCTGGGCTGGGCCGACGAGCCCTACCGCGTGGACTCCGAGACCGAGATCGTCATCACGGAGATGGAGCACCACTCCAACATCGTGCCGTGGCAGCTGCTCGCGCAGCGCACGGGCGCGAAGCTGAAGTGGTTCGGCCTCACCGACGACGGCCGCCTGGACCTGTCGAACATCGACGAGGTCATCACCGAGAAGACGAAGATCGTCTCCTTCGTGCTGGTCTCCAACATCCTCGGCACCCAGAACCCGGTCGAGGCGATCGTGCGCCGCGCCCAGGAAGTCGGCGCCCTGGTGTGCGTCGACGCCTCCCAGGCCGCGCCGCACATGCCGCTGGACGTGCAGGCCCTGCAGGCCGACTTCGTGGCCTTCACCGGCCACAAGATGTGCGGCCCGACCGGCATCGGCATCCTCTGGGGACGCCAGGAGCTGCTGGAGGACCTGCCTCCGTTCCTCGGCGGCGGCGAGATGATCGAGACCGTGTCGATGCACTCGTCGACGTACGCCCCGGCGCCCCACAAGTTCGAGGCGGGCACACCCCCGATCGCCCAGGCGGTCGGTCTCGGCGCGGCGATCGACTACCTCAGCTCGATCGGCATGGACAAGATCCTCGCCCACGAGCACGCGCTCACCGAGTACGCCGTGAAGCGGCTGCTGGAGGTCCCCGACCTGCGCATCATCGGCCCGACCACGGCCGAGGAGCGGGGCGCGGCGATCTCCTTCACCCTGGGCGACATCCACCCGCACGACGTGGGCCAGGTCCTCGACGAGCAGGGCATCGCGGTCCGGGTCGGCCACCACTGCGCCCGTCCGGTCTGCCTGCGCTACGGAATTCCTGCGACCACGCGAGCGTCGTTCTATCTGTACTCCACGCCGGCCGAGATCGACGCGCTGGTCGACGGCCTGGAGCACGTTCGGAACTTCTTCGGCTGAAGGGCGTGAGCTGAGACCGTGAAGCTGGACTCCATGTACCAGGAAGTCATCCTGGACCACTACAAGAACCCGCACGGGCGGGGCTTGCGGGATGGCGACGCCGAGGTGCACCACGTCAACCCGACGTGCGGTGACGAGATCACGCTGCGCGTGAAGTACGACGGCACGACGATCGAGGACGTCTCGTACGAGGGCCAGGGCTGTTCCATCAGCCAGGCCTCGGCGTCCGTGCTGAACGAACTGCTGGTCGGCAAGGACCTGTCCGACGCGCAGAAGATCCAGGAGACCTTCCTGGAGCTGATGCAGTCCAAGGGCAGGATCGAACCCGACGACGCGATGGAGGACATCCTGGAGGACGCGGTCGCGTTCGCCGGGGTGTCCAAGTACCCGGCCCGGGTCAAGTGCGCCCTGTTGAGCTGGATGGCCTGGAAGGACGCGACGGCCCAGGTGCTGGGCGGAGCCGACGCCGAGAAGGAGACGACGGCATGAGCGAGACCGTTGAGATGAAGCCGGCCTCGGAGGAAGAGGTCCGTGAGGCGCTGTACGACGTCGTCGACCCCGAACTGGGCATCGACGTCGTCAACCTCGGCCTGATCTACGGCATCCACATCGACGAAGCGAACATCGCGACGCTCGACATGACCCTGACCTCGGCGGCCTGCCCGCTGACGGACGTCATCGAGGACCAGGCCAAGTCGGCCACGGACGGCCTCGTGAGCGAACTGCGCATCAACTGGGTCTGGATGCCGCCGTGGGGCCCGGACAAGATCACGGACGACGGGCGGGAGCAGCTTCGGGCGCTGGGCTTCAACGTCTGAGCAGCCGACCGGCCCCGTCGAGGCCCCCGGAGACCCTTGAGTGGATTTCGAGATCCGCAGGAACAGGGCACCGGGGGCCTCGGTCGTTCAGTGGCGCAGTGCACGGACGAGCGTCCGAAAGGGGTCGCTGGCCGCTTCTTGCGCCAGGGGAAACACCGGAGTCCTTCGCCATGCGTGCCCCGAGGCGTCAGCTCAGACCCGGCTCCAGCCAGAACGCCGAGTCCGCGTGGTACAGGTCGCTGCGCTGGTACGGGTCGAGGCGGAGCCGGAAGTCGCGGTGGCGCAGGAAGCGGCCGGGGTAGTTGACCGACTCCAGCATGATCGAGCCCGCGTGGGACGGGCGGGGGCAGAAGGTGGCGTCCTTGCGGAAGAGGGCGGAGCCGTCATCGCCGTCCTTGACCAGGACGAAGCTGCGGTGGCGGAGGTAGCGGCCGTCCGCGGTGGCGAATGAGTAGCAGGAGGGGTCGGCGAGACCCGCGACGCGCTTGAAGGTGGCGTCCTCCCGTTGTTCGGATCCGGAGCCGATCCGGTCCAGGCGGACGTAGCCGTCGCGCACGTGCCAGTGGCGGTCGGGGTAGTTGACCGAGCGTATGGAGGTGCCGCCGGCGTACGGGGGCTTCGGGGTCTTCGAAGAGGTGTCGGGCGCCGGTGACTTCGGTGCCTTCTTCTGCGGCTCCGGCGTGGGGGCGGCGCTGGTGGGTGCGCTCGTGGTCGGCGTGGGGGACGGGTGGCCGCGGTCCGCGCCCGGCGATTTCGAGCCGCTCTTGGAGGGGGTCGCGAACGAGATCAGGCCACCCGGGGCCGAGCTGCCGAGTGTGGTCGGCTCCGCCGCCTCGGGCGTCGTCTCGCGCGGTTCGTTCTCCCTCACGGTGATGGCCGTGACGCACGCGGTGACCGTGGCCAGGGCGAGGGCGCCCGCCAGCCAGAGCCGTCGCGTTCCCGGTGCCCGGGTGGTGTCCGGGGCCCAGCCGCTCTCCCACGGGCGGTCCTGCGGGGGCCGGGACTTGTCTTCTGCCATGCGCTTTTCCTCCGCGGGCACCCTTGACGGCGGCGCAGTTGTGGTGGCCCGGTGTGTGATCGGTGGACACCGTAGTGGACGCGTGGGACCCCTGGGACTCGTTTTGCGAGAGCGGTTTCTCACCGATATCCGAGGCCTCTTTGTGTACGGTCGTACAGATGTTGTGTACGGTCGTACGCATGGGATATCTGCTGCTGGCCGGCGCCATAGCCGCCGAAGTGGGCGCGACCACCGCCATGAAGTACAGCGACGGGTTCAGCAGGCTCACGCCCTCGCTGCTCACGCTCGCCGGCTATCTCCTCTCCTTCGGGTTGCTCGCGCAGACGCTGAAAACCGTCTCCGTCGGCACGGCCTACGCCATCTGGGCCGGAGCCGGCACGGCGGCCATCGCCACGATCGGCATCGTCTTCCTCGGGGAGGGGATGACCGTCGCCAAGGCCGTCGGGATCGCGCTGATCATCGTCGGAGTCGTGGTGCTGAACCTGGGAGGTGCGCACTGATGCCCCGGCGCCACGACCCCGAGCGGCGGCAGCGGATCATCGACGCGGCGATCCGGGTCGTCGGCTCGAGGGGCATCGCCGGACTGAGCCACCGCACTGCCGCCGCCGAGGCCGACGTCCCGCTCGGCTCCACGACGTACCACTTCAAGACCCTCGACGAGCTGCTGGTCGCCGCACTGCGGCAGACCAACGAGGGCTTCGCCAAGGTGATCGCCTCCTGTGGCGGTCCGGATGGTCCCGGGACCGATCTGGCCGCCGAACTCGCCGGGTGGATCGGCCAGTGGCTCGCCGGTGACCGTACGGGGGTGGAGCTCGAGTACGAGCTGTACCTTGCCGCCCTGCGCCGGCCCGCGCTGCGGCCCGTCGCCGCCGAGTGGGCCGAGGGCGTCGCCGAGCAGCTGTCCCGACGGACGGACCCCGTGACCGCCCGGGCGCTGGTGGCGGTCGTCGACGGCATCTGCCTCCAGGTGCTGCTGACCGGGGTGCCGTACGACGAGGCCTATGCCCGGCAGGTGCTGGGGCGAGTCGTCGCGGGGGCCGGTGGGTGACGCCGACGGGCGGGGTGTCCGCGCTGCCGAGGGGCGCCTTCGAGGAGGGATACCGCCCGTCACGTGAGACGCCCCCGCACCGGTTCGCCTGGACCGCCGTCCGCCGGTTAGGTTGCCCTCATGACCGACACGACTGCTCCTCGCACCACCGGCGCCGTGGCCGCCGGCCTCGCCACGATCGCCGCCGACGGCACCGTTCTCGACACCTGGTTCCCCGCGCCCGAGCTCCTCGACGAGCCCGGCCCGTCCGGCACCGAGCGGCTGTCCGCCGAGCGTGCCGCGGAGCTGCTCGGCGGTGGCGCCACCGCGGCGGTCGGCCCGGACGCCCGCCGGGGCGTCGAGGTGGTCGCGGTCCGCACGGTCATCGCCTCGCTAGACGAGAAGCCGATCGACGCCCACGACGCCTACCTGCGCCTGCACCTGCTCTCGCACCGCCTGGTCAAGCCGCACGGCCAGAGCCTGGACGGCATCTTCGGCTTCCTCGCCAACGTCGCCTGGACCTCGCTCGGCCCGGTCGCCGTCGACGACCTGGAGAAGGTCCGGCTCAACGCCCGCGCCGAGGGCCTGCACCTGCAGGTGACCTCCGTCGACAAGTTCCCGCGCATGACGGACTACGTGGCCCCCAAGGGCGTCCGGATCGCCGACGCCGACCGGGTCCGCCTCGGCGCTCACCTCGCCGAGGGCACCACCGTCATGCACGAGGGCTTCGTCAACTTCAACGCCGGCACGCTTGGCACGTCGATGGTCGAGGGCCGCATCTCCGCCGGTGTCGTCATCGGCGACGGCTCGGACATCGGCGGCGGCGCCTCCACGATGGGCACCCTGTCCGGCGGCGGCAACGTCATCATCTCCATCGGCGAGCGCTGCCTGATCGGCGCCGAGGCGGGCGTGGGCATCGCCCTCGGCGACGAGTGCGTCGTCGAGGCCGGCCTCTACGTCACTGCCGGCACCCGCGTCACCATGCCCGACGGCCAGATCGTCAAGGCCCGCGAGCTCTCGGGCGCCTCCAACATCCTCTTCCGCCGCAACTCGGTCACCGGCACCGTCGAGGCCCGGCCGAACAACGCGGTCTGGGGCGGACTGAACGAGATCCTCCACAGCCACAACTGACGATCCCCGTACGGATGACCCGGCGTGACCTCGCGGTGGTTTCGGCAGATGAACGGGTGGACGCAGTGTCCGATCAGACGCCGAACCGACGAAACGAGGAACCGAGGCATGAGGAACGAGCAGGGGCGGGCCGTGGCGCGCTGCCTGGCGGGGGCGGTCACGGCGCTGGCGGTGTGCTGGCTGCCGGCGGGGGCCGCGCACGCCGACGAGACCAACACGGGCTCGCACAACGGCCACCGGGTCGGTCTGCTCAACGTCAACGTCGGCCAGATCGACGATCCGGCGGAGGACGTGCTGGAGCACACGCTGCTGTTCGGTGACGGGTACGCCTGGAACTGAACCGGAGACGGCACATCGACGGGACGGCCCGTGTCGCAGACGCCTGCGGCACGGGCCGTCCCGTTTTCGTTCCCGGCGGGTGGCATGGCGGGAGGCTCCCGTACGCGTCACAGGGAGTACGGGGGCCGGGCACAGGGTCCGCTCCGGGGAGAGCGAAGGTGACGATGGATGCCGAAGCACAGGAGAGTCTCCGGGAGTTCGTGGCGAACCGGTCGTCCGCGCTGCTGAGGACCGCCATCCTGCTCAGCGGCGGCGACCGGCACGCGGGCGAGGACCTGCTCCAGAACGCGCTGATCAAGGCGGCGGGCCGCTGGCACCGCATCGAGGAACCCGAGGCGTACGTCCGCCAGGTTCTCTACCGGCAGCAGGTCAGCCGCTGGCGGCTGAAGTGGCCGAGGCGCGAGCTGAGCGTCGCCGAGCCGCCGGAGACGGTCACCGCCCCGGACGCCTCCGGCCGCAGCCGAACTGCGCCTGCTGATGCGCGGCGCGCTGACCCGGCTGACCGCCCGGCAGCGCACCGTATTCGTGCTGCGCAGGTACCGGGAGTGGTACGTCGACGCGGGGGTGTCGCCTGACGGGCAGCTCGTCGCCGGTGGGTTCGCGGGCCGGAAGTGGAAGAGGTCCTCCTCGGTCCTCGACGCGCGCACCGGAGACAAGCGCGAGGTGCGGCAGCAGCTGCTCGCCTGGGCGGACGGGAACTCGCTGGTCGCGTGGGACATCGGGCCGGACGGGAACGAGTACCACCAGCGGCTGGTGCTCGTGACGATCGGCGGCAAGAAGACGACCCCGCTCAGTGATTACCGCTCGCCCAAGGACAACACGAAGGGACGGTGGGAACCGGTGTTCGCGGAGCGGTGATCACGTCCCGGCGAGCTCCGCGTGGAGCGACGAAAGAGTGTCGGTCGTCGCGGGATCGGCGGCCCGGAGCGGGGCGCGGACCGGGCCTGCGGGGAGGGCCAGGGCGTTCAGGAGCGCCTTGGTCGTGACGGTGCCCGGCAGGCCCGCCGACATGATCGCCTCGATGAGGGGGGTGGCCCGCTGCTGGAGGCGGGCCGCCCGCGTGGTGTCGCCCGCGTCGAACGCGTCCAGAACGGCTCGCAGGCGGTGCGGGATCACGTTGGCGACCGTGCTGACGTACCCCGTGCCGCCTACGGCGTACAGCGCGAGGTTGTGTTCGTCGCAGCCCGCGTAGTAGGCCAGGTCCGTGCGGGCCAGTACCTTCTGGGCGCCCAGGAAGTCGTAGGAGCAGTCCTTGACCGCGGCGATCCGGGGGTGTCCGGCGAGGCGCAGGAGCGTTTCCGGCTCGATGCGGGCACCGGTGCGAGCCGGGATGTCGTAGAGCATGAGCGGGAGTCCGGTGGTGTCCGCGATCTCGCGGAAGTGGGCTTCGATCGCGTCCTGCGGGGGGCGGCTGTAATACGGAGAGACCACCAACAGGCCGTCCGCGCCCGCCTTTTCCGCCTCTCTCGCCAGTTCGGTGGTGTGGCGGGTGTCGGGGGTGCCGATGCCCGCGACGATCGACGCCCTGTCGGCCACGGCCTCGCGGACGGCGGTGATCAGCGCCGACTTCTCGGCGTCCGTGGTGGTGGGGGACTCGCCTGTGGTGCCGGAGAGGACGAGGCCGTCGCAGCCGTTGTCGACCAGGTGGGCGGCGAGGTGCTGGGCGCCGTCGAGGTCCAGGGCTCCGGAGTCGGTGAAGGGGGTGATCATCGCGCAGAGGGTGCGGCCGAAGGGAGTCGTCATGAGAGTAGTGTTCGGCAGCCCGATCGCGTAGCTCCACTTAATTTTTCTACCGGGTGCCGTTAAGCATTGCTTTGAGGTGCGGTGGAACTGGTGTCTTCCGTCCGATGGGGCGGGTCGGGTGGCGGGCGCTCGCGCCCTGTGGGGCGTCGCGCGGGGCCGGGTGTCGTTTTCGTTCGCCGCGTTCGCTCAGTTGGCGGGGAGGGGGTGCGGGTCGCGGCCACGGGTGGTAAGGCGTCGGCGGGGCCGGAGTCGCCGGAGGGGCCTGGGGCCCGAACTCGTGTCTGAGGCACCGCCGTTGCAGACACGGTGCGACTGGTTCCGGGCGTGGCCGGCCCGACTCGGTGAGCGGGGGGACGGGGCCGGGCTGTAGGGGTAGCCGACGGGCCGGCCGGGTACTCGGGGGTTCCTACTTCGAGAGGAGGGGAACACCGTGACCGGGACCATGAACCATCGGACCGTGCACGACGAGCGCCACTCCGTGGGTGAGCTCGTCGGACAGGCCGCCGAGCAGCTCTCCCGGCTCGCGCGGCAGGAAGTGGCGCTCGCGAAGGAAGAGCTGGCCGAGAAGGGGCGGCGGGCGGGGCGTGGCGGTGGGCTGCTCGGTGCGGCGGGCGCCGTCGCGTATGCCGGGTTCCTCGCGCTGGCCGGTACGGGAGCCGCCGCGCTCTCGCTGGTGCTGCCGGTGTGGGCGGCGGCGCTGATCGTCACCGGGGTGCTGTTCGTGATCGCGGCTGTGCTGGCCGTGGTCGGCCGGGGACAGCTGCGGCGGGCCGCGCCGCCCACGCCCGAGGAGGCGCTCGGCAGTGTCAAGGCGGACGTGGAGGAGATCAGGGAAAGGGCGCATCGATGACGAAGCCGACGGGTGGGGCCAAGGGGCCCGACGAGCTGCGGCGGCAGATCGAGCAGACGCGTGGCGAACTCGGCAACACGGTGCAGGAGTTGGCCGGGAAGGCCGATGTGAAGGGGCGTGCGCTCGCTCGGGCCGCTGATCTTCGGGACAAGGCCGGGGCGATGACGGTGCAGTTGCGGAGCAGCGCGGCGCAAGCCGGACACGCGGTGCAGGATCGGGCCGCGCACGCGGGGCCCGGGCCGGTGCGGACGCTGGTGCAGGCCGGGGTGCGGCATCCGGGTCCGGTGCTGGTGGCCGGGGCGGCCGCGGGCGTGGTGGCCGTCGGGGTGCTGCGATGGAGGCATGTCCACGGGCACCGCTGAAGGGCCGGGTGCCGCGCCCCCGCCCCCTTCCGCGGGCCGGGGGCGCGGGCGCGTCGTGGCCGGCGTCCGGGCTGCCTCGGCCGCGCCCGGTCGTGCCGCCGGGGCGCCGCGGATGGGCGCCTGACGGGCGCCCGGGCTGATCGTCACCGTGCGGATCGACTTCGAGGGCGGGCAGCGCCGGGAGGAGTGGGTCGATCTCGTGCTGAAGGCTCTGGAGGACGACCCGGAGGGGCATGCCGGTCTGGTGTCCGCTCACTTCCATGTGAGTACGGACGGCCGGCACGTGCTGAACTACGCCGAGTGGGAGAGCGCCGAGGCCTACGACCGGGCGCTGGCCGCGCCGTCGACCGATGCCTGGGAGCGGGTGCGGACGTGTCCGGGAGTCGCGAGGGCCACCGGCAGCCGGTACGTGCACGCCCTGGGGCTGGTGCCCGGGTGAGAGAGGGACCGTGAGGCCGGCCGAACGCGTCGTTCGGCCGGCCCCGGGCCGGGGTTACGGGCGGAAGCGCAGGACCTGCGGGTCGTGGTCGCTGATCTGGTCGTTGAACTCCGCGTTGATGTGCACGCTGTCGTACTCGAAGTCGCAGCCGCGGCGGATCGACGGGCTGATCAGGATCTGGTCGAGGACCTGACTGTTGCCCTGGTAGACGTACGAGTAACGCTCGCTTCCGGGCAGCGACTTGATCGCCGACCAGAGTTCGCCGCGGCCCTCGAGGAGCTGCGCGGTCCGGGAGAACTCGAAGTCGTTGATGTCGCCGAGCGTGATGACGTCCGCGTTCTTCTGGGTGTCGAGGATGTCCTTGACGAAGGCGTTCACCAGGGTGGCCTGCTGGTGGCGCTGGGTCTCGGAGCTACGCGACGGCGGCTGGTACTGGGAGGTCAGGCCCTGGTCGCCGCCCTTGGAGTTGAAGTGGTTGGCGATCACGAAGACCGTGCGGCCGCGGAAGACGAACTCGCCGGCCAGCGGCTTGCGGCTGTTCCTCCAGGCCTCGTCGGCCGGGGCGATGCGGCCGGGGCTGAGCGTCAGGTGCGCCTTGCCGCGGATCTTCGTCACGCCGGTCGCCGTCGTGGCGTCGCCGCCCGCGCGGTCCGCGAAGGAGACCCGCTCCGGGTTGAACAGGAACACCTGGCGGATGTTGCCGCCGGGCTGACCGCCGTCGGTGTTGTCGGCCGGGTCGATCGAGCGCCAGTCGTACTTCGGGCCGCCGGCCGCGACGATCGCGTCGATCAGCTGGGTCATGGTCCGGTCGGCGGCGACCGTGCCGTCGTTCTTGGCGCCGTTGTTGTCCTGGATCTCCTCCAGGGACACGATGTCCGGCGACTTCAGGTTGTTCACGATCGCGGAGGCGTGGGCGGCGAAGGTGTCGTCGGTCGGGTCCAGGTTCTCGACGTTGTACGTGGCGACCGCGAGCTCGCCGGAACGCTGCTTGCGGGTCGTCTCGCGCTGCACACCCGCGCTCTTCAGCGTGCCGAGTTCACTCGCGACCAGGGTGTAGCCGCCGAACTGGTTGTAGTCCAGGGGGCCTGCGGTGGCGCCCTGGAGGGTGTCGCCCACGTTCGCCTTCGGGAAGTCGGCCGCGGCTCCGAGGGACTGGATCTGGAGGCGGCCCGTGTTCTGGGCGTCGTAGGAGCCGTAGACCGTGCCGCCGCGGCGGTTGCGGTTCTCGTGCGGCTTCACCGTCACCCACAGCTCGGTGTACGGGTCGGTGGCGCCGACCACGCGGGCGTCGGCGACCCGGACGGTCATGCCCTCCAGCGCCTCGTAATAGTCCAGGGCGTACTCGGCGGGCTTGAGGGGGAGGGGGTTGATCGAGCCCCCGGCGGCGGTGTCGCCGGCCGGCGCGTAGGCGGCGGGGACGGACCTCGCGGTGACGGCCGTGGCGGCGGGGAGCTCGTTGCCGCCGGAGACGACCGTGGTCGTCGGTTTGGTGATCTCCGTCAGGGACTGGTTGCCGGAGGTCGTGCCGCCGGGGACGTACTCCGAGACCGTGCCGCTGACCGTGACGGAGTCACCGACGGCGACGCCCTTCGGGGTGGAACCGGTGAAGACGAAGACGCCCTCACTGGTCGCCGGGTCGGTGTCCGGGTTCGGGTCCTGGATCCAGAAGCCGCGGGACGAGCCGTAGGTGCGGACGCCGGTGACGATTCCGGCCACGTCCGTGACCTGCTTGCCGGCGTACGGGGAGATCCGGGTGCTGCCCTGGATGTCGTGAATACGCACCGATTCCGCGTGCGCGGGGGTCGTGAGGACGATCGTGGATGCCGCGGAACACGCGGCGGCGACGGTGAGCGCGGCGAGGCGCGCGGACGACTTGCTCGGCAACGGGATTCCCTCCGGGGACGTGACAGGGCGCCGGGACGAGGGCGGAACGAGTGGACGGCTTGCTGCCGCGGCCTGTGGGGCGGCGCGGTGTGACGTGCGTAGAGGGCGATGGACGGGGCGCGTGGTGGGGCAGGCCCGGTGAACAGGTGTCCGCCGACTTCTACGCGCGTCAATCTCCAGCGTGGCCATGTCACTTGTCAAGGTTTCGGCCGTGTACGGCGGTCGACGGGGAGATGAAGTGGGCGGCATGGGTGGAAATCCGTCTAGGCTGAGCGGCTGAGTCACCTGAGGCGCGCTAGGAGAATCAGCCGATGTCAGACAGCTCCTCCCCCCTGCCGCCCGTGCGGCTGCACACCGAAGCGGAGCTGGCGCGGGACGCGCTGTCCACGCCGTTGCTGTCCCGGGCCGCCCGGCTCGCCCGCTGGGCCGGGCCGGACACCCGCGTCGACGCGGGAGGCGGGCTCGTCGACGAGCAACTGCCCGCCGCGGTCGAGGCGCTCGGACTGAGCGGGGACGACGCCGCCGCCGACGCCAGTGAGGCCTGGCGGGTCGCCGTGGACGCCGGTCTCGTCGAGATCGTCGACGAGGAGGAGGGCACCGTCACGGTGGGTGAGGAGCTCGCGCTGCTCACCGGCGGATCCCCGCAGGACGTGCTCGCCGTGTGGCTCGCCGCCCTGGACACCGCGCTCGCCGACGCGAGCGTGCCCGATCTGGACGGGCTCGTCGACGAGGACGGCGAGGTCGACCTCTCCGCCCTCGACTGGGACCCGGAGGCCGAGGCCGAGTTCCTCGACGGCGTGCTCGGCAACCTCTACCTGCTGACCGCCGGCGAGGACACCCCGGGCGGCGCCCCGGTGCCGCTTCCGGCGCTGGCCGCCTCGGTGATCGTGCCCAGCGACATGGGCGAGCCCACCAACGACGTCCTGGAGCAGGTGTCCGACGCGATGATGCGGCTGGACGGCCAGTTCCGGATGCTGGAGCCGGTGGGGTTCGTCGAGTACCAGCCCGTCGACGAGGCGCTCATGAACGACGCCGACGAGGAGCCGGCGGCGCCCGTCGACGACACCGACGTCTCCCGGTACGGCATGGTCCGCCTCACCCCGCTCGGGGTGTACGGCATGCGCGTCCGGCTGCTGGAGGCCGGATTCGATGCGCCGGCCGTCGGGGACCTCGCGGACAAGGGTGCCGACGCGCTGCTCGACGGCACGGCCGCGTTTCCGCCGGGGGCGGCGCAGGCCGAGACCGAGCAGTGGCTGGAGCGCCGGGAATCGCTCGCCGCGGCACGGGAGTTGCTGGCGGCGGCCCGGGGTTCGGACGCGGGGGCGCCGCTGCGGCGGCTGCGGTGCCAGCAGGCCCTGTCGCTGGTGGGGGCTTCGGCCGGGCCGGCCCTGCGGGAGGTGCTCGACGACGCCGAGTTGGGCGGTCTCGCCCGGGTCTGGCTCACCGAGCATGGTGCGGCGGACGTGCCCGCCCCTTCGGAGACGATGGTCTATTGGCTGACCATCGACACGGTCGCCGCGCAACTGGCCGCGGAGGGGAACTCCGAGGAGCTGCGGGCGCTGGTGGAGGGGCTCGCGCAGCAGCACGGCGGGTTCTTCGCGGCCGTGTGGCGGGTCGACCATCCCGCTACGGCTGATGTGCTGGAGGCGATGGGGCGGTTGCATCCGGACAAGAAGGTCGCCAAGGAGGCTCGGAAGGCGGCCTTCAAAGCGCGGTCGCAGCAGGGGGGCTGAGCTCGTCTCGCGGGTGCGGGCCCGTTGTGGCTGGTCACGCCTGGCGGCGGAGCCCGCGGGAATCAGACCCGCGCCCCTTCGAGTGTTGTTCAACCGGCGTTCATGGATGAGCGGCACGGTGTCGCCGAACGAGGTCCGCCACCCTCCACGGCATTCTCACCGTCACAGGAGACACCATGTCGCTCACCCGCAGGGACTTCGCCAGAAACTCCGCGATCACCGGTGCCGGTGTCGCGCTGGCGGGCAGCGTCGGGGCCCTCGCCACCGCGCCGAACGCCCTCGCGTCCTACGACACCGACAGTGCGGAGGGCGCGGCGGACGCCCGGCACGGAGTCGGCTACGGACCGCTCGTCCCCGACCCCAAGGGCATCCTCGCCCTGCCCGCCGGCTTCACGTACCGGATCATCACCTACAGCGGGAAGACCAAGCTGGAGTCCGGGGAGTTCACGCCGTCCAACCACGACGGCACCGCCACCTTCGACGGCCCCCGCGGCACCACCCTGCTCGTCAACAACCACGAGCTGAAGGGGCCGCGCACCAAGTGGAAGTACCCGGTGCCGCTCACCGAGGGCCTCGTCTACGACCCGGCCGCCGCCGGCGGCTGCACGGTCGTCGAGGTGCGTCCCGACGGACGCGTCGCCGAATGGGTGGGCATCGCCGGCACCTCCACCAACTGCGCCGGCGGCCGCACCCCGTGGGGCACCTGGCTCACCTGTGAGGAGAACTCCGACAAGGCCGGTGTCAACGGCATGACCAAGGACCACGGCTACGTCTTCGAGGTCGACCCCTGCGACCGGCGCGCCAACCGCGCCCCCAAGCCGCTGAAGTTCTTCGGCCGCTACGACCACGAGGCCGTCGTCATCGACCCCAGGCGCGGCCACGCCTACCTCACCGAGGACGCCGCCGCCCCCAACGGCCTCCTCTTCCGCTGGACCCCGCCGAAGGGCTTCGAATACGGCCCCGGCAGGTTCCGCACGCTGGCGGACGACGCCGGCCTCCTCCAGGCGCCCAAGTGCTACGACTCCGGAGGCCGGTTCGTCGACGACCTGTCCCGTGCCACCAGGATCGGCACCGTCTACGGTGTCGACTGGGTGGACGTACCCGACCGCGACGCCCGCACCACCCCCGTGCGCAAGCAGTTCAGCGACAGCGAGGTCACCCGCGCCCGCAAGCTGGAGGGCATGTGGTGGGGCGACGGCGGCGCCTACATCGTCTCCTCGTACGCCCGTGAGGAGAGCCCCGTACAGCACGACGGCCAGGTCTGGTTCTACGACCCCAAGCGCCGCACCCTGACCTTGAAGGTGCTGCTCGGGGTGAACCCCGACCCGTCCGCGGACGGCGCGTTCGACGGACCCGACAACATCACCGTCTCCCCGTACGGCGGTCTCGTCATCGCCGAGGACGGGGAAGGCGTGCAGCACCTGTTCGGGGCCACCGACAGCGGGCGTACGTACCCGATCGCGCGCAACGAGCTGAACATCGGTACCGAGGAGGAGCCGGAGTACAGCGAGTTCGCCGGTGTCACCTTCTCGCCCGACGGCCGGACCCTCTTCGCCAGCATCCAGACGCCCGGAATTCTGCTCGCCATCACCGGCCCCTGGAAGCGCCAGAAGCGGTAGTCGATTCGCTCGCGGTTCCCGCGCTGCGCCTCCTACCGTGAGATCACGACGTCACGCACCAGCCCGGGACGCCGACTGGCCCTGGGCGGCCTGAGAGACCGTGGCCCGCACCGCGAGGCGAGCGCGGGCCACGGCCTCTCCGCCGGGTGCGATCCCGCCCGCTCCGGGAATCAGCAGGCCGGTCGGCGCGTTGTGAGCGGTGATCCGATCACGAGGAGTCGCCATGTCCGACCAACCAGCCGTCCGGGAACTCCGCCTGGTCGTGACGGCGGACGACTACGACGCCGCGCTGCACTTCTACCGGGACGTGCTCGGTCTGCCCGAGCGGGGCGCCTTCGCCTCGGAGGACGGACGGGTCACGATCCTCGAGGCCGGGCAGGCCACCCTGGAGCTGGCCGACCCGAACCACGCCGCCTTCATCGACGAGGTCGAGGTGGGGCGGCGGGTGGCCGGGCACGTCCGGGTCGCCTTCCAGGTGGACGACTCCGCCGCCACCACGGCGAAGCTGGCCGCCGCCGGAGCCGAGGTCGTCGCCGAGCCGACCCGTACCCCCTGGAACTCCCTGAACTCCCGGCTCGAAGCCCCTGGCGCGCTCCAGCTGACACTGTTCACCGAGCTCGGCGACTGACGGGCCCGCCCGCAGCCCCTGCCGGGCCGCGCAGGGCGCCGGATACAGTGCTGGGCGTGTGGACGGACGATCAGCGCGCGGAGCCGGGAGCCGAGCGACCCGACGGTACACGGCGCCGGGCCACGATCCACGACGTCGCACGCCTGGCCGGGGTGTCACGCCAGACGGTCTCCCGGGCGGTCAACGACAAGGGTGAGATCGACCCGGGCACCAAGGAGCGGGTCCTGGAGGCGGCGCGGCTCCTGGACTACCGGCCGAGCCGGTTCGCGCGCGGACTCGTCCAGAAGGGCGCGGTGACGGCGGGCCTGGTCATACCCGACCTGCGCAACCCTTTCTTCCCGGAGGTGGCCGCAGGGGTGCTGGAGGCGGCCGAGCAGCGCGGCTGGCAGGTCGTGGTGTGGGACTCCCGGATCGACGAGGCCCGCGAACGCCAGGCGCTCGACGTGCTGTCCCATCAGGCGGACGCCGTCGTCGGCTACTTCAAGGACCCGGACGACCTCCTCACCCGGCACATCGGGGGCGTACCGCTGGTGCTGCTGGAACGCGGCCCGCGGCAGACCCGGTTCGCGGCCGTGGGCATCGACGCCGCGACCGGGGTCGAGCGGGGCATGGACCATTTGTTCCGCGCCGGGCACCGCAGGATCGGCATGCTGGACGGGGCCCACGGCCCCGGTCCGCGCAGACAGGCCTTCCTGGAGCAGGTGCGGCGGCTCGGCCTGCCGGTCGACGACGACTGGGTCGTCATCTGCCCCGAGCACAGCGTGGCGGGCGGCGAGGCCGGCATGGCACGGCTGCTGGACACGCGGCCCGAGATCACCGCTGTCTTCGGCTTCAACGACCTCATCGCGGTCGGGGCCATGCGCACCGCCCGCCGCCGTGGCCGGAGCGTCCCGGACGACCTGGCCGTGCTCGGCTTCGACGGCCTCTCCCTGGGCGAGCTGGTGGAACCCGCGCTGACCACCCTGCACATCGACAAGCGGCAGCTGGGGCGGCTTGCCGTGGAGCAGGTGGCCCGGCTGCGCGCGGGGGAGGAGCCGCTGCGGGGCGCGGAGGCGTGGGTGACGCCGGAACTGGTGGTCCGCGACTCCGCCTGACCTGTTCCGAAGATCAGCCGTGCCGTTCCCCCGACACCGGTTCTCGGGCGCCTCCACTCGACTCCGGCCCATCTGGGCCGACGAGCGCAGACGAGGGCCGGGCGCCGGACGCCCCCTGGCCGGGGGCGTCCCGGGACGTCGGCTGTGGGTGCGTTACAGCGCCTGGGCCGCCGGCTTCACCATCCCCCGCACCGTGCGGGACTTCACGAAGTCGCCCATGGCCGTCATGTCCCACTCGCCGGAGAACTGGCGGATCAGCTTGGCCATCAGCACGCCGGTCTGGGCTTCGGCGCCGGTGAGGTCGAAGCGGACCAGTTCCTCGCCGGTCGCGCCGTCCAGGAGGCGGCAGTAGGCCTTGGCGACCTCCGTGAACTTCTGGCCGGAGAAGGAGTTGACCGTGAAGACAAGGCCGGTGACCTCCTGGGGGAGGCGGCCGAGGTCGACCGTGATGACCTCGTCGTCGCCGCCGCCCTCGCCCGTGAGGTTGTCACCGGAGTGCCGGATCGCGCCGCCCACGATCTGCAGCTTGCCGAAGTAGCAGCTGTCGATGTGGTTGCGCTGCGGCCCGTAGGCGATGACCGAGGCGTCCAGGTCGATGTCCTTGCCGCGGTACGCAGGCTCCCAGCCGAGGCCCATCTTGACCTGGGAGAGCAGCGGGCGGCCGCCCTTGATCAGGGAGACGGTCTGGTTCTTCTGGAGGCTGACGCGGCCCTTGTCGAGGTTGATCTTCCCGGAGCCGGGCGCGGGCGGGGGCGGCGTGGCCGGGGCGGCCGGGGGTGCCGCGGGCGTGGCAACGGGCGGGGCCGGCGGCTGCGCCGGGGCCGGCGGCGGGGTCAGCGGCTGGGCCGGGGCGGCGGCGGCCGGTTCCTCCACCGTGACCCCGAAGTCCGTGGCGATGCCCGCGAGGCCGTTGGCGTAGCCCTGCCCGACGGCGCGGGCCTTCCACTGGCCGTTGCGCTGGTAGATCTCCACGATCACCAGGGCCGTCTCGCTGCCGAGCTGCGGGGGCGTGAACGTGGCGAGGACGGAGTTGTCGTCGGCGTTGCGGATCGTGGCCGTCGGTTCGACGCCCTGGAAGGTCTGGCCCGCGGCGTCAGGGCTCGCCGTCACGGCGATCTTCTCGATGCCCGGGGGGAGGGCGGCCGTGTCGACCGTGATCGCGTCGGGCGCGGAGCCGCCGCCCGAGCGGTACGTCACGCCCGGGCCCGACGGCTGGTTGTAGAAGATGAAGTCGTCGTCGGAGCGCACCTTGCCGTCGGCGGTGAGCAGCAGGCCCGATACGTCGAGCCGCACCGGAGCGGCGACGTCCACCGTCACGCGGGCGGCGGACAGGGGGATGTTCGAGCCAGGGGTCATAGCGGTCATGCCCCGTGAACGAGCGAGGCGGTTTTGCCGTTCCCTTACCCTGCACCCAATCGTGTCGGCGGCGACAGCGGGGGTGGTCGCGGGCGGAGCGTCCGGTTGCCCCGCTCGTGGTTGCCGGTCCAGCGGGCCATGACCGACTGCGGGGCCGAGGTGTCGGCCTCGGCGAGGAACCGGCCGGGGGGCCGTTCAGGGTGGTGGCGGGGCGGCCGCGGTGGCTCTCGGTGCCGCCCGCCGTTCGCGAGGACTCGTTTCGGCCAGAGGCGACTTGTCTTCGCCAGGGCGACTCGTTCCGCTCAGTACGGCCAGATCGGCGGGTCCGTCACGAAGTGGCCGCCGAGGTAGGCGTGCGCCTCGTTGTCCGGTTCCAGTTCGCCCTGCTCGGCGATGAGCTTCTCGGCCCACGGCTCGGAGTCGTCCTGCGGCTCGTAGCCCAGTGCCCGGGCGGTGCCGAGGTCCCACCACAGCCGGGTGTTGGCGGAGGAGCCGTGGACGACGGTGTGGCCGACGCGCTCGGCGGTCAGGGCCGCGTGGAGGAGACGGGCTCCGTCGGCGGGGCTCATCCACACCGACAGCATCCGCACGCTGGTCGGCTCGGGGAAGCAGGAGCCGATGCGCACCGAGACCGTCTCCAGGCCGTGCTTGTCCCAGTAGAACTGGGCCAGGTCCTCGCCGAAGCACTTGGACAGGCCGTAGAAGGTGTCCGGGCGGCGCGGGGTGTCGATCGGGATGAGCGGGTCGTCGCCCTGGGGGCGCGGGGTGTAGCCGACCGCGTGGTTGGAGGAGGCGAAGACGATCCTGCCGACGCCTTCCTCGCGGGCGGCCTCGTACAGGTGGTAGGTGCCCTCGATGTTCGCCTTGAGGATCTTCTCGAAGGGGGCTTCCAGGGAGATGCCCGCGAGGTGGATGATCGCGTCGACGCCCCGGACCGCCTCGCGCACGGCATCCTGGTCGGCGAGGTCCGCGGTGATCGCGTCGGGTGCGCCCTCGATCGGGCGCATGTCCAGCAGGCGCAGGTCGTAGCCGTAGGCCGGGAGCAGCTCCCGCATCAGGGTGCCGAGGCCACCGGCGGCGCCGGTGAGCAGGACGGTGCGGGGAGATGGCATCCTCGGGTCTCCTTGAATCGCCGATCGTGCACATGAGCGCACGGCATTCATATGCGTGGACACGCTAGGGAGCCGGGGCGGAGCCCGTCAAGTAGGGCGCGGAGGAGGTGAATCCACTGGTGCGACGCGGGTTCGCGCGCTTGACCGGCGCCGAGGAGGCACCTTAGCGTGGAGTTGTTCAGAAATATAGACGCCAATCATGGATATGGAACCGGGAGAGTTCGTGACGTCAGCCCCTCTCGCCGCTCGGCTCAACAGCCCCAGCGGGCCGCTGTTCTTCCCGGTCACCGCCTACCGCCCCGACGGCTCCGTGGACCTCGACACCTACCGCACGCATGTGCGTCGCGGGGTGGAGGCCGGAGCCGCCGCCGTGTTCGCCTGCTGCGGCACCGGCGAGTTCCACGCGCTCACGCCGGAGGAGTTCGAGGCGTGCGTACGGGGCGCCGTCGAGGCGGCCGAGAGGCGCGTGCCGGTCGTCGCGGGCGCCGGGTACGGCACCGCGCTCGCCGTGCGCTACGCGCGGCTGGCCGAGGCCGCCGGGGCGGACGGGCTGCTCGCCATGCCGCCTTACCTCGTCGTCGCCGGGCAGGAGGGGCTGCTGCGGCACTACCGCGAGGTGGCCGCCGCGACCGGGCTGCCGCTCATCGTCTACCAGCGGGACAACGCCGTGTTCACCCCGGAGACCGTCGTCGAACTGGCCCGTACCGACGGGATCATCGGTCTCAAGGACGGGCTGGGGGACCTCGACCTCATGCAGCGCGTCGTCAGCGCGGTCCGCTCCGAGACCCCGGGCGACTTCCTGTACTTCAACGGCCTGCCGACCGCCGAGCAGACCCAGCTCGCCTACCGCGCCCTCGGCGTGACGCTCTACTCGTCCGCCGTGTTCTGCTTCGCGCCCGAGATCGCCCTCGCCTTCCACCAGGCGCTGCGGAACGGCGACGACCGCCTGGTCGAGAGGCTGCTGGACGGCTTCTACCGGCCCTTCGTCGAACTCCGCGCCCAGGGCCGCGGCTACGCCGTCGCGCTCGTCAAGGCGGGCGTACGGCTGCGCGGACTGGACGTGGGGGAGGTACGGCCTCCGCTGCACGAGCCGACCGAGGATCATGTCAAGCAGCTCGCCGAAGTGATCGAACGCGGATACGCGCTGCTGGAGGAGGCCAAGTGAAGGCGTCGGCATTCGTCTACCCCTGGGACGTCAACGGGGACCCGGAGGCGCCCGCTCGGATCGCCGCGCTCGGCGTGCAGCAGGTGACGCTGGCCGCCGCCTACCACTCCACCCGCGCCCTGACGCCCCGCCACCCGCGCCACCGCATCGTCACCGCCGAGCACGCCGCCGTGCTGTACCCGGCGGACGACCGCTGGGACGGACGGGAACTGCGCCCCTTCGCGGCCGGCGCCTGGGCCCCCGGAGACGCCTTCGGGGAGGCCGCAGCCGCGCTCGCAGACGCCGGCCTCGAGGTGCACACCTGGGTCGTCCTCGCCCACAACTCGCGCCTCGGCGCCCAGCACCCGGACACCTCGGTCGTCAACGCCTACGGCGACCGCTACCCCTGGGCGCCCTGCATCGCGCAGCCCGCCACCCGCGCGTACCTGACCGACCTGGCGGCCGAGGCGGCCGTCCGGCCCGGGGCACGCGGCACCGAGCTGGAGTCCCTCGGCTGGTACGGCCTGCAGCATCTGCACGCCCACGACAAGACCGGCGGCGTCGGCCTCGGGGACGCCGGGCAGTACCTGATGGCCCTGTGCTTCTGCCCGTCCTGCCGGGACGGCTACGCACGGCACGGCCTGGACGCCGACGAGCTGGCGGCCGCCGTACGGGCCGCGCTGGAGCCGGTGTGGCGGGGGGCGCCCCCGGACGGCGGAGGCTGGACAGGCATCGAGAAGCTCCTCGGGGAGAAGCTCGCGAACACCACGCGCGCGTACCGCGACGAAACCGCCCGCACGCTCCAGGAGGATGCCGTCGCGGCGGTCCGGGCGGCGGCGCCCGAGGGCTTCCAGGTGCTGCTGCACGCGGACCCGGTGTCGTACCACGTCGGCGCCAACCCCGGCGTCGACCCGGCGCACATCCTGTCCGTCGCCGACGGAGTGGTCGTGCCGTGCGCGGGCGGCACCGGCACGCTGACGCCCTTCGCGGCTCAGGGCCGGGAAGGCGCCGTCCTCGCCGCCAACTTCACCGTCGTCTCCGGCATGGGCGGCAGCCCCGGCGCCCTCGCCGCCGACGCCGCCGAGGCACGAGGACTCGGCGCGACCGAACTGCGGCTGTATCACGCCGGGTTGGCGTCCGACGGCGACCTGGAGGCGGTCCGCTGCGCCCTCGCCGGGCTCTGAGACGGCGGGGCGGCCGTCACCGGTGGGTGACGGCTTCGGCCCCGGCCGGAGGAGGGAACAGCGGCGCAGCCGTCACCAGCAGGGCAATGCCCAGGGCCACCAGCACCAGCCGGTGACCCACCAGTTCCACCAGGGCCGCCCCGGCGGCCAGCCCGACCACGTTCGGTGTGTACACCAGGGTGTGGGCGGTGGCCGTGACCCGGCCCAGCAGCACCCCCGGCGTCTCGCGCTGCACGGACGTCAGGGTGGCGATCAGCACGGCGGGCAGCCCCGCGCCGATCGCCGCGCTGCACACCAGCGCCAGCGGGTCGGACGGCACCGCCCGCAGGGCCACCGCGAGCGCCAGCATCGCGATGCCTGAGGCCGCCAAACGCCGTGCCCCGAGGTGGCGCAGGGCGGGGCCGGAGACCAGTCCGACCGCGACCGAACCGGCGCCCTGCGCGGCGTACAGCACACCGGCATACGCCGGGGGGCGCCCGAGCCCGTCCACGACGGCGTACACCATCGCCCCGTTCAGGCCCGCGCACAGCATCGTGGCGCCGCCCGCCAGGACCAGGGGGCGCAGCATCGGGTGCGCCCACAGGTGGCGGACGCCCTCGGCGGTCCGCCGCCGGCGGCCGTCCCGTTCCGGGGCAGGCTTGACCTCCCGCCCCCGCAGCGCCGCGTACAGGCCTGTGGCCAGTACGAACGTCGCCGCGTCCAGGAGGGCGACACTCGCGCCGCCGTACGCCGCGTAGAGACCCGCGCCCGCCGGCGGGGCCAGGAGTTTCATGCCCTCGGTGGCCGTCATCCGCAGGCCGTTGAAGTCGCCGAGCAGGGACCGGTCTACGGCGGTCGCCACGAGCGCCGACTCGGCCGCGTCGGCGACGACGCCCGCCGCGCCGTACACGAACAGCACCGCGTAGAGCAGCCACAGGTCGCACGGCGCGTCGACGCCCACGAGGGTGAGCAGGAGAGCGCCCAGCAGCAGGTTGACGCCGATCAGCAGCGGCTTGCGGCGGCCCCGGTCGGCGAGCGTGCCCAGTAGCGGCCCGGCCAGGGCCGGCAGCCACATGGCGAGCATGCACAGCGCGGCCAGGCCGTCGGAGCCGGTGAGGTCCTTGACCCACACGCCGGACACCAGCCACAGGGCCGAGGTGCCGAAGCCGGAGACCACCACGCCCGCGAGACAGAGCCCGGCGTCACGGTCGCGCAGGACGCGCACGAGGGGCCAGGTCGTTTCGTTCGTCATGCCTGGCCACTGTGGGCCTAAGGGCCGTGCCGAGGCATCGGGAGGGTGCCCTGTTTCCGAGCGGAGCGGGTGGCGGTCAATGCGGCTGTGAGGCGAGCATCTCCCCGAGTTTGCCCAGGCCCTGGAGCCAGCCCTCCTCGTGGAGGGCCCGCCGCCGCTCGGTGGCGAAGTCGCCCTGGTCGAGGGTGAGCTCGGACCGTCTGACGTCGGTGTCGTGCAGCGACAGCGTCACCACCGTCTCCCGGTCGTCGGGGTCCGGATCCTCCCAGCGGAAGGTGTACGACAGGCCCACTGGAGGATCGACCTCGATGTATTCGCCCACCAGATGGAACAGCTCGCCTTCCGGGGGCTGCATCGCTATCCGGTAGGCGCCACCCGGGCGGAGGTCGATCTCCACGCTTGGGGTGCTGAACCCGTCCGGGCCCCACCAGCGGGCCAGCTCCCGGGGGTCGGTCAGCTTCCGGAAGACGACCGGGCACAGATCTTCCAGCTCGCACCGCAGATGCAGTCTCAGCTCGCCGTCGCGTGTCATCGCGCACCACCTGCCACAGAAGGCGTCTGTAACAACCGCTATGTGCATTTTAAGTTGGCCGGCCGTACACAACGATTCGGGAGGGGCGGGTGGCGCCCGCCGCGATGAGTTCCGGCGGCGGAGCCGGTCTGCATCCCAGGTACGGAACCACGAGGAGCAGCCGATGACCGACTCGACACCGATCCCGACCGCGACCCTGGACCTCGGACCCCAGACCGCGGTCCTGGCGCGCCTGGCCGAGGGCGTCACCGACGAGCGACTGGCGGACCCGACGCCCTGCCCGGAGTACGCGGTGCGTCACCTGCTGGGTCACCTGATCGGACTGGCCGTCGCCTTCCGCGACGCCGGCCGCAAGGACCCGGGCGCCACCACCGACACCAACCCGCAGTCCGCGCTCCCGGACATCGGTCCCGGCTGGCGCGAGGAGCTGCCCAAGGTTCTCGCCGAACTGGCCGAGGCCTGGCGCGACCCGGCCGCGTGGACCGGCATGACACGGGCCGGAGGTGTGGACCTGCCCGGGGAGATCGCGGGTCTCGTCGCCACCGACGAACTGGTCGTCCACGGCTGGGACCTGGCCCGGGCCACCGGTCAGCGGTACGACCCCGACCCGGCCGCGCTCCGGGTCTGCCACGACTTCCTCGCGGCGTCCGTCGACGACCCCCACCGCGGCGCCGTCTTCGGGCCCGTCGTCACGGTCGGGCCGGAGGCATCCCTGCTGGCCCGGGCGGTGGGGCTCAGCGGGCGGGACCCGGAGTGGGCGCCCCAGCCATAGAAAGCGATTGCAGTTTCTTTGCCGGAAGCATTGACGAAGCGAACGCGCCCTCCTACCGTCATCGCGTCGTACTTCGTACGTCATATATGAGACGCGATATGTGAGATCCGATACGCGATCCACCGAGACGCGAGATCCGAGAGGCGCGCATGACCTCTGTGCCCACGCCGATCCCCTCCCGCACGCAGTACGTGCTGGAGGGGATCAAACACCGCATCCTCACCGGGCAGTTGACGCCGGGACAGGCGCTGGTCGAGACCGAGCTCGCCGCGCAGTTCGGGGTGTCGAAGACCCCGGTGCGCGAGGCGCTCAAGACGCTCGCCGGGACCGGGCTGGTCATGATGAGCCAGTACAAGGGCGTCACGGTGCGCATGGTGGACGCGGACATGGCGCGCGAGGTCTACGACGTCCGGCTGCTGCTGGAACCCGAGGCGCTGAAGCGGGCCGTGCGCCGCGGGGCCTCCCTGGAGGCCGCCCGCGACGCGCTGACCCGGGCCGACGCCGCCACCGACACCGCCGAACGCTCCCTCGCCAACCGCGAGTTCCACCGCTCCTTGTACCTGCCGTGCGGCAACCCGCTGCTCGGCCGGATGCTCGACGAGGTCCGCGACCAGGCCGCCCTGGTCTCCGCTGTCGCCTGGGCCGCCTCCCCCTCCTGGGAGCGGGAGGCCGGCGAGCACCGGGAGATCCTGCGTCTCGCACTCGAAGGTGACGCCGATGGCGCGGCGCTCGCCCTGCACGCCCACATCGCGTCCTTCGTGCAGCGCGCTTTCCCCCAGGCAGGACTGGAACAGGAAGGTCAGAAATGAGCAGCGTGGCGTTCGAGACCCAACGGGCGGCCCTGGCCGACGTGGTGGCGATCCCGGTGACCCCGTTCGCCGAGGACGGCACCGTCGCGCAGGACACCCACCGGGCCCTGCTGCGCCGTCTGCTCGACGGCGGCATCAGGACCCTCACACCGAACGGCAACACCGGCGAGTTCTACGCCCTGACCCCCGACGAGCGCCGCCTGGTCACCGAGTTGACGATCGACGAGGCCGGGGAGCGCGCCGTCGTCCTGGTCGGGGTCGGGCACGACATCCCCACCGCCGTCGCCTCCGCCCGGCACGCCCGTGAGCTCGGCGCCCAGATGGTGATGGTCCACCAGCCCGTCCACCCGTACGTCTCCCAGGCCGGCTGGGTCGACTACCACCGCGCCGTCGCCGAGGCCGTGCCCGAGCTGGGCGTCGTCCCGTACATCCGCAACGCGCAGCTCACCGGTGCCCGGCTCGCCGAACTCGCCGACGCCTGCCCGAACGTCATCGGCGTGAAGTACGCCGTCCCGGACGCGGCCAGGTTCGCCGCGTTCGCCCGGGACGCGGGGCTGGAGCGGTTCGTGTGGGTGGCCGGGCTCGCCGAGCCGTACGCCCCCTCCTACTTCTCCGCCGGCGCCACCGGCTTCACCTCCGGACTGGTGAACGTCGCCCCGGCCGTCTCCCTGAACATGATCGAGGCGCTGCGCTCCGGCGACTACCCGGCCGCCATGAAGGTCTGGGAGCAGATCCGCCGCTTCGAGGAGCTGCGCGCCGACAGCGGCTCCGCCAACAACGTCACCGTCGTCAAGGAGGCCCTGGCCTCCCTCGGGCTGTGCCGCCGCGAGGTCCGCCCGCCGAGCAGACCGCTGCCGGAAAGCGAACGCGCCGAAGTCGCCGCCATCGCCGCCGGGTGGTCGATATGACCGACCCCAAGCGCCCCGAGCAGCTGCGGAGCCATCAGTGGTACGGCACCGAAGGACTGCGTACCTTCAGCCACCGCGCCCGCACCCGCCAGCTCGGTTACCTGCCCGAGGAGCACCTGGGCAAGCCCGTCATCGCGATCCTCAACACCTGGTCGGACATCAACCCCTGTCACGTGCATCTCAGGGATCGCGCCCAGGCGGTCAAACGCGGTGTCTGGCAGGCAGGCGGTTTCCCGCTGGAGTTCCCGGTGTCGACCCTGAGCGAGACCTTCCAGAAGCCGACCCCCATGCTCTACCGCAACATGCTCGCCATGGAGACCGAGGAACTGCTGCGGTCGTACCCGGTCGACGGGGCCGTGCTGATGGGCGGCTGCGACAAGTCGACGCCCGCCCTGCTCATGGGGGCGGCCTCCGTGGACCTGCCGGCGGTGTTCGTGCCGGCCGGGCCCATGCTGCCGGGCCACTGGCGCAACGAGGTCCTCGGTTCCGGCACCGACATGTGGAAGTACTGGGACGACAAGCGCGCCGGGGTCATCGGCGACTGCGAGATGCAGGAGCTGGAGAGCGGCCTCGCCCGCTCGCCCGGCCACTGCATGACGATGGGCACGGCCTCCACCCTGACCGCCGCCGCCGAGGCGCTCGGCGTCACCGTCCCGGGCGCCTCCAGCATCCCGGCCGTCGACTCCGGGCACGACCGGATGGCCGCCAGGGCGGGCATGACGATCGTCGAACTGGTCCACAAGGACCGCAAGCTGAGCGACATCCTCACCGCCGAGGCCTTCCACGACGCCGTGACGACCGTGCTCGGCCTCGGGGGCTCCACCAACGCCGTGATCCACCTGATCGCCATGGCGGGCCGCGCGGGCGTCCGGCTCACCCTCGACGACTTCGACCGCACCGCCCGCACGGTCCCCGTCCTGGCCAACGTACGGCCCGGCGGACAGACGTACCTGATGGAGGACTTCCACTTCGCGGGCGGCCTGCCCGGGTTCCTCTCCCGGATCCCGGACCTGCTCCACCTGGACCGTCCGACCGTCTCGTACGACACGCTGCGGGAGCAGGTCGCGGGCGCGCAGGTGCACAACGACGACGTCATCCGGACGCGGGACAACCCGGTCGCGCAGGAGGGCGGAGTGGCCGTGCTGCGCGGCAACCTCTGCCCGGACGGGGCCGTCATCAAGCACATCTCCGCCGAGCCGCACCTGCTCAAGCACACCGGTCCCGCGGTCGTCTTCGACGACTACCGGGCCATGCAGCGCACCATCAACGACCCGGCGCTCGGCATCACCCCCGACCACGTGCTCGTGCTGCGCAACGCCGGCCCCAAAGGCGGCCCGGGCATGCCCGAGTACGGGATGCTGCCCCTGCCCGACTACCTGCTCAAGCAGGGCGTCCGCGACATGGTCCGCATCTCCGACGCCCGGATGAGCGGCACGAGTTACGGCGCCTGCGTGCTGCACGTCGCCCCCGAGTCGTACGTGGGCGGACCTCTCGCCCTCGTCCGCACCGGCGACTCCATCACCCTCGACGTCGAGGCACGCACCCTCCACCTCCACGTGGCCGACGAGGAACTGGAGCGGCGCCGGGCGGAGTGGACACCGCCGCCCACCCGGTACGAGCGCGGCTACGGCGCGCTCTACAACGAGCAGATCACGCAGGCCGACACCGGCTGCGACTTCGAGTTCCTCGCCCGGCCGGGCCGGGTCGCCGACCCGTACGCGGGCTGAACCCGGGCACCACGGCACCACCCCCGCACCTCCGCACGACCCAGCACCTCCGCACGACCCGGCACGACCCTGCCCGGGAAGTAAGCGCTTCCCGCGTACCGACGCACGATGTACCACGACGTACTGAGAACGGAGAACAGTCATGGCCCAAGCCGCAGCCGTGGCGAAACCGCCCGCGCCACCCCGGCGGCGCCGGGCCTCCGCCACCCCGCGCAGGCTCCCCTACCTGCTGATCGCGCCGGCCGCCCTGCTCATGCTGGGCTTCATCGCCTATCCGGTCATCAGCGTCTTCTACTACAGCCTGCAGAACTACAACCCCACCAAGCCGTGGCGGAACGGCTTCGCGGGCTTCGACAACTTCGTCCACGCCTTCACCGAGGACCCGGTCTTCTGGGACACCCTGGTCTTCAGCGCCAAGTGGGTCTTCGTCGAGGTCGGCCTCCAGCTGCTGTTCGGTCTCGCGCTGGCGCTCATCGTCAACCAGACCTTCGTGGGCCGGGGCCTGGGACGCGCCCTGGTCTTCTCCCCGTGGGCAGTCTCCGGCGTGCTGACCTCCGCGATCTGGGTGCTGCTCTACAACTCCCAGACGGGCATCACCCGTTACCTCGCCGACATGGGCATCGGCTCCTACGGGTCCAGCTGGTTGTCGGACACCTCCACCGTGTTCCCGGCGGCGATCGTCGCCGACCTCTGGCGCGGCGTGCCCTTCTTCGCGATCCTCATCCTCGCCGACCTCCAGTCCGTCTCGAAGGACCTCTACGAGGCCGCCGAGGTCGACGGGGCCAGCCGCCTGAAGCAGTTCTGGCACATCACCCTGCCGCACCTGAAGGACGCCATCATCCTGTCCACGCTGCTGCGCGCGGTGTGGGAGTTCAACAACGTCGACCTGCTCTACACCCTGACCGGCGGAGGCCCCGCGGGTGAGACGACCACGCTGCCGCTGTACATCGCCAACACATCCGTCGACGCCCACAACTTCGGCTACGCGTCGGCCCTGACCACGGTGGCGTTCGTGATCCTTCTCTTCTGCTCGATGGTCTACCTGCGGCTGAGCAAGTTCGGAGGTAACAAGTGAGCGTCAAGGAAGCCACCAAGGCGACGCCCGCTCCCGTGCGCGCCACCCCCGAACCGCCGCGGCCCACGAAGAAGAACCGCTCCTGGGACGAGGCGCCCCGCTGGCAGATCTATCTGCCCCTGGGCATCTACCTGCTCTTCACCCTCATCCCCTTCTACTGGATCCTGCTCTTCTCGCTGCGCCCGGCCGGCTCCACCTCGCTCGTGCCCTGGCCGATGACCTTCGAGCACTTCGAGAAGGTGTGGACGGAGCGCAGCTTCGGCACCTACTTCACCAACAGTGTCCTCGTCGGTGTCGCCACCCTGGTCATGACGACCCTCGTCGCACTGGCCGGCGGCTACGCCCTCGCCCGGTTCGACTTCAAGGTCAAGCGGGTGTTCATGCTGGCCCTGCTGTGCTCCCAGTTCGTGCCGGGTGCGCTGCTGCTGGTCCCGCTCTTCGAGATCTTCGCCGAGCTGCAGATGATCAACTCGCTCGGCAGCGTCATCCTCGCCGAGACGGTCTTCCAGCTGCCGCTGTCGATGATCCTGATCAGCAACTTCATCAAGAACGTGCCGTACTCCCTGGAGGAGGCGGCCTGGGTGGACGGCTGCAACCGTCTGACGGCCTTCCGGATCGTGGTGCTGCCGCTGCTGCGGCCCGGCCTGATCGCCGTCGGCTCGTTCGCCTTCGTGCACTCCTGGAACCACTTCCTGTTCGCCCTGATGTTCCTCAACAACCAGAGCAAGCAGACCATCCCCGTCGGCCTCAACTCCCTGATGAGCGCGGACAGCGTCGACCTGGGCGCGCTCGCCGCGGGCGGCATCATCGCGGCCGTGCCGGTCGTGATCGTGTTCGCGTTCATCCAGAAGTGGCTGATCACCGGGTTCAGCGCGGGGGCGGTGAAGGGATGAGAATCGGGCGACTGGTCGTCACGGCGGGGCTGCTGGCGGTGCTCTGCGTGCCCGCGCATGCCGAGGCCCGGGACATCGGCCGCGACACCCTGCCGGCGAACGACGGCTGGGCCTCCGCGGGCGAAGGCACCACCGGAGGCGCGGCGGCAGACGCCGGCCACGTCCACACCGTCACCGACCGGGCCGGGCTGGTCCGCGCCCTCGACGGCGGCAGCGACACCCCGAAGATCATCAGGATCGCCGGGACCATCGACGCCAACACCGACGACGACGGCGACCGACTGGACTGCTCCGACTACGCCACCGGCGGCTACAGCCTGAAGAAGTACCTCGCCGCCTACGACCCCCGCACCTGGGGCTCCGCCAAGCCCAGCGGCCCGCAGGAGGAGGCCCGCCGGGCCTCCGCCGCCCGGCAGGCCGAGCGGATCGTCCTGCCCGTCGGCTCCAACACCACGATCGTCGGCCTCGGCGACTCGGCCATACTCAAGGGCGCGAGCCTGCAGGTGCGGAACGCGCACAACGTGATCATCCGCAACCTCGACATCCGCGACGCCTACGACTGCTTCCCCGTCTGGCAGCCCAACACCGGCGGTCTCGGCGACTGGAAGACGGCGTACGACTCGATCTGGCTGGCCGGTGCCACCCATGTGTGGGTCGACCATGTGACGTTGAGCGACAAGGGCCACCCGGACGCGAAGGAACCCACCTACTTCGCCCGCAACTACCTGCGCCACGACGGACTGCTGGACGTCACGGGCGGCTCCGACCTGGTGACCGTCTCCTGGAGCCGCTTCGCCGACCACGACAAGGCGATGCTCATCGGCAGCAGCGACACCGCCACCGGCGACCGCGGAAAGCTCCGGGTCACGCTCCACCACAACGAGTTCGAGTCGGTCGTCCAGCGCGCCCCACGCGTCCGCTTCGGCCAGGTGCACCTCTACAACAACCGCTACGAGATCACCGACGACGACTACCGCTACTCCCTCGGCGTCTCCACCGAGTCGAAGATCTACGCCGAGAACAACGCCTTCCACGCCCCCGGCCACGTGGAGGTCGCCGACCTGGTCAAGAGCTGGAACGGCACCGCCCTGCACCAGAGCGGCACGCTCTTCAACGGCTTCCCGGTCGACCTGCTCGCGATCCACAACGCCTACAACTCGGGCAGCGAGCGCGACCTGACGGCCGACGTGGGCTGGACGCCCGCCCTGCACGGGCGGATCGACAGCGCCCGGGCGGCCGACCGGGCGGTGGCCCGCGGCGCGGGCGCGGGGAGGATCCCATGACCGGTCGCATGATCGACTCCATGAGCGAATCACTGAGCACCCCTTGGCCCGTCGTCCTCGCCGGCGCCCGCGGTCACGGCCGCTGGCACGTCGAGAACATCCGCCGCCTGCAGAAGCAGGGCCTCGTCCGGCTGGCCGGCGTCTGCGAGCTGACGCCGCTGACCGAGGAAGAACTCGGCGACCTGGGCGCTCCCGAGCAGTCCGCCGACTTCGGCGCCCTGCTGGACTCCACCGGCGCCCGGATCGCCGTGATCTGCACACCGATCCCCACCCACACCGACCTCGCCCTCACGGCCGCCGAGCGGGGCGTGCACCTCCTGCTGGAGAAGCCCCCGGCCCCCTCCTACGCCGAGTTCCGCCGGATGGCCGACGGGGTCGCCGCGGCCGGCGTCGCCTGCCAGATCGGCTTCCAGTCGCTGGGCTCGCACGCCCTGCCCGCCGTCCGCGAACTGATCGCGCAGGGTGCGATCGGCCGGCTGGTCGGTCTCGGCGGGGCCGGTGCCTGGGTGCGCGACGAGGACTACTTCCGGCGGGCACCCTGGGCGGGCAAGCGGCGGATGAACGGCGTCGACGTGATCGACGGGGCGCTGACCAACCCCCTCGCCCACGCCGTCGCCACCGCCCTCGCCCTCGGCGGCAGCACCCGCGCCGAGGACGTCCTGGCCATCGAGACCGAGCTGCTGCGCGCCAACGCCATCGAGTCCGACGACACCTCCTGCGTCCGCGTCACCACCGCGCAGGGCCACCCGGTCACCGTCGCCGCGACCCTGTGCGCCGAGCAGGCGGACGAGCCGTACGTCCTGGTGCACGGCAGCAGCGGCCGGATCACCTTCTGGTACAAGCAGGACCGGGTGCTGCTCCAGCGGGCGGGGCACGGCCCGGAGGAGTTCGAGCACGGCCGCACCGATCTGCTGGAGAACCTCGTCGCGCACCTCACCACGGGCGCGGACCTGCTGGTCCCGCCGGACGAGACCGGCGCCTTCATGAAGGTCGTGGAGGCCATTCGCAAGGCCCCCGACCCGGCGCCGCTGCCCGGCACCGCCTGGCGCCGGATCCCCGGCGAGAACCGCCGGGTGGTGCCCGGCATCGACGGGCTGGTAGCGGCCGCCGCCGACACCCTCTCCCTCTACTCCGAGCTCGGCGCCCCCTGGGCGCCGGCGGCGGAGCACCTGTCGAATGAGGTGAGCACCCGATGACCAGCAACGACACCGCGGTCCTGCGCGTCGCGGGCCGGCCGGTCGGCCGGTACGTCACCCGGCCCGGGCTGCCCGCCCGGCTCTCCCCGCGCCCCTACCTGCACCCCGTCACCACCCTGGCCGGCACGGCCGTCACCGAGCTCAGCCCGGCCGACCACGCACACCACCTCGGCGTCGGTGTCGCCGTTCCCGACGTCGAGGGGTTCAACTTCTGGGGCGGGCGCACCTACGTCCGCGACCAGGGCCCGACCGAGCTGGACAACCACGGCTCCCAGCGGCACATCGCGTTCCAGCTGCGCGACCCGGACGGCTTCGTCGAGGAGCTGCGCTGGGTCGCCGCGGGCGGCGAGCTGCTGCGCGAGCGCCGTACGGTCGCCGCCACCGAACTCACCGACCAGGCCTGGGCGCTGGACCTCACCTTCTCCCTCACCAACGTCACCAGGACGCCGCTGTCGATCGGCAGCCCCGCGACCAACGGCCGCCCGGGAGCGGCGTACGGGGGCTTCTTCTGGCGGGCACGCAAGGAGTCCGCCGCGCCGGAGGTCTTCACGGCCGGCACCGAGGGAGAGGAGCGGATCCACGGCCGCCCGGCGGACTGGCTCGCCCTCGCCGGCAGCACCTGGACCCTGGTCTTCGCCGGCGCCACCGAACAGACCCGCCGGGACCCGTGGTTCGTGCGCACCGGGGAGTACCCCGGGGTCGGTTCCTCGCTGGCGTACGACGAGCGGCTGCCGATGCCGCCGGGCGAGACCGTCGTCCGCCGGGTCGTCACCGTCGTCGCCGACGGCCGCCTCGACCGGGACGCCGCCGCGGCCCTCGTCCGCAAGGCGGTGAGCCCGTGACCGCCGAGACGTACACGAACCCCGTCCTGAACGCCGACTGGTCCGACCCGGATGTCGTCCGCGTGGGCGAGGACTTCTACCTCACCGCCTCCAGCTTCGGCCGCGCCCCCGGCCTGCCGCTGCTGCACTCCCGCGACCTGGTCAACTGGACCCTGGTCGGCCATGCCCTCGAACGCCTGGAACCGGCGAACGAGTTCACCTCCCCGCGGCACGACTGCGGGGTCTGGGCCCCGTCCCTGCGCCACCACGACGAACGCTTCTGGATCTTCTGGGGCGACCCCGACCAGGGCATCTTCCAGATCAACGCCCCTGAGATCAGGGGCCCTTGGAGCCGACCGCACCTCCTCAAGGAAGGAAAGGGCCTGATCGACCCCTGCCCGCTGTGGGACGAGGAGACGGGCGAGGCCCACCTGGTGCACGCGTGGGCCAAGTCCCGCTCCGGCGTCAAGAACCGCCTCACCGGTCACCGGATGCGTCCCGACGGCACCGAACTCCTCGACGAGGGCAAGGTGATCGTCGACGGCGACCGCATACCCGGCTGGTTCACCCTCGAAGGGCCCAAGCTCTACCGGCACGACGGCTGGTTCTGGATCTTCGCCCCGGCCGGGGGAGTGGAGACCGGCTGGCAGGGCGCCTTCCGCTCGCGCGGCTTCTTCGGGCCGTACGAGGAGCGGATCGTCCTGGAGCAGAAGGACACCGACGTCAACGGCCCCCACCAGGGCGGCTGGGTGCGCACCCCGGCCGGCGAGGACTGGTTCCTGCACTTCCAGCAGCGCGGCCCCTACGGCCGGGTCGTCCACCTCCAGCCGATGCGCTGGGGCACGGACGGCTGGCCGGTGCTCGGGGACGACGGCGCCCCCGTGACCGAACACCGGAGGCCGAATCTCCCGCCGCAGCCGCCCGCCGCGCCCGCCACCGACGACGACTTCCCCGGCGGACGGTTCGGGCGGCAGTGGCAGTGGACGGCCAACCCCCATGACGGCTGGGCCCCCCAGCACTCCGGCGACGGGCTGCGCTTGTCCTGCGTCCGTTCGGCGGACGCGCACGACCTGCGCAAACTCCCGAACCTCCTCACGCAGCGGCTGCCCGGCGTCCCGTGCGCCGTCGAGGTGGGGCTTCGCCTGCACAGTGAGGAGCCGGGGGCGCGGGCCGGGCTCGCGGTCCTCGGGGACGCGTTCAGCTGGATCGGTCTCCAGCGGGGGGCCGACGGCACGGTCCACCTCGTGCACCGGTTCGCCGAGGGGGTCGCCGAACGGGAGCGCGACGCGGCCCACCCGCGCCTCGCACCCGAGGGGCGGGTCACGCTCCGCATCGAGATCGGCGCCGGAGCCCGATGCCGCTTCTCCTACGACCTCGGCGACGGCCCGTGCCCGTCGGGTCCCGTCTTCGCCGCCACCCCCTGGCGCTGGGTCGGTGCCCTGCTCGGCCTCTTCGCCCTCGCGCCCGTCGGGTCGGGACACGCGGGCGCCGCCACGTTCACGCAGTTCCGGATCACCGACTTGTAACCCACCGCATCCGTAGTCCTGTCTCGCCTGTTGGGAGCCGCAATGACGCACCTCCGTAGCAAGCGCTTGCCCAGACCGGGCGTCGCCCTGGCCGCCGTCGCCGGCCTGGTCGCCGCCCTGGGACTGGGCGCGACCGGGGAGGCGAGGGCCGCCGAACCCGCCCCCGCCGAGATGTCCACACCGGCGGCCCACCGCTGGACCGACCAGGCCCACGGCTTCGCCTCGCTGGCCGGAGGCACCACGGGCGGCGCCGGCGGCAAGGTCGTCACGGTCACCGACCAGGCCTCGCTGGCGAAGTACGCGGCCGCCGAGGAGCCGTACGTCATCCGGGTGGCGGGGACGGTCGCCGTCCAGCCCTTCGGCTCGGACATCGTCGTCGCCTCGAACAAGACGATCATCGGCGTCGGCGACACCGGTGAGATCGTCCACGGCGAACTGCACCTCAACCCCGGCACGCACAACGTCATCATCCGCAACCTGACGATCCGCGACTCCTACGTCGAGGGCGACTGGGACGGCAAGACCACCGACTTCGACGCCATCCAGATGGACGCCGTCCACCACGTCTGGATCGACCACAACCGCTTCACCCACATGGGCGACGGCCTGCTCGACATCCGCAAGGACAGCCAGTACGTCACCGTCTCCTACAACCAGTTCAGCGACCACAACAAGGCGTTCGGGATCGGCTGGACGGACAACGTCCGGACGCAGATCACCATCGACCACAACTGGTTCACCGGCACCAAGCAGCGCAATCCCTCGGCGGACAACTGCGCCTACGCGCACCTGTACAACAACTACCTCTCGGCACAGGTGGACGACGGCGACCCCGTGTGGACGTACGGGAACTGGTCCCGGGGCCGCACCAAGATGGTCATCGAGAACAGCTACTACGACAGGGTCCAGCATCCCTACCAGGCCGACACCACCGCGGAGTTGGTGGAGCGGGGTTCGATCCTGAGGAAGACGAGCGGGCGGACCGACGAGTGGGGTGCCGCCTTCGACCCGCGGGACTTCTACGACTACCGGCTGGATCCCGCCGCCGCCGTCCCCGCCCTGGTGAAGAAGTTCTCCGGTCCGCAGCGGCGGATCGGCGTGACCCTCGACGTCCCGGGCGCCTACCCGACCGTGCAGGCCGCCGTGGACGCCGTGCCCGACGGCAACGACGTGCCGGTGACGATCGCGGTCGCGCCGGGCACCTACCGGGAGAAGGTGTTCATCCCGGCGACCAAGCCGAAGATCCTGCTCCGGGGGACTGGACATGACCGCTCCGACACCGTCATCGTCCACGACACGCCCGCCGAGTACGGCGGTTCGACGGGCAGCGCCACCGTGCGGATCGCCGCGAACGACGTCACCGCCCGCAACCTCACCTTCAGCAACGACTTCGACGAAACCGCGGTCGAGCTGAAGGGTGAGCAGGCCCTCGCCATGAAGACGACCGGCGACCGGATCGTCTTCGAGGACACCGCCTTCCTGGGAAACCAGGACACCCTGATGACCGACAGTCCCAAGCTGAACGTGATCAGCCGGGTGTACGTCCGCGACTCGTACATCGAGGGTGACGTCGACTTCATCTACGGGCGGGCGACGACCGTGATCGAGCGGTCCGTGATCAAGGCGCTCAGCCGGGGGTCCACGACCAACAACGGCTACATCACGGCCGCTTCGACGTGGAAGGACAACCCGTACGGGTTCCTGATCACCCGCTCGGAGATCGTGAGCGACGCGCCGGCCGGAAGCTTCCACCTCGGCCGGCCCTGGCACCCGGGCGGCGAGCCGAACGCGGTGGCCCAGGTGCTGATCCGCGACACCCGGCTGCCCGCCGCGATCAAGGCCTCGCCGTGGACCGACATGAGTGGCTTCTCGTGGAAGGACGCGCGCTTCACGGAGTACCGGAACTACGGGCCGGGGGCCGCTGTCACCCAGGACCGGCCGCAGATGAGCGACGAGGACGCGAGGACGCACACCATCGCCGACTACCTCAAGGGCAAGGACAACTGGGCGCCCCACGCACACCACTGACCCCCACAACTTCATATCTCCGTTTGATCCAGAAGAGAGAGCCGACCAATGAAGAGCAGCATCCGCAGAAGCAGGCGCGTGGCCACGGCCGTCGCCCTGGGCTCCGTCCTCGCCCTGACCGCCACCGCCTGCGGTGACGACGGAAGCGGCGCCGGCGGGGACAAGGGGGCCGAGGGCAGCGGCAAGGGCAAGATCGTCTTCTGGGACAACAACGGCGGTGTCCGCACGGACATCTGGAAGCAGATCATCGCCGACTTCGAGAAGGCGAACCCGTCCATCAAGGTCGAGTACGTCGGGATCTCCGCCACCGAGTACCAGTCCAAGGTCGACACCGCCATCCAGGGCGGCGGTCTGCCGGACGTCGGCGGTGTCGGCGCGGCGATGGCCGCCGGGTTCGCCGCCCAGAACGCGTTGGATCCCCTGGACGGCCGACTCGGCAAGTCCACGCTCAAGGGCAAGCTCAACGAAGCCATGGTCGAGTCGCTGAAGTCCGCCGGTGGCGGCGACGCGCTGTACTCGGTCCCGACCTCCGCGAACAACGGCACCCTCTACTACCGCACCGACCTGTTCAAGAAGGCCGGCCTGGACGCGCCCACCACGTGGGAGAACTTCTACAAGGCCGCCGAGAAGCTCACCAACGCCAAGAAGAACGAGTTCGGCTACACCATCCGCGGCGGCGCGGGCTCCATCGCCCAGGCGCTGGACGCGATGTACGGGCAGTCCGGCATCACGTCCTTCTGGGACTCCAGCGGCAAGAAGACCACGGTCAACGACCCGAAGAACGTCGAGGCGCTGCAGAAGTACGCCGGTCTGTACAAGAAGTACACGCCGGCCGCCGACCTCAACAACGACTTCACCAAGATGGTCGCGCAGTGGGACTCCGGCACGATCGGGATGCTCAACCACAACCTGGGCTCCTACCAGGACCATGTGAAGGCGCTCGGCACCGACAAGTTCCGCGGCATCCCGCAGCCCACCGGCCCGGGCGGCAAGCGCGTCCAGGTCTCCAACCCGGTCGACGGTCTCGGCCTGTTCAAGAGCTCCAAGAACAAGGAGGCCGCCTGGAAGTTCATCGAGTTCGCCGCCTCGCACGAGTCCAACTCCAAGTGGAACGAGTCGGCCGGCGCCATCCCGTCCAACACGGACGCCGCCAAGGACGCCTGGATCTCCAAGGCCGAGCCGACCAAGCTCGCCGCCGAGGCCCTCAACGACGGCTCCACCACCATCGTCCAGCTGCCGTACTACCTGCCCGACTGGAACAGCATCTCCAAGGCCGACAACGAGCCCAGCTTCCAGAAGGTCCTGCTCGGCGACATGAGCGCCAAGGAGTTCCTGGACAAGATGGCCGATCAGCTGAACGAGGCCCAGGCGGAGTGGGACCAGCAGAAGGGCTGAGGCCGCCTGGTCTCGCCCCGGGGCGGCCTGTGGTGTGCAGGCCGTGGGCCGCCCCGGGCTGGTCGCGCACACGCGGCGGAGCCGTGTACGGAAACACCCCCGCGCCCGTGAGGGCCCGCTGAAAGAAAGGTCTGTCGTGTCTCTGAGCCGTAGACAAGTCACCGCGGCCGCTGTCGCCGCCGTCCCCCTCACCTTCGCCATGACCGGTGCCGCACAGGCCGCCGGCCGTCGCGCCCGGACCCTCTACATCGCCGGTGATTCCACCGCCGCCCAGAAGTACGCTGACGCGGCGCCCGAGACCGGGTGGGGAATGGCACTCCCCTTCTTCCTTCACAAGGACCGGCCGGTCGCCAATCACGCGGTCAACGGCCGCAGTTCGAAGAGCTTCGTCGACGAAGGACGGCTGGGTGCCATCCTCCGGCAGATCCAGCCGGGCGACTTCCTGCTCATCCAGTTCGGTCACAACGACGCGAAGGTGAGCGACCCCACCCGGTACACCGAGCCCTGGACGACGTACCAGGACCACCTGCGGATGTACATCGACGGGGCCCGGGCGCGCGGGGCGCGGCCCGTGCTCGCCACGTCCGTCGAGCGACGCAAGTTCGACGCGGCCGGCAAGGCTCAGCCGACGCACGGCGACTACCCGGCGGCGATGCGGGCGCTCGCCAAGGAGGAGCAGGTGACGCTGCTCGACATCCAGGCGCTGTCGATCGCGCTGTGGCAGAGGCTGGGGGGCGAGGAGACGAAGAAGTACTTCAACTGGACCGCGACCGAGCAGGACAACACGCACTTCAACCCGCCCGGTGCCATCGCCGTGGCGCGGCTCGTCGCACGGGAGTTGCTGCGTACGCGGGTGCTCGCGCCGAGTGAGGTGCGCCGGCTGGACGAGACGATTCCCGAGTCCTGGATCACCTGGCCGAAGGCCACCGCGTAACACCCCCTCCCCGGAAAAGGAGATCCGCACCATGCACCCACGTAGATGGCATGGGCATGCCGTAACGAAGAGGGTCGCCGTCCTGGCCGGCTGCACCGCACTGGTGCTGTCCCTCACCGGCACCGCCGCAGCCCAGGCCGACTCCCGCGATCCCGCCCGGCAGACGCTCGGGGCGAAGGACGGCTGGGGGTCGTACGGCACCGGGACCACCGGCGGTGCCGCCGCCGACGCCGAGCACGTGTACACCGTGACCGACTGGGCCCAGTTCAAGGCCGCCCTCGCCGCGGGCGGCAGCGCACCGAAGATCATCAAGGTGAAGGGGACCATCGACGCCGTCTCCGAGGGGTGCGACGCCTTCGCCGCGCCCGGGTACGACTTCGACGCCTACCTGAAGAAGTACGCGCCCGAGACGTGGGGGCTGGACAAGGACCTGAGCGGTGAGCCCGCCGACAGTCCGGAGGGGCTGCGGCGCGTCTCCTCCGACAACCAGGACCAGGCCATCAAGGCCTTCGTCCCCGCCAACACCACCATCATCGGGGTCGGGAAGAACGCGGGCTTCAAGGGCGCCAGCCTGCAGATCAAGGGCGTCGACAACGTCATCGTCCGCAACCTCACCTTCGAGAGCCCCCTCGACTGCTTCCCGCAGTGGGACCCGACCGACACCTCCACGGGCGCCTGGAACTCCGAGTACGACACCGCCGTCGTCTACGGCTCCACCCATGTCTGGATGGACCACAACACCTTCACCGACGGCAGCCACCCCGACAGCAAGGCACCGACGTACTTCGGCACCCTGTACCAGCAGCACGACGGTCAGCTGGACATCGTCCGGGGATCCAACTACGTCACCGCCTCCTGGAACGTCTTCGCCGACCACGACAAGACGCTCATGATCGGCAACAGCGACAGCGAGTCGACGGCCGTCGGCGACCGGGGCAAGCTCAAGGTGACGCTCCACCACAACGTGTTCCGGAACCTGGTCGAGCGCGCGCCGCGCGTCCGCTTCGGGCAGGTCGACACGTACAACAACCACTACGTGGCCGGCCAGGACTACGTCTACAGCTTCGGCATCGGCAAGGAGTCCCAGCTCGTCGCCGAGCACAACGCCTTCACGCTGCCGAGCGGGGTCAGCCCGGCGAAGATCCTGAAGAAGTGGATGGATTCGCCGGTCACCGCCACGAACAACTACGTCAACGGCAAGCTGACCGACCTGATCGCCGTGCACAACGCGGAGATCCCCGGCGAGACCCTTCGGTCGGGCGCCGGCTGGACGCCGACCCTGCGGACCAAGGTCGACCCGGCGAAGGCCGTCCCCGGCATCGTCGACCACCGCGCGGGCGCCGGCCGCATCTGCTGACGCCCCCGAGAACCGGCCGGGCGGGCGTACGCCACGAGATGCGCCCGCCCGGCCGCCCTCGAACCATCACCCCGCACGAGCCGCACCGCGAAGGGGCAGCCGCATGTCCTCGCACTTCCACCGTTCTCTCTCCCGCAGGGGATTCCTCGTCGCGAGCGCCGGAGCGGGCGCCGCACTCGCCCTCACGTCGGCACCCGCACAGGCGCTCGGACGGCAACGCCCGTTCGGCCGGTACGGTTCACCGGCCGCCCGCCTCACCCCGAAGACGCTGTACGTCGATCCGCGCGGCCGCGGCGACCACACCTCCGTCCGGGAAGCCGTCGCCGCCGCCGGCGGCAGCGGCTGGACGCTGGTCATCGCGCCGGGCACCTACCGGGAGACGGTCGCCGTCGACGCCACCCGCAGCGAGGCGACCTGGATCGGCGCCTCCGAGGACCCCCGTGACGTCGTGATCGTGTACGACAACGCGGCCGGGACGCCCAAGCCGGGCGGCGGCACTTACGGCACCACCGGCTCCGCCACCACCACCGTCCGGGCCGACGGCTTCACCGCCCACCGGATCACCTTCGCCAACGACTTCCTGCGCGCCGACCACCCCGACATCACCGGCACCCAGGCCGTCGCCATCAAGGTGCAGGGCGACCGCTCGGCCTTCCACCACTGCCGCTTCCTCGGCTGCCAGGACACCCTGTACGCCGACTCCAACTCCGCGAGCCTCTTCGCCCGCCAGTTCTTCTCGCACTGCTACGTCGAGGGTGACGTCGACTTCGTCTTCGGCCGGGCCACGGCCGTCTTCGAGCACTGCCACTTCCGCACCCTGAACCGCACCGACGCGTCCGGCGCCCCGTACGGCTTCGTCTTCGCCCCCTCCACGGAGCGCGCCAACCCGCACGGCTACCTCGTGACGCGCAGCCACGTCAGCAGCGAGGCCCCGGACGGCTACTACAAGCTGGCCCGCCCCTGGGTGCCCACCTCCAGCACCACCGTCCGCCCGATGCTCACGGTGCGCAACACCTGGCTGGGCCCGGGCATCGACGCGGTCGCGCCCTACGCCAACATGCGGGACGCCCACCCCTGGCAGGACCAGCGCTTCGCCGAGTACCGGAACACGGGGCCGGGGGCGGCCGTCGTCGTCCCGGAGAACCGTCCTCAACTCACCGACCGGCAGGCCCGGTCCGCGACCCGTGCCGCCCACCTCGGCGGCTGGGAGCCGTGGAAGGAGGTGTGCTGAGTGCGCGAGGCGCACCGTTCCCACCGGCTCGGGCGGCGGACGTTCGTGGTCGGGGCCGGTACGGCGCTGCTGGCCGGGGGAGCGGTGAGCGGGGCGGAGGCGGCTGTCGTGGACGGTCCCCTGCCCGACTTCCACCCGGCGCTGAAGGACCGGCTGACCTTTCCGCTCGCCTGGGGAAGGTCCCCTGTCCGTGACTTCCCCGCCTGGCGGCGGGCCGCCCGGAACACCGTCGAGGAGCATCTGCTCGTCGAGCGGCAGGACCGGGTGCCGTACGCGCCGGAGTTCGGCGACCGCTCCCGAGCGGACGGCTACACCAGGGAGTCGGTGATCGTCTCCCTCACCCGCTACGAGCGCGTGCGCGGCTCCCTGCTCAGCCCGCACGGCCGCGGGCCCTTCCCCGCCGTGCTGCTCCTGCACGACCACGGCGCCACGTTCGACATCGGCAAGGAGAAACTCGTCCGGCCCTGGTACGACGACACACGTCTCGCCTCCGCCCAGGCCTGGGCAGGCAAGTACTTCAGCGGCCGGTTCGTCGGCGACGAACTGGCCCGGCGGGGCTATGTGGTGCTGTGCCTGGACGCGCTCGGCTGGGGCGACCGCGGGCCCCTCGCCTACGAGCAGCAACAGGCTCTGGCGTCCAACTTCTACAACCTCGGGTCCTCACTGGCCGGGCTCATGGCCCGGGAGGACCAGCGGGCCGCCGCGTTCCTGGCGGGGCTCGACCGGGTGGACGCCCGGCGGGTCGCGGCCGTCGGCTTCTCCATGGGCGCCTACCGCGCCTGGCAGACCGCCGCCCTCAGCGACCACGTCGCGGCCGCCGCGAGCGTCTGCTGGATGACCGGGCTCAAGGAGATGATGGTGCCCGGCAACAACACGCTGCGCGGACAGTCGGCGTTCTGCATGCTCCACCCGGGGCTCGCCCGGCACCTCGACATCCCCGACGTGGCGAGCATCGCCGCGCCCAGGCCGATGCTGTTCCTCGACGGCGGGCTCGACACGCTGTTCCCGGCCGAGGGGGTACGGGTCGCGTACGACAAGCTGCGTGCCGTGTGGCGTTCGCTGAACGCCGAGGAGCGGATACGGACGAAGACGTGGCCGGAGCTCGGCCACGTCTTCACCCACGAGATGCAGGACGAGGTCTTCAGCTGGCTCGACGACGTCCTGTGAGGCTCATCGCCGTACCGGCTTGATGCCTTCCAGCGTCGGCACCACCGGCTTGATGCTGCCGTCGGCCGCGAACTCCATGCGGTCGATGGTGGTCTCCCGGTGCATGCCGTCACCGCCCGGCCTGCCGGGGCCGTTGAGGGCGAAACGGTGGTAGACGGCGTACCAGTCGTCGGTGCCGGGGACGTTCACCACCGAGTGGTGACCGGTGCCGAGGATGCCGTACTCGGGCCGCTTCTCGAGGATCGTCCCGCGCTTGGTCCACGGGCCGAGCGGGGACGGTCCCGTCGCGTACGCCACGTGGTAGTTCTCGCTGCGGGTGTCGTCCTCCGACCACATGAAGTAGTACGTGCCCTTCCGCTTGATCACGAAGGAGCCCTCGCGGAAGTTGTCCGGGGTGATGTCCTTCACCTTCGACGCGTCGAAGGACACCATGTCGTCGTTCAGCGGAACGACGTACCCGCGTCCGTTGCCCCAGTACAGGTAGGCCTGGCCGTCGTCGTCCGTGAAGACCGACGGGTCGATCATCTGGCCCTTGAGCGATCCGCCCTTGGCGACCAGGGGCTTGCCGAGGGCGTCCTTGAAGGGGCCGGCGGGGGAGTCGGCCACCGCCACGCCGATCTGCTGCTCGGCGCAGAAGTAGAAGTAGTACCTGCCGTTCCGCTCGGCGATCGCGGGCGCCCAGGCGTACTTGTCGGCCCAGGTCACGTCCGGCCCGAGGTCGAGGATGACGCCGTGGTCCTTCCAGTTGACCAGGTCCTTCGACGAGTACGCCTTGAACTTGGTGCCGCTCCAGCCCTGGAAGCCGTCCGTCGTCGGGTAGATCCAGTAGCGGCCGTTGAGGTAGTGCACGTCCGGGTCGGCGTTCAGACCGGGCAGCATGGGGCTGCGGGTGCGGACCGCCTCGACCGTCCAGGTGCGCTTGGTGCCGTCGGCCGCCTTCACGGTGTATTTCTGCGGCGTGCGGAAGTCGCGCCGGGTGCCGGACTTCGGGCTCAGCGTGGCGCCCTCACCCACCCACAGCTTCGGGGCGAGGCCGCGCAGATCGGCGTCCGGCTCCATCGGGAGGACGACCTTCGAGGCGCTCTCCGTGACGATCGAGTAGCCCTTCTGGTGCTTGGCCGTCGCGTCCACCACGGAGGTAGGGGTGCTCGGGTACGCCGCCAGCAGCCGGTCGTACTCCTGCTGCGTCACCGGGAGCACCGTGCCGTGCCGGGGGCTCGCCGGGAGCTGGTAGTCCGTGGAGGGGGTCCACTTGCCGGAGGCGAGGTCGGTGGTCTCGAACGGGATGTAGCCGCGGCCGCCGTACTCGTCGATGAACAGGTACCACTTCTTCTCGGTGTTCGACTTGAACACCGTCGGGCCCTCACCGCGGTCCATCGCGCCCTTGCCGATGCAGTCGGCCACGAAGCCGTACTTCGTCGAGGTCAGGGACGTCGACTTCTCACCGGTGATGAACTTCGAGCAGGGGCTGGAGGAGCTGGGGTCCCGCTCGTCCTTGGTGTAGCGGTAGTACTCGTCCTTGTACTTCACGACCGTGGAGTCGATCACCGAGTAGCCGGGGTCGTTCCAGATCTTCGGCTCGCTGAAGGTGCGGAAGTCCTTGGTCGTCGCGTACATCATCTTGTTGTACGTGTTGCCCTTGTGGTCCGGGTCGTCGTCGGCGTACAGCTTCGACGCCCAGAAGACGACGTACTCACCGAGCTCGTCGTCCCAGTAGGCCTCCGGGGCCCAGGTGTTGCCCGCGTTGTCCGGGGAGACCTTCACCAGGCGCTGGTCGGTCCAGTTGACCAGGTCGGTGGACTCCCAGACCATGATCGACTTGCTGCCGTGCCGCTGGACCTGGTCCCAGCTGCCGCTGGAGTTCTTGTACATCCGCAGGTCGGTGGCGATCAGATAGAACTTGTCGCCCTTGGGGGAGCGGATCACGAACGGGTCGCGCAGGCCCTTCTCGCCGATCGTCGACGTCAGGACCGGCTTGCCGGCGTTCAGTTCACGCCAGTGCAGCGCGTCGTTGCCCCGGCTCAGGGCGTAGCGGATCTGCTCGCCGTCCGCGGTGCCCTCGCCCGTGAAGTAGGCGAAGAGATAGCCGGCGTACTTGGAGTGCTTCACGGGTGGTGTTCCGGGGTCTGCGGTGCTGGGCGGCGCTGCGAGGAGGGTCAGGAGGAGGCCGGTCAGGGCCAGGAGGGGAACCAGGAGCGTGCGGGGGCGCATGACACTTCCTGTCGGAGTCTGGGGGATTCTGTTGGATAGCGGCCCCTGGGAGTGTCACCGGGGGGAAGCAGCGCGTCAACGGGTGTGCGTGAGGCCGACGTTTCCGAAACTTTCGGCACGTCACGATCGGACGGCAGCCTCGGCACCCGCCATGCCCGTCGGCGTATGCACCTCACGCCGCACGACGACGCCCCCGCCGGGTGCGGAACCGGTGGGGGCGTCCTGCCGGCCGGCCGAGGGGGGCTCGGCCGGCCGGCCGACCGTCCGGAGGGGGGCTCCGGAGGGTCGAGGTGCCGGGGCGTCCGTCTGGGGGCCCGGACGTCCGGCATCCGGTCGGCCCGAGGGGGTTTCGGGGCCGGCCGGAGTTCACAAGGGGCGTGGCCTCACTGGTAGCTGATGTCCGAGGCCTTGAACTTGCAGCTCTTGCCGTCCGGGCCGGGCGGCGTCAGCTCCTTGGGCTCCTTGCCCGTGTTGTTGCCCTCGAAGCGCACACACGTCTTGATCTTCTTCTTGCTGTCGCCGTGGATGCGGATCCTCGACAGCGTGGCGGTGTCGCCGTAGTTGGCGTTCACGCCGACGATCGAGTTCATCGGCGCCGTCACGTCGATGTCGCTGAGCACGATCGTGCGCTTGTACTGCGTCTTGCAGTTGCCGCAGGAGCGGACCAGCTTGCCGGCGTTGTGCACCTGGAAGCCCGACACGTTCAGCGTGCCTGCGCCGTTGAACTGCAGCACCTTGTCGTCGGCGTTCTTCGCGCCGCCGCCGATCACCTTGTACACCGCCGACGCGGACTTGCCCTTGAAGCTGGCCGCGTCCTCGCCGACGTCCGTCCACCACACGTTCTGCAGGGTGCAACTGCCCTTGCAGTGCACGCCGTCCGCGGCCGGCGTGCCGATGATGACGTTCTTGAGGACCGCGCCGTCGGCCAGTTCGAAGAGCGGGCCCTGGCCTTCGTCCTGGCTGCCGCTGCCGAGGGCGCCGGTGCCGTAGAACATCTTCATGCCGCCGTCGCGCACCCCGGAGACCGGGATGGTCTTCGGCACGGGCGTCTTGCCCTTGTCCGAGGGCCAGGAGGACGCGGCGCCGGCAGTCGACAGCATCGACGTCGTGACGATCGCCGCTCCCGTGATGCCGAGCGCCGACACCCCGGCGATCACCGCTCGCCGCTTGGTGACCCGGCGGCGATGGCGGACGCGCTGTTGTGCTGGTGCAGTCATGTACAGATTCCTCAATGGGTGGTGACTCTTGCGCGTAGTGGTCGCCACCGGTGAGGAAAGGGTTGCCGCGCCTTCAGTAATCGTTCACGATTTTCCGCCGCCGTCGTGCACGGCGGCGAAACCGCCGCCCACGGACAGCTGCCCGGAACCGGCGGCGGCCGTCGCCGCGTAGCGGTCCGCGCCCGCGTCACGCCCCCCGCGGTCGTGGTCGAACTGCCCGGCGAACACCCACTCGCCCACCGGGACCGTACGGCCCTGCTTGAGTGTCCAGGTGTAGACGAGGAATCCGTCCCGCTCGGCGACCGTGAGGGTGAAGTCGTCCTCGGGCAGGGAGCGCCAGGCTCCCGCGTCGGAGACACCGCCGGTCTGGGCGATCCACAACCGCACCGTCAGCGCGGTCAGTTGCTCGCGGGTCTTGAGGGTGACGTTGCTCTGCGCCCAGAAGTCGTCGCTGTGCGGGTCGACCGAGCCGTCCGACCACAGCGGTCCGTCCTCGGTGGCGGCGGGCGGCCGCTTCGGGGCCGAGGTGCTCGGCGTCCCCGGTGGCGGGGCGGGCTCCCGGCGCTCGGGGGTGCTGCTCGGCGTGGGCTCCACCGGCGGCGCGGGAGCGCGGCTCGTCGCTTCCGGCGACGGCGTGGGGGTCGATGACGTCGCCACCTCCTGCTGGGGCGGGGCCGTCTCGTCCTTCACCGCGGACGCGACGGCGTAACCACCCACCGCCAGCACGCCGGCCACCGCGGCCGACGCACCGGCCACCCGCATCCAGCCGAACACCGGCGGACGCGTCGCCCGGTGAGCGGGACCGGCCGGACCGGCCATGCCGCGCTCGACCCGGGCCAGGATGCGCTCCCGGTCGGGCTCGTGCCCCCCGGCCGCCTCGTGCAGCCGGGTGCGCAACTCCTCGTGCACGTCCCGCCGCATGGTCATCGGTCCCTCCCTCCGCCCTCACCGGTGCGCACGCCTTCCACGGCCGGTGAGCAGCGGGAGGCGCCCAGCGCCGCGTGCATGCGCTGCGGCAGGCCCTGTGTGCCCAGCAACCGCTGCAGTTCGGCCATTCCCTTCGAGGTCTGGCTCTTCACCGTACCCACCGAAATCCCGAGGGTGAGCGCGGTGTCCTTCTCCGAGAGGTCGAAGGCGTGCCGCAGCACCACACAGGCCCGCTTGCGGAACGGCAGCCGGCGCAGGGCCTCCCGGACATCGACCACGCCCGGGACGTCCGGGTTCTCGGTGTTCTCCTCGCGCTGCGACCAGAACAGGGCGATGCGCCTCCGCTCGCGCACCGCGCTGCGGATGCGGGTGCGGGCCAGGTTGGCGACCACGCCCCGGGCGTACGCCGCCGGACGGTCGGCCGCGCGCACCCGGTCCCAGCGGTGCCACAACGCCAGCAAGGCGTCCGCCGCAAGGTCGTCGGCGGTGTCAGACTCGCCCGTCAGCAGGTAGGCCAGGCGGGACAGTTCGGCGTAGTGGCGCTCGAAGAAGGCGTGGAACTCCACGGAGGCGGCGTCGTCGACGACTGTGCCCACGGGCGACCTCTCCTCGCAGCGGCTCCGGACACTCCCGGGCCGGGGGTGCCGTGAGTGTCATGTAGATGACATGTGACCATCCGGGGGAGGCCCGGACGAGATCCGGAAGCGTAGCAGCGATCTCGGGACGGTTCGTACGGACCTTCGAACGGCGTAGGGCAGGCCGAACTCTGATTCCGTAACACGGAGAAAACCTGAACAGGGTTCAACGGGGGCACAATCCGGCCAGCACGCGCACACCGATCACCCAGGCACCTAGGAGCACGCGCCATGTCCGAACCGCAGCAGGTCACCGACCGGCCGCCCACCAAGGAATCCCCGGCGAGCAGCGTCGACCGGTTCTTCCGGATCTCCGAGCGGGGTTCCACCTTCGGCCGTGAGATCCGCGGTGGCTTCGCCACCTTCTTCACGATGGCCTACATCCTTGTCCTGAATCCCATCATCCTGGGCAGCGCGAAAGACAAGTTCGGACACCAGCTGGACGCCGTCCAGCTGACCACCGCCACCGCCCTGGTGGCCGCGGTCATGACGATCATCATGGGCATCGGCGGCAACCTGCCCCTGGCCCTCGCCGCCGGGCTCGGCCTCAACGCCGTGGTCGCCTTCCAGATCGCCCCGCTGATGAGCTGGGACGACGCGATGGGTCTGGTCGTCCTCGAAGGTCTGCTCATCTGCGTGCTGGTGGTGACCGGTCTGCGTGAGGCCGTCATGCGCGCGATACCCCAGCCGCTCAAGCAGGCGATCAGCGTCGGCATCGGCCTGTTCATCGCCTTCATCGGCTTCGTCGACGCCGGGTTCGTGAGCCGCATCCCGGACGCCGCGGGCACCACCGTGCCCGTTCAGCTGGGCGGCACCGGTACCCTCACCGGCTGGCCGATCCTCGTCTTCTGCCTCGGTGTGCTGCTGACGATCGGACTGCTCGCCCGCAAGGTCAAGGGCGCCATCCTGATCAGCATCGTCGCCATGACCGCGGTGGCCATGGCGATCAACTCCCTGGCCGACATCAAGAACTGGGGCCTGACCACCCCCTCCTGGCCCGACAAGCTCGTCGACGCCCCCGACTTCGGACTCGTCGGCGCCTTCGACCTCTTCGGCGCCTTCAGCGCACCCGGCGTCGGCGTCGTCACCGTCGTCCTGCTGATCTTCACGCTGATCCTGTCCGACTTCTTCGACACCATGGGCACCGTCGTCGGCATCAGCGCCGAGGCGGGCCTGCTCGACGAGGACGGCAGGGTCCCGAACCTCGGCCGGGTGCTGCTGATCGACGGTGCCGCGGCCGTCGCGGGCGGCGCCGCCTCCGCCTCCTCCGCGACCTCCTACATCGAGTCCGCGGCCGGTGTCGGCGAGGGGTCGCGCACCGGCTTCTCCAACCTCGTCACCGGGGGCCTGTTCGGACTGGCGCTGTTCCTGACCCCGCTGCTCACCATCGTCCCGCTCCAGGCCGCCGCCCCGGCCCTGGTCGCCGTGGGCTTCCTGATGATGACCCAGGTCAAGCACATCGACTGGGACCGCTACGACATCGCCATCCCGGCGTTCCTCACCATCGCCGTCATGCCGTTCACCTACTCCATCACCAACGGCATCGGCGCCGGTTTCCTCGCCTACGTCGCCATCAAGGCGGTGCTCGGCAGGGCCAGGGAGGTGCACTGGCTGCTGTGGGGGACCTCGGCGCTGTTCCTCGTGTACTTCGCGATCGACCCGATCGAGCAGCTCCTGGGAGCGAAGTAGCGAAGACGGGCCGCCCCCGGGGGGAAGGGGGCGGCCCGTCTCGTCCGTAAGGACGGCTTTTCGGCGGCGGAGGTTCAGTCCTTCAGTGCCGCTTCCATCATCGCCTTGGCGACCGGCGCCGCCAGGCCGTTGCCGCTGACCTCCGAACGGGCCGCGTCGGACTGCTCCACCACGACCGCCACGGCGACCTCCTTGCCCGAGGAGCCGGACTTGCCGTAGGAGGTGAACCAGGCGTACGGCGTCTTGCTGTTGTTCTCGCCGTGCTGCGCCGTACCCGTCTTGCCGCCGACGGTCGCGCCCGGGACCTGGGCGTTGGTGCCCGTCCCCTCCTCCACGACCGTCTGCATCGCCGACTGCAGCTGCTCTGCGGTCGAGGAGCTGACGATCTCCTTCGTGCCCGCCTTGTCGTCGTAATCCTGCAACACATCACCGCCGCCGTTGGTGATCTGCGAAACCATGTGCGGCGAGACCAGCTTGCCGCCGTTGGCTATGGCCGCCGACACCATGGCCATCTGGAGCGGGGTCGCGGTGACGTCGAACTGGCCGATGCCCGTCAGGGCCGTCTCCGAGGGGTACATGCCCGAGGGATAGACGCTGGTGTAGGCCCGGACCGGCACGTCCTGCCTGTCGTCGTTGAAGCCGAACTTCTCGGCCATCGCCTTCACCTTGTCCTGGCCCAGGTCGACGGCCATCTTCCCGAAGACGTTGTTGCACGAGTACTCCAGCGCCACCCGGATCGAGGCGTTCTCGCACGGCGCGTTCGGGTTCTCGTTGTCCAGTAGCCGGGACGTGCCCGGCAGCGGGTACGGGTTCGGGCTGTCGGTCTTCTCGTCGACCGACGAGTACAGTCCGTCCTCCAGCGCGGCCGCCGCCACCACCAGCTTGAACGTCGAGCCGGGCGGGAGCGGCTGCCGCAGCGCCCGGTTGACCAGCGGCTTCTCCGGGTCCGAGGTGAGCTTCTTCCAGGCGGTGCCCGCGGTGTTGGCGTCCGTCAGCGACGACGGGTCGTACGACGGCGTCGACACCACCGCCAGGATCTTCCCGGTCTTCGGGTCGATGGCGACGGCCCCGCCCTTCTTGCCGCCGAGCGCGTCGTACGCCGCCTTCTGCACGTTCGGATCGATCGACGTGACCACGTTGCCCGGGTCGGCGCGCTGGTTGGTGAGGGTGTCCATCACGGTCTTCAGCCGGTTGTCCGTGCCGTTGAGGAGGTCGGCGTAGATGCCCTCCAGCTGGGTCGGCGCGTACGCCTGCGAGGCGTAACCCGTCACCGCCGCGTACAGCCTGCCGTCCGTGTACGTCCGCTTGTACTTGAGGTCGCTGCCCTTGGTCGGTGCCGAGCCGGTGACCGACCGTCCGCCCACGATGATGTTCCCGAGCGGCTGCGAGTACGTCTCGATCGCGTTCCGCCGGTTGCTCTTGTCGTCTGCGAGCGCCTGGCCCTCGTAGAACTGCACCCAGGTCGCCCTGACCAGCAGGGCCAATACCAGCAGCAGCGTGAAGACCGATGCGCGCCTGATCGTCTTGTTCATGCCGAACAGGAGGACGAACCCAGCGGGTGGATCGTTCCCGTCCGTCCGGATTCTCATCCGCCGTTCAGAAAGCGCGTCTCGTACGCCGCGATCACCGCCTGCGTACGGTCCCTGGTGCCGGTCTTGGCCAGGACCGCCGCCACGTGGGACTTCACCGTGGCCGGCCCGACCTCCATCCGCCGGGCGATCTCCGCGTTGGTCAGCCCCTCCGCCATGTGCCGCAGCACCTGCCGCTCCCGTGCCGTGAGCTTCGCCACCCACGCGGGCGGTGCGGGGTGCGCGCGGGCGTGCTCGGTGGCGAGGGTGCGGACGGCCGCCGGGAACAGCAGGCTGTCGCTGCGCGCCACCAGCCGGACCGCCTGCACGAGCGCGTCGGCGTCCGCCCGCTTCAGCAGGAACCCGGCCGCTCCGGCACGCAGCGCGTCGTACACGTACGAGTCGTTCTCGAAGGTCGTCACGACGACGATCCGGGGCGGTTCGTCCAGGGTGGCGAGGATCTGCTCGGTGGCGCGGATACCGTCGATCTCCGGCATGCGGACATCCATGAGGACCACGTCCGGCCGCAGTTCCCGTACGACCGAGACCGCCTCGGCACCGGTGGCCGCCTCGCCCACCACCTCCAGGTCCGGCTCTGCGGAGAGGATGGCGCGCAGTGCGGTGCGGACCATGCGCTCGTCGTCGGCGAGGACGACACGGATCGGGTTCGGGCGGGTCATGCGCGTCCTTTCGGTCATGCGGGGCTTTTGAGCGGCAGGCGTACGTACAGCCGCCACGTCCGGCCTGCCGGCCCGGCCGTCATGGTCCCGCCCAGCAGCCTGGCCCGGTCCGCGATGCCGCGCAGGCCATGGCCGCCGCCGGGCCGGGAGTCCGCGGGACCGGTCACCGGGTTCGCCACGGTGATCTCCAGATCACCGCCCGCGACCGCGATGCGGACCTCCGCGGCGACCCGTTCGCCGGCATGCCTGAGGGCGTTGCTCAGGCCTTCCTGCACGATGCGGTAGGCCTCCCGGGAGACCAGGGGCGGCAGGGCCGCGGGGTCGGTGTCGACCACGGCGGTCACGCGCGCTCCGCCCGCCCGGATGCGTCGCAGCAGGCCGTCCAGGTCGGCGGCGAGTGTGGGCGCCGGGGCTGTTCCCGGGGCGTCGCCCTCGCGCAACACGCCCAGCACGGCGTCGAGTTCGCCCACGGTGCGCCGCGTCGTGTCCTCGATCGCGGCGAGGGCCTCGCGGACGAAGTCCGGGTCGGAGTCGAGGACCCGGCGGGCCGCGCTCGCCTGCAGGGTGACGGCGCTCAGGGCGTGGCCGACGGAGTCGTGCAGCTCGCGCGCCAGCCGGTTGCGGACGGCGAGGTCGGCGGCGCGTGCCTCGGCGGCGGCGAGCCGGTCCTCGGGCGTGGGACCGAGCAGCTCCGGCGCCCAGCGGGCCAGCAGTGCACCGCAGCCGGCCGCGCAGCCTGCCAGGGCGACGAGCGACGCCGCGCCCGCGACCGGGGCGAGCACCAGCGCCCAGGTGTGGTCGAAGACTTCGGGCAGCCCGAGCCGGCTGCCGCGCAGCCCCGCGAAGACGGGCAGCAGGATCAGCACGGCGGCGAACGGCGGCAGGGCCAGTGTCATCCCGGCGATGATCCCGCCGAGGCCGAGATGCAGCGTGAACCAGGCCGCCGTACGGCCCTTCTCGCCCCGCGTCCGGGCGGGGGCGGAGGCGAGCCGGTCCGCGTCGACGCCGCACAGCCAGCGCACGGCGGCGGACTCCAGAGGCCGGGTCAGCGGGAACAGCGACGTGACGGCGGCGATCGGCAGACCCACGCCGAACGAGGCGAGCTGGAGGGATGAGGAACCGAAGACGTCGGTGGAACCGGCGGCCGGGCCGATGATCACGGTGCCGACCAGGACGTAGGGCATGGCGAGCGCGCCGCCGAGGATCAGATGGACCCAGCGCAGGCGTGCCCGTCGGCCGAACAGGAACCGGGCGACCCGGCTCACGCCGCTCGCCGCGCGGCCCTGGCCGAACGCTCCGCGAAGTAGTAGGCGCCGATGGCGGCGACGAGGGAGCCGACGAGCATCTGCCCAGCGTAGGCGAGGTTCATCAGCGGCGTCGGGCGGTCGGCGATGTCCTCCACACCCCCGAGCGAGGCGAGCGACAGCCAGCCGCCCCAGCAGGCCACGGCACCGGAACCGACCCAGGCGAGGCCTAGCGGCACGGAGACCGGCAGCGCCCGGCCGCGCCGGAAGGCCAACAGCAGAGCACCGGCGACGGCCGCGATCAGGAACACCGCGTAGACGGCCTCCAAGACGTAGAAGTCACCGGCGCGGTCAGCGGCCCGGGCCGCACTGAGCCCGGCGGAGACACCGCAGGCCCACAGGACGTGGAGCGTCAGCGGCAGCAGGGCGAGCACGGCCGCGGCGACGGCGAGAGCCCGGTGCGCCGGCCCGACGGCACCGACGGGCAGCTCCCACACGCGCCCGCGCCACAGGTGCCCCCAGCGGTCCTTCGCATAGAGCACGAAGAGCCCGCCGAGGGCCGACCCTTGGAGGATGAACCCCGAGTAGACGACGGCGAACACCCACTCGTGGAGGAAGGCGTCCCGCCCCGAGGACCCCGCGCCCTTTCCGCTGAACGCCCTCACCAGCAGCTGTGCGGGGAACCCGGCCATGATCGGCGCGAGGAGCCCGGTGGCGACCCAGACGGGGAACGCGAGCAGCCAGGCGGGCATCCGCCGCCCCCACGGCCTGGTCAGCACCAGCGCCAGCACGATCACCGCGCTGTCCAGCAGCACCGAGAGACTGTTGATCACGGCCATGGTGAGGCGGTCGTCGAGCAGCGAACTCCCTTCCGGGATGCCGACATGACTTCCGGCCACCCAGGCGGCCTTGAGCCCGAGGTACGGCACACAGGAGACGACGGCGACGGCCCGGAGGATCCGCCGGGGGCGGCTGAGCCGCGCGGTGGGGCCGGGAGCGGCGGTGGGAGCGAGCGGCTGCGTCATGCGATCAGGCTCCCGCGGGGGAGACCCGGCCACCTCCTGCACGGCGACGATCCGCCTCCGCCGGACGGGGGAGACGCGCTCAGGCCTCCAGCATCAGCACCGTCTCGTCGATCTCGGCGCCCCGGGCCTGGGCGTACCCCCGGGCCGAGGCCACCGCACGGAACCCGCACTTCTCCAGCACCCGCTGCGAGCCCGTGTTGTCCGAAGCGGCCCGCGCGTACAGGGGACGCTCGGGCACCTCGGCCAGCAGGGCCCGCAGGGCCGCCGTGGCGATGCCCTTGCCCCAGTACGCGCGGTCGACCCAGTACGTCACCTCGCGCTCGCCCGGCACCCCGTACACCGCCGTGCTGCCGACCACGTCGCCGTCGGCCAGCACCGTGCGGACCACGGCGTCGGAGGACCGGATCTTGGCCCAGTGGGCGTCGAAGGCGTCCCGGTCGGCCGGGTCCTTGGGGGTGAAGGCCGCCATATGGAGAGCCTCTGGGTCGCTCATCTGCCGGTAGAAGACCGGCAGATCGCTGTCGTGGACCTGGCGCAGCTCGACATTCATGCCTCAGAGCCTACGGGTGGCCAGTGTCAGCCGGTCCCGCGCGTCGAACAGCGCGTCCTTCACCAGCTGCTCGTGCGCCGGGGTCAGCCGGGCCACCGGCACCGAACAGCTGATCGCGTCCCGCGCCGGCGTGCGGTACGGGATCGCCACGCCGAAGCAGCGCAGCCCCAGCGTGTTCTCCTCGCGGTCCACGGCGAAGCCCTGCTCCCGTACCTGGTGCAGCTCCCCGATGAGCTTCTCCCGGTCGGTGATCGTGTTCTCGGTCAGCGCGGGCAGCGTCTCCGGGAGCATCTTGCGGACCTGCTCGTCCGAGTACGTGCTCAGCAGCGCCTTGCCGAGGGAGGTGGAGTGCGCGGGCAGCCGGCGGCCGACCCGGGTGAAGGGCCGCAGGTAGTGCTGCGACTGGCGGGTGGCGAGGTAGACGACGTTCGTGCCGTCGAGGCGGGCGAGGTGGATCGTCTCGGTCGTGTCGTCCGAGAGCCGGTCCAGGGTCGGGCGGGCCGCGGCCACGACCTCGTCGCCGTCGATGTACGACGTGCCGACCAGCAGGGCCCGTACCCCGATGCCGTAGCGCGTGCCCGTCGCATCGGTCTCCACCCAGCCCAGTTCGACGAGCGTGCGGAGCAGCATGTAGAGGCTGGACTTGGGGTAGCCGACGGCTTCCTGGACCGCCGCGAGGGAGTGCATACCGGGGCGCCCGGCGAAGTATTCGAGCAGTTCAACCGTTCTTACCGCGGACTTGACCTGCGCCCCGCCGCCCGTCTCGCCAGCCGACATCGCCCTTGACCCCTTCGTTCGACGGGAAATAGTCTCCACAGCATATTCATCATCAGAGACAGCGTTCAGTATATCGAACGCCCCTGGTGGATGACCCAGTACTGCGGCAATACATGTGTGGAGGGACCCTCGGTGGCAGCAGCACCAGTCTGGAGTGTCGACCCCCGAACCGGGAAGCAGCGTGAACAGGTTGCGGTGGAGGCCACAGCCCAGGAGGTGGACGCCGCCGTCCGTGCCGCGCACGATGCGCGGGGCGCGCTCGCGGACCGCGCCGTCCGCTCGGCCTTCCTGCGCAGCGCGGCGGACGAGCTGGAGGCGGCCAAGGACGGCCTCGTCGAGACCGCTGACGCCGAGACCGCGCTGGGCCCGGTCCGGCTGACCGGCGAGCTCGCCCGCACCTGCTACCAGCTGCGGGCCTTCGCCGACATCGTCGACGAGGGCGCCTTCCTCGACGTCGTCATCAACCACCCCGACGACACCGCGACCCCGCCGGTCCCGGACCTGCGCCGCTACAAGGTGTCGCTCGGCGTCGTCGCCGTCTACTCGGCGTCGAACTTCCCCTTCGCCTTCTCGGTCGCCGGCGGCGACACCGCCAGCGCCCTCGCGGCCGGCTGCCCGGTCGTGGTCAAGGCCCACCCGGACCACCCGGCCCTGTCCGAGTACGTCGCCAAGGTGCTGCGCCGCGCCGCCGCCCGGCACGACCTCCCCGAGGGCGTCCTCGGGCTGGTGCACGGCTTCGAGGCGGGCGTCGAGCTGATCAAGCACCCCCTGGTCGCGGCGGCCGGCTTCACCGGCTCCGTCCGCGGTGGCCGTGCCCTGTTCGACGCGGCGGCCGCCCGCCCCGTCCCGATCCCGTTCCACGGCGAGCTGGGATCGCTGAACCCGGTCGTCGTCACCGAGGCCGCGGCCGCCGAGCGCGCCGAGGCGATCGGTACGGGCCTGGCCGGATCGATGACCCTGGGCGTCGGCCAGTTCTGTGTGAAGCCGGGGCTCGTCCTCGCGCCGTCCGGCGCCGCCGGTGACGCCCTGCTCAAGTCGCTGACCGACGCCGTCAGCGACACCGACGCCGGGGTCCTGCTCGACCACCGCATGCGCGACAACTTCGTCGCCGGCGTCGCCGAACGGGCCGAACTGCCCGACGTCGACTCCCCGGTCACCCCCGGTGCGGGCGGCGAGCACACCGTCAGCGCGGGCTTCCTCACCGTCCCGGCGAGCAGGCTGGCCCAGGAGGGCGAGCACGACCTGCTCCTGGAGGAGTGCTTCGGGCCGGTCACGGTGGTGGCCCGCTACGAGGACGAGGCCGAGGTGAAGGCGGTGCTGTCGCGTCTGCCGGGCAACCTCACGGCGACGGTGCAGCTGTCCGAGGAGGAGGCAGCCGGCCAGGGCCGCGGCGCGGAGCTGCTGCAGGAGCTGACGCCGCTGGCCGGGCGCGTGCTGGTGAACGGGTGGCCGACGGGTGTGGCGGTCGCGCCCGCGCAGCATCACGGTGGCCCGTATCCGGCGACGACCTCGACGTCCACCTCGGTGGGCGGTACGGCGATCGAGCGGTGGCTGAGGCCGGTCGTCTACCAGAACGCTCCCAAGGCGCTGCTTCCGGCCGAGCTGCGGGACGAGAACCCGCTGGGGCTGCCGCGGCGGTTCAACGGGCGCCTGGAGCGGTGAGCGCCGCAGGGGCGCGGTGAGCTGCGGGCCTGCGGTTCGCCGCGGCTCGTCGCGCCCACGCGGCCCAGCTGCACATCGACACAGTCCCGTGCCCCTGGAGGCCGGACCTGGGAGACTCCGTCGAATGAATCTCGAGATACCCGAACTTCCGTTCCCTCTGCGCTCTTACGGGCCCGAGGCGCAGTGGTCCTACGAGGACGGCGTGCTGACCGGGTGGGCCGGGGCGCGGCAGGACCGGTTCGTGCCGCCCACCGTTGAGGCGCTGGACCCGGCCTCCGACGCGCCGCGGCTGCTCGGAGCGCCCGAAGGGGACTTCCAGCTGATCGCCGAGGTCACGGTCGGCTTCGGCGCCGCCTTCGACGCCGGGGTGCTCTACGTCCACGTCGGCGAACGGGCCTGGGCCAAGCTCTGCCTGGAGTACTCCCCGACCGTCCCCACGGTCTGCACGGTCGTCACCCGGGGCCACTCCGACGACGCCAACTCCTTCACCGTGGACGGCACTTCGGTCTGGCTCCGCGTCAGCCGCACCGGCCGCGCCTTCGCCTTCCACGCCTCCCGCGACGGCGAACGCTGGACCTTCGTCCGCCTCTTCACCCTCGGCGACGAGAAGGAGACGGGCGCGGCCCTGGTCGGCTTCATGGCCCAGTCCCCGATGGGGGAGGGCTGCGTGGTGACGTACGACCACATCGAGTTCAGGCCGCACTGGCCGAACGATCTGCGGGACGGCAGCTGAGGCCGGGCCGGGAACCGCTTCCCGGCCCGGCGCGTCCTCCGTTCCATGATCAGGGACCGTGTGACTCCAGCCCGTGTGATCCGGACCGTCCTGCCTGCCGAGGTGGAGCACGTCGTCGCGCTGCACGCGCGGGCCCGGGCGACGTACTACCCGGATGGACTGCCGCAGGACGGCACCGACTGGCTCGCCACCTGGCAGGGGGCCCTCACCCGCGCGGACGGGCGGGTGCTGTGCGTCGTCGAGGCGGGGCGCATCATCGGCGTGGCTTCGTTCCGCGTCCCTGAGGGCGCCCCGGCGGACACCGTGAAGCTGTTCCAGTTCCACGTCGACCCCGGCCACTGGCGCCGCGGCGTCGGCACCGACCTGCACACCGCCTGCGTCGAGGAGTGGCAGGCCGACGGCAAGCGGACGGCCGTCCTCGATGTGCACGTCGACAACCGGCGTGCGCAGGGGTTCTACCGGCGGCAGGGCTGGGCGCAGGAACCGGCCGGGCCCGGGGACCACCACCTGCGGATGCGGTTCGCCCCGGCCGGGGAATGAAGGCAGCTGCTTGAACGTTCATACACTTGGCGGAGGGAGTCTCCGTCCCCGCACGACCTGGAGAGAGCCGACACATGCGCGTCGAGATCTGGAGCGACATCGCCTGCCCCTGGTGCTACGTGGGCAAAGCCCGCTTCGAGAAGGCGCTGCGCGAGTTCCCGCACCGCGACGACGTCGAGGTGGTGCACCGCTCCTTCGAGCTCGACCCGGGCCGCGCCAAGGACGACATCCAGCCCGTGATCACGATGCTCACCGAGAAGTACGGGATGAGCGAGGCGCAGGCCGAGGCCGGTGAGGACAACCTGGGCGCGCAGGCCGCCGCCGAGGGACTCGACTACCGCACCCGGGGCCGCGACCACGGCAGCACCTTCGACATGCACAGGCTGCTCCACTTCGCCAAGGAGCAGGGCCGTCAGGAGCAGCTGCTCGACCTGCTGTACCGGGCCAACTTCGCCGAGGAGCGCTCCGTCTTCGACGACGACGAGCGGCTGGTGGAGCTCGCCGTGGCCGCCGGTCTGGAGGCGGAGGCCGTGCGTGCGGTGCTCGCCGACCCCGGTGCCTACGCCGATGACGTACGCGCTGATGAGCGGGAGGCCGCGCAGCTCGGGGCGAGCGGGGTGCCGTTCTTCGTGCTCGACCGCGCGTACGGCGTCTCCGGCGCCCAGCCCACCGAGGTCTTCACCCGGGCCCTGACCCAGGCGTACGGCGAGCGCACGCCGCTGACGATCGTCGACAGCGGAGACATCGACGGCGCAGACGCGTGCGGACCGGACGGCTGCGCGGTTCCCCAGCGGTGAAACGCCCAGCTCGGAGCGCATCCATAAGCGCTCCTTAGCGGCATCACGCAAGAATCGGCAATGGACGGGGAGATCACGGGGACGCAGAGTGGTCCCATGGAGACCTTCGAGAACCTCGTCCGTGCCGAGTTCACCCCGAAGCACACCTACCTCAACACCGCGAGCAACGGGCTCCTGCCCGCCCGTACCGTCACCGCCGTGCAGCAGGCGGTGCGGATGCGCGCCGAGGGCACGCCTCTGGTTCCCCTGTACGAGGACGTCGAGGCCGCCCGCGCGTCCTTCGCCCGGCTCGCCGGCGTGCCGGCCGAACGCGTCGCGACCGGGGCCTCGGTCGCCGAGTACGGCGGGCTGGTCGCCGCCTCGCTGCCCGCAGGCGCCGAAGTCCTCACGGCCGAGGACGATTTCGCCTCCCTGGTGAACCCGTTCCACGCGCGCGGAGACCTCAAGGTGCGCGCCGTTCCCCTGGAGCGGCTCGCCGAGTCCGTCCGGCCCGGCACCGCGCTCGTCGCCGTCAGCACCGCCCAGTCCGCCGACGGCCGCCTCGCGGACCTGCCGGCCGTGCGCGAAGCGGCCCGGGCGCACGGTGCCCGCACCTACGTCGACGCCTCCCAGTCCGCCGGCTGGCTTCCGATGGACGGTGACGCCGACGACTTCCTCGCCGCCGTCGGCTTCAAGTGGCTGCTCGGGCCGCACGGGGCCGCGTTCTTCGTCGTCCCGCAGGACTTCGGCGGGCTCACCCCGCTGCTCGCCGGGTGGGTCGCCGGTGAGGTCCCCTGGGACAGCTGCTACGGACCCGTCGAGGAACTCGCCCACTCCGCACGCCGGTTCGACATCAGCCCGTCCCTGTTCACCTACGCCGGGCTGCGGGCCTCCCTGGAACTCCTGGAAGAGATCGGCGTCGACGCCGTGCACGCCCACGACGTCGCCCTCGCGGACCGCTTCCGCTTCGGGCTCGCCGAGCTGGGCCACGCGCCGGTGCCCGCGCCGGGCTCGGCGATCGTGTCCGTGCCGGGCCTCGGCCACCGGCAGGGCGAACTGAGCCGTGCGGGTATCGAGGTGTCCGACCGGGCGGGGAACCTGCGGGCCGCGTTCCATCTCTACAACACGCACGCGGACGTGGACCGGCTTCTCGAAGTCCTGGCCGCGTGACAGAACCGGGTGGGGCCTCCCGTCCCACACGAGGAGGCCCCACCCGGCAGCTCTGTCACACGGTCACTTCACCGAAACCGCGGTCACCTCACCGGCGTGAAGTCCCGAGCCCCGATGAACTCCGGTCGCCGTACGGGCGCCGCGAAGGGCTCCACCGCCGTGTTCTCCACGCTGTTGAACACGATGAACACGTTGCTGCGCGGGAACGGCGTGATGTTGTCGCCGGAGCCGTGCATGCAGTTGCAGTCGAACCACGTAGCCGAACCGGCCTTGCCGGTGAACAACTTGATGCCGTGCTGCGAGGCCAGTTGGGTCAGCGCCTCGTCCGACGGCGTGCCCGCGTCCTGCATCTGCAGCGACTTCTTGTAGTTGTCCTTCGGCGTGGCCCCCGCGCACCCGAGGAACGTCTTGTGCGACCCCGGCATGATCATGAGCCCGCCGTTGGTGTCGTAGTTCTCGGTCAGCGCGATCGAGACCGACACCGTGCGCATCCGCGGCAGACCGTCCTCGGCGTGCCACGTCTCGAAGTCCGAATGCCAGTAGAACCCACTGGCGCCGAACCCCGGCTTGACGTTGATCCGCGACTGGTGGACGTAGACGTCCGAGCCGAGGATCTGCCGCGCCCGGCCGACGACCCGCTCGTCGCGCACCAGCCTGGCGAACGCCTCGCTGATCTTGTGGACCTCGAAGACCGAGCGGATCTCCTGGGACTTCGGCTCGACGATCGACCGCTCGTCGGCGCGGATGTCCGGGTCGTTCACGAGCCTGTTCAGCTCGTTGCGGTAGACGGCGACCTCGTCCTCGCTGATGAGCTCGTCGATGGCGAGGAAGCCGTCACGCTCGAAGGACAGCAGGTCGGCCGGCTCGACCGGACCGGGTGCGTCCGGCGCGCCCCAGACGACCGGGTCCTGGCGCGGGGTGAGTACCTCGGTGGCACCGCGACTGGGGTAGAGGTCGGGGATACCGGTGGTGGTGTCGATGGTGGCGGTCATGGAAACGTCACACCTCCTCGGTGAGCAGCGGGTAGACGCCGTTCTCGTCGTGGTCCTCCCGTCCGGTCACGGGCGGATTGAAGACGCAGAGGCAGCGGAAGTCCTTCTTGATCCGCAGTGTGTGCTTCTCGTGCCCGTCCAGGAGGTACATGGTCCCGGGCGTGATGGTGTACGACTGCCCGGTCTCGTGGTCGGTCAGCTCGGCCTCGCCCTCCACACAGACGACGGCCTCGATGTGGTTCGCGTACCACATCGACGTCTCCGTACCCGCGTACAGGATCGTCTCGTGCAGGGAGAAACCGACCTTCTCCTTCGCGAGGACGATGCGCTTGCTCTCCCACGTACCGGACGCGGCCTTCACGTGCCGGTCGGTACCTTCGATCTCCTTGAACGAACGGACAATCACGGTGCTGCGATGCCTCCTAGATGGGTGGTGCTGGTTGGTCAGGCGGTCTCGCGGACGGCGCGGGCCAGCGTCGTCAGGCCCTCGTCCAGTTCCTCGGGGGTGATGGTCAGGGCGGGGAGCAGCTTCACGACCTCGCTCTCCGGGCCGGACGTCTCGATCAGCAGGCCGAGCTCGAAGGCGCGCTTGGCGACCTTGCCGGCACGCTCCTTGTCGTGGAACTCCATGCCCCACACCAGGCCGCGGCCCCGGTACTCCTTGACGTCGGCCAGGTTCTCCTCGGTGATGGAGATCAGCGCCTGCTCGACCTGCTCGCCGCGCTTGCGGGTCTGCTTCTCCATCGCGGAGCCGTCGGCCCAGTACGCCTCCAGGGCCGCGGTGGCCGTGACGAAGGCGGGGTTGTTGCCGCGGAACGTGCCGTTGTGCTCGCCGGGCTCCCACACGTCGAGCTCGGGCTTGAACAGGCACAGCGACATGGGCAGGCCGTAGCCGCTGATCGACTTGGAGACGGTGACGATGTCCGGGGTGATGCCGGCCTCCTCGAAGGAGAAGAAGGCGCCGGTACGGCCGCAGCCCATCTGGATGTCGTCGACGATCAGCAGCATGTCCTGCCGCTCGCACAGCTCGGACAGGGCGCGCAGCCACTCGGGCCGGGCCACGTTGATGCCGCCCTCGCCCTGCACGGTCTCGACGATCACCGCGGCCGGCTTGTTCAGGCCGGAGCCCTGGTCCTCCAGGAGCCGCTCGAACCACAGGAAGTCCGGGACCTGGCCGTCGAAGTAGTTGTCGAACGGCATCGGCGTGCCGTGCACCAGCGGAATGCCGGCGCCGGCCCGCTTGAACGCGTTGCCGGTCACGGCCAGCGAGCCCAGCGACATGCCGTGGAAGGCGTTGGTGAACGACACGATCGCCTCGCGCCCCTTCACCTTCCGCGCCAGCTTCAGCGCGGCCTCCACGGCGTTGGTGCCGGTCGGGCCGGGGAACATGACCTTGTACGGCAGGTCGCGCGGGCGCAGCAGCAGGTTCTGGAAGGCCTCCAGGAAGGTGCGCTTGGCGGTGGTCGACATGTCGAGCCCGTGCGCGACGCCGTCCCGCTCCAGGTAGTCGATCAGCGCGCGTTTCAGGACCGGGTTGTTGTGCCCGTAGTTCAGTGACCCCGCTCCGGCGAAGAAGTCGAGGTACTCATGACCGTCCTCGTCGTACATGCGGCTGCCCACCGCGCGGTCGAAGACGGTGGGCCAGCCGCGGCAGTAGCTGCGTACCTCGGACTCCAGGGTCTCGAAGACGCTCAGGTCGGGCTGGGTGATGGTCACGACGAATCGCTCCTCGGTGCGTGGGAGAAGTCTGCGGGAGTGTCGGGGTGGGAAGTCAGTGGGACAGCGGGCCGATGCGGTACAGGACCTCGGGGTCGTGCGGCCCGTCGGGGAACAGGCCCGTGTCGAAGAGCACCTCGCGCTCCAGCCCCGCGCCGTGACGCTCGGCGAAGGACGTGAACAGGCGCTCCGAGGCGGTGTTGCCCGGAGTGATGGTGGTCTCCACCGTCGTCACCCCGCGCTCGGCCGCGGTCCGCGCGACCAGACCGTCGAGCAGCGCGGCCGCCAGCCCGCGCCCGCGGTGGGCCTCGTCCACCGCCACCTGCCAGACCAGCAGGGTGCGCGGGCTGTCCGGCCGCACGTACCCGGTGATGAACCCCATCGGCTCGCCGTGCTCGTCACGGGCCACGGCCGATGTGGCGGCGAAGTCGCGGCACCACAGCAGATAGCTGTAGGACGAGTTCACGTCGAGAACCCTCGAGTCCTTCGCCATCCGCCACAGTGCGGTTCCATCAGCCACCGTGGGGCGGTCGATTTGCGGGTCGGCTTGTACGGCAGTCATGCAAATTGAACTTACCCAGCGAAATTCAAAATTGCATCGCCGGAGGGGGTTACATATGAGCCAGCCATGTGTTATTGCGCGAGCGTGAGGGTGGGTGCGAAGAGGGGAAGGTATGCCCGACTTTGCCCGGTTAATACCGGGCAAAGGGGTCGCAGTGTGTAACGCGTCACAGCCATGTAACCCCCACGAGATCCGCCAGAATTGCCTCGCGGGGTGTCCGCAAAATCTGCGCGTTTAGGACCGGAGAAAGCGGGCAGAAGAATACGGGAAGCTATTCTTGAAGGAATTCCGAATTGTGTGCCAGATTACATGCGGGGCGACTCAAAAAGCACGTGGAATTCAGGTGCCGGTCACTCCGTCGATGCGTTCGCGTAGGAGATCGGCATGACCGTTGTGCCGTGCGTACTCCTCGATCATGTGGATGAGCACCCAGCGCAGGCTGACCTCCATCCCGGGCACAGGCCCCTCGGCGACCCGCCCGACGTGGTCCAGCGGCAGCCCGCCGCACAGCTCCCGCCCCCGCGCGATCTCCCGCCGCCAGATTCCGAGCACCTCGTCGAGCCCCCGCGCCGGATCCAGCGTGTAGCCGCTCTCGTCCCCGAACACGGGCGGCACGTCGAGACCGCCGGCCACGCGCTGGAACCAGTTCCGCTCGACCTCGGCGAGATGCTGCAGCAGCCCGAGCAGTGTCAGCGCGGACGGCGGGGCCGACGGCGTACGCACCTGCGCGTCGTCGAGCCCGGAACACTTCAGCTCCAGCGTGGCCCGGTGGAAGTCGAGCCAGCTCTCGAGCATGGCCCGCTCATCGCCGGTGAGACAGGGGACGGGGCGGCCGTCGGGGAGGGCCGGGGAGTCGGCGGAGGTGTTGGTGGTCATGCGGGGAGCATGGCACGGGCCTCTGACATCGGCGTGCACCGCTCACCCCGGCCGGCGGCACCCACCCGGCCCGCCCGGCGGGTGCCCGAACGCGCAGTGCCGTACGGCGAGTCCGGTCAGGCCGATCGGCGGTCCGGAGGCCCCGGGTGGACCTCAGCCGACGCTCTACCGCCACGCCCCCTCCGCGGCCCGCAGCGCCCCCTCCACGTCGACCGACAGCCCCGCCTCCGAGAGCGCCGCTCCCAACGCCGCCAGACTCGCCCGCACAGCCCCCTGCGTCGCGTCCGCGCCATAGTGATTGACCCGGATCATCTCCTTGGCCAGCGCACCCCCTCCGGCGGCGACCGGCACCGCCGGATCCGCCTGAAGCGCCCGCCGCACCAGCTCCGACGCCACCACTCCGGCCGGAGCCCGCAGCGTCGTGGCGACCGGCGCCGCGTCCCGGGCCTCGTACACGTACGGCTCAAGACCGCCCCCGAGGGCGGCCGCCCCGGCCCGCGTGGCCGCGGCGGCCGATGCGTGCCGGGCCATCACCGTCTCGAGACCCGCCGCCTCGATCCGCTCCACACATGCCTCCAGCGCCAGCATCTCCAGTTGCGCCGGCGCGTGCAGCAGCGCCTTGCGACCGCCGTCGATCCACCGCTCCTTCCAGTCGAGGAGCGACAGGTACGACCGGCGCGGCGCCTTCGGGTTCGCCGCCATCCGGGCCCAGGCCCGCTCGCTCACCGACACCGCCGACACCCCGGCCGGCCCGCCCATCGCCTTCTGCGCACCGATCACGCACAGGTCCACGCCCCACGCGTCCGGCAGCACCGGCTCGGCGGCGATCGACGCCACCGCGTCCAGGTAGAACAGCGCCCCGTGCGCCCGCACCACCTCGCCGATCTCCGCGACCGGATTGGTGTTGCCGGTCGCCGCCTCCGCGTGCACCAGGGACACGAAGTCGATCTCCGGGTGCTCGGCGAGAGCCTGCCGGATCTGCTCGGCCGTGACCGCCGTGTGGAAGGGGACCGCCAGGTCGACCACCGTGGCACCGCAGTTGCGCAGCCAGTCGCCGAAGGTCTGTCCGTACGGCCCCGTGATGACGTTCAGCGCCGCCGTGCCCGGACCGGCCGCGGCACGGATCGCGCCCTCCAGCGGGAGCAGCGCCTCGCCCTGCATGATCACGACGTCCTGCTCGGTGCTCAGCAGCCGCGCCACACGGTCCTCGATCGCGGCGAAGCGGTCCGCGCCGAGCGGGGCCAGGTCCAGAAACGGATGCGTCACGGTAGGGCTCTCTTCACTCACAGGTTCGACGGCGTCGAGGGTAACCGGCGGCCATCGCCCCCCCTTGCGGCGAGGCCCCGGGCACCGGCCCCCTTCGAGGTACGGCGGCAGGCTTACTAAGGTGCGGTGCATGAGCGATCGCGCGGTGCTGCACGTGAAGGGACGGGTGCTCGTCGGACCGGAGGACATCCGGGACGACCTGTGGGTGATCGACGGCCGCGTCTCCTACGACCGTCCGGCCGGCGTCCGCGACATCCGCACCGTCCGGGGCTGGGCCCTGCCCGGCCTCGTCGACGCCCACTGCCACGTCGGACTAGACCGGCACGGCCCGGTCCCCGAGGACGTCGCCGAGAAGCAGGCACTGACCGACCGGGACGCGGGCACGCTGCTGATCCGCGACGCGGGATCGCCCTCCGACACCCGCTGGATCGACGACCGCGAGGACCTGCCGAAGATCATCCGCGCCGGGCGGCACATCGCCCGCACGCGTCGCTACATCCGCAACTACGCCTGGGAGATCGAGCCGGAGGACCTGGTCGCGTACGTCGCCCAGGAGGCCCGGCGCGGCGACGGCTGGGTCAAGCTGGTCGGCGACTGGATCGACCGCGACCTCGGCGACCTGTCGGCCTGCTGGCCCCGCGGGGCCGTCGAGGCGGCGATCGCCGAGGCCCACCGGCTGGGCGCCCGCGTCACCGCGCACTGCTTCGCGGAGGACTCCCTGCGGGACCTCGTGGAGGCGGGCATCGACTGCGTCGAGCACGCGACGGGCCTGACCGAGGACCTCGTCCCCCTGTTCGCCGAGCGGGGCGTGGCCATCGTGCCGACCCTGGTCAACATCGCGACCTTCCCGCAGCTCGCCGACGGCGGCGAGAGCAGGTTCCCGCGCTGGTCGGCCCATATGCGCCGGCTCCACGAACGCCGCTACGACACCGTCCGGAACGCCTACGACGCCGGGATTCCCGTCTTCGTCGGCACCGACGCCGGCGGCGGCCTCGCCCACGGCCTGGCGGCGGCCGAGGTCGCCGAACTGGTCACCGCCGGCATCCCGCCCGTCGAGGCCCTGGCGGCGGGCACCTGGACGGCCCGCGCCTGGCTCGGCCGCCCCGGCCTGGACGAGGGCGCCCCGGCCGACCTCGTCGTCTACGACGAGGACCCGCGGGACGACGTACGCGTGCTGGCCTCGCCGCGCCGGGTGGTGCTGAACGGGCGCGTGGTCGGGTAGCGACAGCTCCTGCGCTCTTCGGACAGCCGACTGTTCCTGCGCTGTCCGGCGTTCGGTGTGCCCGGCGGCCTCCAGGCGCAGCACGCCCCGTTCCCGGCTGAAGCGGCGGAGGGCCCCGGCGGGGTCCGCGCAGGCCGGTTCGAGGGCGTGCGAGGCCGTAGGGCCGAGGGTGGCGATGGGAACGTCTGTGCAGGGGATTCGAAAATTCCCAGGGTCTTGCCACGTTGGAGTGAAGCGGCGTCAGATCGCTGAAGCCGTGCGCGTGGGATGGCGATTCTTTCAGGGTCACCGAGCCTGTCTCTCCTGGAGTCCCACAGTGAACAGCACTTCCTCCCGCACGCCCGCTCGCCGTCTGGCAACCGTCGCGACGGCCGCGGCCCTGGCCGTCGGGCCCGTGGCACTGACCGGCGTGAGCCCTGCGCACGCCACGGGCGACCACGGCCGTGCGAGCGCCGCCGTGCTGCGCACCGCGTTGGACGTGTCCCTGCAGAACAAGTCGGTGAACGTCCCGCTCGCCGTCTCCCTCAACGAGGTCCAGGCCCCGCAGAGCGCCGAGAAGACCACGCTGACGGCCACCCTGGACGCGGTGGACGGCGGTCGGCCCTTCAGTGTGCTGCGCGCGGAGGAGGCACAGGCGAGAGCCACGACGACCGCCACGAGGGCCGAGGGGAGCACCACCCTGACCCACGCCCGCCTGCATGTCCCCGGCCTGCCGCTGCTGTCGCTGATCGAGATCGAGCAGGTCACGTCGAAGGCCACCTGCGAGGTCGGAAAGAAGCCGGTCGCCTCGACCGACGTGCCCGGCACGGTGACCGTGCTCGGCAAGCGCGTGAACCTCACCGCCGAAGGCCCGACGGACGTCAACGTGCCGGGCGTCGGCGAGGTGCGCCTGGACCTGTCCAACACCCGGACGACGGCCCGATCGGCCGCCGCCACCGCCCTGGAACTCAAGGTCTCCGTCAACCCGTTGAAGCTGAACGTCGCCGAGGTCGACGGCACGCTCACCCTGGCCGAGGCGACCTGCCGGACACCCCGGCCCGCGGCTGCCGCGCAACCCCCGGCCGAACCGTCCGCCGTGCCCGCCGGCGTCGAGCCCCACGGAGCACCCGCCGAGGAGAACCTGGCCGACACGGGCGGCAGCTCTGCGGCCCCCTACCTCGTGGGCGGCGCGATCGCCCTGCTCGCCGCGGGCGGGGGAGCGGTGGCCCTGACCCGTCGCCGGGGCTGATCCCGGGGCTCCGGCCACGGGTGGCGGGGCACCTCGGGGCTGATCCCGGGCTCCGGCCACGAGGACTTCTTCATCGCCTTCGTCGGCGGCATGGGCCTGATACTGCCGGGCGCCGGGCCTGGCGACCATCCGGGCAGCGGTCAGCCCCCTGCCCCTTCGGCCGGCCGGGGCTGCCGGCGCGGGTGCCGTCACCGGCGTCCTGCCGCCCCGCCACCCGCAGGACGGCGCCCCGGCCGAGACGGTGCCGGCCGGGGCGGCCCGGAGGTGGGCCGTCAGCGCTCCAGCGCCCGCCCCAGTGCCCGCAGGAACCCGTCCGTCGTCCTCCGGTCCCGCACCGCCAGCCGCAGCCACTCCTCGTCCAAACCGGGGAACGTGTCCCCGCGGCGCACGGCGTAACCGAGCTCGCGCAGCCGCCCGCGTACGGCGGCCGCGTGCGGCAGGCGGATCAGCAGGAACGGGCCCTCCGCCGGCCCGGCCACCCGCAGCCCGGCCGGGGCGAACTCGGCGAGGCCCGCGAGGAGATGGGCGCGGTCCGCCGCGACGCGGTGGGCGGCGTGGGCCGCCTCCGCCACCGCCCGGGACCCCACGCACGCCTCGGCCGCCGCCAGCGCCGGCGTGGACACCGGCCACAGCGGCTGCGCCCGTTCCAGGTCCTCGACGGTCTCCGGCGCCGCCAGCACGTACCCGATCCGCAGCCCGGCCAGCCCCCAGGTCTTGGTCAGACTGCGCAGCACCACGAGACCGGGTACGTCGACGCGGCCCGCCAGGGCCTCGCGCTCGCCCGGCACCGCGTCCATGAACGCCTCGTCCACCACCAGCACCCGCCCGGGCCGGGCAAGGCAGGCGATCGCGTCCGCCGGGTGCAGCACCGAGGTCGGGTTCGTCGGATTGCCGATCACGACCAGGTCCGCGTCCTCGGGGACGGCCGCCGGGTCGAGCCGGAAGCCGTCCTTCTCGCGCAGCAGCACCCGGCCGACCGGGTGCCCCACGTCCCGCAGCGCCGCCTCCGGCTCCGTGAACTGGGGATGCACGACGACCGGCCGCCGCACCTTCAGTGCCCGCGCCAACAGCACGAACGCCTCCGCCGCGCCCGCCGTCAGCAGCACCCGTTCCGTCGGCAGTCCGTGCCGCGCCGCCACCGCCGCCCGTGCGGCCCGCCCGTCCGGGTAGGCGGCCAGCCCGGTGAGCGACGCGGCGATGTGCTCCCGCAGCCACGCCGGCGGGGTGTCCGAACGGACGTTGACGGCGAGGTCGACGAGCGAACCGCCGTCGTCCCGGACCTCCGCGTCCCCGTGGTGGCGCAGGTCGTGCCCGCTCTCAGTGCGCATGTGAGTACCCGTGCCCTTGAGGGTGATGGCCGTCGTGGTCCCGGTCGACCGCGTCGACGGGGGAGGAGGCCGTGGTATACCGGCGGCCGTCCCCGCCGTCGAGCACCGCCACGGCACAGGTCGCCCTGGCGGACTTCCGTTTGGGGACGAGGAGTTCACCGCCGCGCAGCAGGGCCGAGGCCTCGGCGACGGAAGGGGTGCCGACGGCGGCCCGCGACGCGTCGGACGGATGGGGCACGCCGACGCCGGCCAGCTCTTCGGCGCGGTACGTCACCAGAGGCACCCCGAGCCGCCGTGCCGCACCCACGACGCCGGGCTCCCCGGCCTTGGCCTCGACGGTGGCGAGCTCGGCGACGGACGCGACGGACAGCCCGGCCTCCCGCAGGGCCTCCTCGACCAGCCCGAGCACCTCCTCGACGGCGGCCCCCTTCGAGGCCCCGACCCCGACGACCACGGCGGCCTCGACGGTCCCCGCCGCCGGGGAGCCGGGGCCGGCCGGCCTGCCGCTCATGAGGCCCGGCACCTCTCCACGAACCGGCGGGCGACACCGGGCTCGGCCGCCCAGTGCGTGTGCAGATAGCTGGCGTGCACCCCGCGCCGCACGAACCCCTCGACCCGCCGCTGCGGGCTGCGCAGACCCCAGGCCGGCTCCGCCCCCGACGCGGGCTCCACGACGGTCCGGTGGAACTCGTGTCCCCGCATCCGCGTCCCCGCCGCAGCGAGCACGCTGTCACCCACGGCCACGGCGTCCCGGTAGCCGAGCGTGAGCCGTTCCGTCATCCGCGCCGCGGCGTCCAGCACCCCGCACATCGGCAGCCCGTCCAGCTCCCGGCACAGGTACAGAAGCCCCGCGCACTCCGCGGCGACCGGCGCCCCGCTGTCCGCCAGGACGGCCACGGCCTTGCGCAGGGGCTCATTGGCCGACAGCTCGGAGGCGTACACCTCGGGGAACCCGCCCCCGATCACCAGCCCCCGCACCCCTTCGGGCAGTTCCTCCTCCAGCAGTGGATCGAACGGCACGACCTCGGCACCGGCGGCCGTCAGCAGCTCGGCGTGCTCGGCGTAGGAGAAGGTGAACGCGGACCCGCCGGCGACAGCGATCCGCGGCGCGGGTCCGCCCGGCCTCCCGTCCGGCCGCGCCGGGCGGTGGCCGGGCGGGGAAACAGCCTCGGCCGCGTCCCACGCCGCGCACGACAACGCGCCCGCACCGCGCGCCAGCTCCGCCAACGCGTCGAGATCACATCCGGCCGAAACCTGCGCGGCCATCGCCGCGACGGCCTCCACCGCCTCCCCCCGCCGCTCGGCGACCGGCACCAGGCCCAGGTGCCGAGACGGCGTGTCCACCTGCGCCACCCGCCGCAACACCCCGAGAACAGGCACTCCCACCTGCTCCAGCGCCTCCCGCAGCAACTCCTCGTGCCGGTCCGAGGCGACCTTGTTCAGGATCACGCCCCCGACCCGCACCTCGGGGTCCCACGACACGAACCCGTGCACCAGCGCCGCCACCGACCGGGACTGCGACGACGCGTCCACGACCAGCACCACCGGCGCCCGCAACAGTTTCGCGACATGAGCCGTGGAGGCGAGCTCCCCCTGCCCGGCGGCCCCGTCGTACAGCCCCATCACGCCCTCGACCACGGCGATGTCGCAGCCTCGGGCCCCGTGCAGGAACAACGGCCCGACCAGCTCCGGCCCGCACAGGTACGCGTCGAGGTTCCGCCCCACCCGCCCGGTCGCGAGCGCGTGATAGCCGGGATCGATGTAGTCCGGCCCGACCTTGTGCGGGGAGACGGCGAGCCCGCGCGCGGCGAACGCGGCCATCAGCCCCGTGGCCACGGTGGTCTTGCCGCTCCTCGACGAAGGCGCGGCGACGACCAGCCGGGGGACGGACGAGGAGGACATCACCACTCGATGCCCCTCTGTCCCTTCTGCCCGGCGTCCATCGGATGCTTGACCTTGGACATGTCGGTCACGAGATCCGCGAAGTCGACGAGCTTGCCGGGCGCGTTCCGCCCGGTGATCACGACATGCTGGGTCCCGGGCCGGTCGCGCAGCACCTCGACGACCTCATCGGTGTCGATCCACCCCCAGTGCAGGGGGTAGGCGAACTCGTCCAGCACATACAGCCGGTACGTCTGGGCGGCCAGGTCCCGCTTGACCTGCTCCCAGCCCTCCCGGGCCTTCTCCTCGTTGTCCAGCTGGTCGTCGCGCTGCACCCACGACCAGCCCTCGCCCATCTTGTGCCAGGCGACGGACCCGCCCTGCCCGCTGTCCCCGAGCACCCGCAGCGCGTTCTCCTCGCCGACCTTCCACTTCGCCGACTTGACGAACTGGAACACCCCGATCGGCCACCCCTGGTTCCAGGCCCGCAGCGCGAGCCCGAAAGCGGCGGTCGACTTGCCCTTGCCGACGCCCGTGTGCACCACGACGAGCGGCCGGTTCCGGCGCTGCCGGGTCGTCAGTCCGTCGTCGGGCACGACACTCGGCTGTCCCTGCGGCATTACGCGGCCCTCCTCGAAGTCCCCTGCACATCCCTGACCAACCCGGCGATCGAGTCGGCCCGCAACTCGTCCAGCGTCACGGCGGTACCGCCCAGTTCACCCGCGAGCTGCCCCGCGAGCCCCAGCCGCACCGGCCCCGACTCGCAGTCCACGACGACCGACGCGACACCGCCGGCCGCGAACAGCCGCGCGGCCCGCCCGGCCAGGGCGACCGGCTCCGGGCCGCCGGTGGCCCGTCCGTCCGTCACCACCACGACCAGCGGCCGCCGCGCCGGATCCCGCAGCCGCTCCACGCGCAGCACGTCGTGCGCGCGCAGCAGCCCGGCGGCGAGCGGTGTACGCCCGCCGGTCGGCAGCGACTCCAGCCGGGCCGCCGCCGCGTCCACGGACGAGGTCGGCGGCAGCGCGACGTCCGCGACCGAGCCCCGGAAGGTCACCAGCCCCACCTTGTCCCGCCGCTGGTAGGCGTCCAGCAGCAGCGACAGCACGGCCCCCTTCACGGCACTCATCCGCTGCCGGGCCGCCATCGATCCGGAGGCGTCCACGACGAACAGCACGAGATTGCCCTCGCGCCCCTCACGGGTGGCCTGCCGCAGATCGTCCCGCCGTACCACCAGCCCGGGCCCGGACCGCCCGCGCGCCCGCTGGTGCGGCGCCGCGGCCTGCACGGTCGCCGCCAGGTGCAGCTTGGTGAGCGCGCCCTGCGGCCGCCGGGCCCCGGTCGTCCGCCCGTGCTCGGTCCGGGCCCGCGAACGCCGCCCGGCGGCACCCTCGCCGAGCCCGGGAACACTCAGCACCTTGGTGCGGAACGGCTCGGAGGCCCCTACGGCCGACTGCTCGCCGGCCCCCGACGGCTGCGGCTGCCCGGCCTCCCCGGACTCGGGCGAGGCCCCGGTGTCACCGCCCTGCGGCGCGTCGTCGGGCTCCGGCCGGCCGCCGCCCCCACCGCCCCCGTCGGGCCCGTCCGGCCCGGGATCCGGATCCGGGTCGTCGTCGCCGGAGAACTCCTCCAGGGTCTCGTCCAGCTTGTCCTCGTCCAGCCCCGGCGCGTCGAAGGGGTTGCGCCGCCGCCGGTGCGGCAGCGCGAGCAGCGCGGCCTGCCGGACGTCCTCGGCGAGCACCTCCGTACGCTCGGCCCAGGCCGCCAGCGCGGTGGCGGTCCGGGCCATCACGATGTCGGCGCGCATGCCGTCGACCTCGAAGGCCGCGCAGGTCGCCGCGATCTGCCGCAGCGCCGCGTCGCCCAGCCGCACCGACGGCAGCAGCTCCCGCGCGGCCACGATCCGCGCCCGTACCCCGGCCTCCTCCTCGGCCCAGCGGGCGGCGAAGGCCGTCGGGTCGTCGTCGTAGGCCAGTCGCCGCCGCACGACCTCCACCCGCTGGTCGGGCTCCCGTGAGGCCGCGACCTCCACGGTCAGCCCGAACCGGTCGAGCAACTGCGGCCGCAGCTCACCCTCTTCGGGGTTCATGGTGCCGACGAGCAGGAAGCGGGCCGCGTGCCGCACGGAGACGCCCTCGCGCTCCACGTACGAGGCGCCCATCGCCGCCGCGTCCAGCAGCAGGTCGACCAGGTGGTCGTGGAGGAGGTTGACCTCGTCGACGTAGAGGATGCCGCGGTGCGCGTCGGCGAGCAGGCCGGGCTCGAAGGCCTTCACACCCTCCGAGAGCGCCCGCTCGATGTCCAGCGCGCCCACCAGCCGGTCCTCCGAGGCGCCGACGGGCAGCTCGACCATCCGCGCCGGACGGGACCGGCCGGCGGCGCCCGGCGCGTGCGGTCCGTCCGGGCAGGCGGGGTCGGGGGAGCCGGGGTCGCAGGAGAAGCGGCACCCGGGGACCACGTCCACCTGCGGCACGAGCGCCGACAGCGCCCGCACGGCGGTCGACTTGGCGGTGCCCTTCTCGCCGCGCACCAGCACACCGCCGACCGCGGGGGAGACGGCGTTCAGCAGCAGCGCGAGCCGCAGGTCGTCCTGGCCGACCACGGCCGTGAACGGAAACGGGGTGGTCACGTGTCGTCACCCTCCAAGGTGCCTTCGAGTTCCAGGTGGATGGCGCGCGGCCGACGAGGTGTCTGAGGGGTCCTCGCACTGTGCCCGCCCGGGTCGCGCGGCCGGGCACCGCGCCTGACCGCGTTGCCGAAACGCCCGGGTAGATCCGCTACGAGGGCACTTGGGCGCCTTGCGATGCACGGCACCGGACCACGTGACCTGATCGGACGCTCATGGTGCGAGGACCCCTCAGCGCCCGGCTCGGTCCGTGGTCCGCGGGCGGCGGTCTCCGGCAGCCGCTCTGTGGTGCCGCGCGGGGCCCGCGGTGCGGACGTGCGCAGCCGCACGACGGTGAGACCCCCACCCTCCGGCAAAGCCGGAAACCCAGCGCTCATGCGGGCGCTCCCGGCGGGACGAAGGGCAGGCCCCGCGGTGCGCCGGTCTCGATGAGCCGCCACAACGCGTCGGTGTCCGCGTGCTGTTCGATCAGGTCGCCGAGCCGGTCGAGCTGCTCCTCGCGCAGGGCGGCGAAGGAGGTGTCCGGCGCCGGCACGAAGCGCCGCCCGGCCGCGGCGGCGACCTCGCGCAGGAAGGCCCTGCGGAACCCGTCCGACTCCAGTGAGCCGTGCCAGTGCGTGCCCCAGGTCTGTCCGACCCTGCAGCCGTCGAGGAAGGGCGTACCGCCCTGGACATCGGCGATCCCGTGGTGGATCTCGTAGCCCTCGACGGGCTCCCCGAGGGCCTCGCCCGCCGGCCGGGTGAGGGTCTTCTCGCGGGCGAACCGCACCCGCACGGGCAGGAGCCCGAGCCCGTCGACGTGCCCGCGCCGGCTCTCGACGTCGTCCTCGATGTGCTCGCCGAGGATCTGGAAGCCGCCGCAGACGCCGAGGACGGGCCGCTGCTCGCCCGCCCTGCGGACCAGGGCCTCGGCGAGCCCCCGATCGCGCAGCCACTCCAGGGCCCGGACCGTGCCCCGCGTCCCGGGCACGATGACGAGGTCGGCGTCGGCCAGCTCCTCCGGTCGGTCCACGAACCGCACCACGACGCCCGGTTCGGCGGCCAGCGCGTCGACGTCGGTGAAGTTGGACATGAGCGGCACGGCGCAGACCGCGACCCGCAGCACGTCCTCCCCGACGGGCGGCGCGACGACGGACTCCCGGACGGCTCCGCGCATCGACACCCGCAGCCCGTCCTCCTCGTCGATGCCGAGACCGTGCCGGAACGGCAGCACGCCGTAGGTCCGCCGCCCCGTGAGGCCGTGCAGCATCTCCAGCCCGGGCTCCAGCAGGGAGACGTCCCCGCGGAACTTGTTGACCAGGTACCCGGCGACGCACTCCTGGTCCTCGCGGGACAGCAGTGCCACCGTCCCGAAGAACGAGGCGAAGACACCGCCCCGGTCGATGTCGCCGACGACGAGCACGGGGAGCCCGGCGTTGCGGGCGATACCCATGTTGACGATGTCGGTCCGCCGCAGATTGATCTCGGCGGGAGAACCGGCCCCCTCACAGATCACCGCGTCATACGTGCCCCGCAGCTGCTCCAGGCAGTCCAGCACCGTCCCGAGCAGCATCTGCTGCCGCCCGCCGTGATACCCCCGCGCGCTCAGCTCCCCGACCGGCTTGCCCAGCAGCACGACCTGACTGCTCTGCTCGCCACCGGGTTTGAGCAGCACGGGATTCATCAGCGCGGTCGGCTCGATCCGGCAGGCCTGCGCCTGCATGGCCTGCGCCCGCCCGATCTCCGCCCCCTCCCTCGTCACGAAGGAGTTGAGGGACATGTTCTGCGCCTTGAAGGGCGCGACCTTGACGCCCTGCCGCACCAGCCACCGGCAGATGCCCGCCGTCACGACGCTCTTGCCTGCGTCCGAGGTGGTCCCGGCGACGAGAAGCCCACCGCTCATGCTCTTTTCCCCCTCTTCAGCAGCCGCGCGCCGGCGCACACCCCGAGCGCGAGCCAGGTGACGCGCCGCGACAGCCGCACGGCCCGTTCCACATCGTGCGTGCCGACGGCCCGCCCCCGTGTGTTCAGCACGGGCCGGTGTTCCACCCGTCCGCCGTAGGAGAGCGTCCCGCCCAGCCGCACCCCGAGCGCCCCCGCGAACGAGGCCTCCACAGGACCGGCGTTGGGACTCGGATGCTTCGCCGCGTCCGCCCGCCAGGCCCGCACGGCCCCGCGCGGATCGGGCCCGGCCGACGCCGCGAGCACGGCGGTCAGCCGCGCCCCCGGCCACCCCGCGAGATCGTCCAGCCGCGCCGAGGCCCACCCGTACCGCCGGTACCGGCCCGACTTGTGCCCGACCATGGCGTCCAGGGTGTTGACGGCCCGGAAGCCGAGCATCCCCGGCACCCCGCCGACCGCTCCCCACACGAGGGCCCCCACGACCGCGTCGGAGGTGTTCTCGGCGACGGACTCGACCACGGCCCGGGCGATGCCGTCGGCGTCGAGGGCCTGCGGGTCCCGCCCGCACAGATGCGGCAGCCGGGCCCGGGCCGCTTCGACGTCGCCCGCCTCCAGCGCGCGTCCGATGGTCCCGGCCTCCCGGGCCAGTGAAGTCCCCCCGACGACGGCCCAGGTGGCGGCACCGGTCAGGGCGACGGAGGCGGCAGCGGAACCGCGTACGGCACGCGCGGCGACGGCCCCGAGCGCGACGGCACCTCCGGCACACACGGCGGTGTGCAGCGCGCCCCACCCGCGGTGGTCCCGCCACAACACCCGTTCCACGGCACCCGCGGCCCGCCCGAACGCGGCGACCGGATGCCCCCGGCGGGGATCGCCGAGCAGCAGGTCACCGATCAGACCGGCGGCGGCGCCGTACGCGAAGACGCGACCGGCAGCACCCATCGGCTCAGCCGGCCAAGGGGGCAGACGGGGGTGCGGTGTTGAACATCGGTCGGCAGCCGCGCATGGCGATATGTCCTCACTCAGGGTGTCCACGCCCTGGTTCGAAGAGACCGGCGGTGAGAGTTCCTGGCTCCCGGGGACGGCTGCCCCGGTGACAGTGGCGGGACCGCGCCGGACTCGCACCGGCTTCCTCTCCTGCCGCCGTACTGGCCCGGGCAGTCCACCACGGCCGCGAACTGCCGTCAACTTGCCGTTGACCTGCGCGGGGAGAGTGTGGAGAACCCCACATCGCCCGTTGCGCACACGTCCGCCGGACGGCACGGGGCCGAAGCCCCGTGCCGTCCGGCGGACACGATCGTGCGGTCGGGCCGTCAGGCCATGATCAGGTAGATGCCATAGCCCACGGCCGCCGCGCAGGCCGCGAAGCACGCGTACGCGCCGGTGACGGCGAGGCCCGCGGAGCCTCCCGCCGCGACCGCCCGCTCGCGGCGGGACAGGCCGGTGATGCCGAGGGTGAACAGGCCCACCAGGGCCACGGTGACCACGAGGCTGACGCCGAAGACGGAGCCGAGGGCCGCCCAGTCGATCTTCATCTCAGAGACTCTTCCTTGTAACCGGTGGCCGGGGTCAGACCGGGGTGGTCGTGGAGGGGGCCCGCTCGGAGGTGGCCTGCGCCGGGAACGCGGGGACCGGCTCGTCGGTGGCCGGGCTGCCCGCGGGCGGCGGCGTCACCGCGGCCATCGCCGTGGTCACCACACCGGCCGGCTCCGCCTCCTCGGTGTCGTTGACGTTGGTGTGGTCGATGACCTCACGCCGCGAGATCTTCCAGATCGCCGCGCTGGAGGTGACCAGGAAGACGGCCACCACGGCGGTGCCCCAGTCGCCGAAGCCGGTGACGTACTCGGCGAGCGCGCCCACCAGGGCCGCCGCCGGGAGCGTCAGAGCCCACGCGACGAACATCCGCGTAGCGGTCGACCAGCGGACGACACCGCCCTTGCGGCCGAGTCCCGCGCCCATCACCGCGCCGGACACGGAGTGGGTGGTGGACAGGGAGAAACCGAGGTGCGAGGAGGCCAGGATGACCGTGGCCGCGCTGGTCTGGGCGGCGAAGCCCTGCTGCGGCTGGAGGTCGGTCAGGCCCTTGCCCATGGTGCGGATGATGCGCCAGCCGCCGAGGTACGTACCGAGCGCGATCGCGATACCCGCCGACATGATGACCCACATCGGCGGGTCGGAGTCGGGGGCGACTGCCCCGCCGGCGACCAGGGCGAGGGTGATGACACCCATCGTCTTCTGGGCGTCGTTGGTGCCGTGTGCCAGGGAGACCAGGCCCGCGGAGGCGATCTGGCCGGCCCGGTAGCCCTTCTGGGACGCCTTGCCGTCGGCCTTCTTGCCGAGGGTGTACGTCAGCCGCGTGGCCAGCATCGCCGCGATGCCGGCGACCAGCGGAGCGGCGATCGCCGGGATCAGCACCTTGGTCACCAGCACGTCACCGTGCACCGCCCCGACGCCCGCCGAGGCGATCGTGGCGCCGATCAGGCCGCCCATCAGGGCGTGCGAGGAGCTGGACGGCAGACCCACCAGCCAGGTCAGGAGGTTCCAGAGGATCGCGCCCACCAGGGCGGCGAAGATGACCTCGGGACGGATGCCGGATTCGTCGACGAGGCCCTTGGAGATCGTGTTGGCGACTTCGACGGACAGGAAGGCGCCGACCAGATTCAGGACCGCCGACATGGCCACCGCGACCTTCGGTCTCATGGCGCCGGTGGAAATGGTCGTGGCCATCGCGTTCGCGGTGTCGTGGAAACCGTTCGTGAAATCGAACGCGAGTGCGGTTACCACCACAATCGCGAGGATCAGCGAGAAGCTTTCCATTTACCCAGGCAATCGTTCGAGGTCGTTGGCTGGACGAACGTAGGTAACCCGAGTGAACGGAAGATGAACTGAGAGGGGCGCGGGAGTGTCCACGGGCGAGGGTTGCCGTTCCGTCCTGCTGGCAGGCTCCCCGCGCCCCCGGGGCCTAGGCCCCTCGCGCGAACCGCTTCAGTCGATCGAGTGACCCGTTGAAGACGTTCTGGTCACCCGGCAGGGGGCCGCTGCCGTTGTCGTGCTGCCAGATGGTCCAGGCCGACCAGCCGGCCGGCAGCGTACCCGCGCTCGACGCGTCGTAGCGGGCGATCCACAACGGGTGATCGGCGGCGAAGGCGCGGCTGCGGCCCGTGCAGGTGTTCCACCAGTGGGGGGTCGTGTAGATCGCCGGACGGCGGCCGGTGAGCCGCCGGACCTCGTCGCTGAACGACTTGATCCAGCCGGCCATCCCCGCCTTGCTCAGCCCGTAGCACTTCCGCCGCTTGTCGTACGGGTTGTACTCGATGTCGAGCGCGGGCGGCAGTGTCCAGCCGTCCGCGGTCCAGCTGCCGCCGTTGCGCACGAAGTGCGCCGCCTGCGCCCGGCCCGAGGACCGGTCCGGCAGCGCGAAGTGGTACGCGCCGCGCACGAGGCCGGCCTGCCGTGAGCCGTTGTACTGCTGTTCGAAGTAGGGGTTGCGGTAGGTGGTGGACTCGGTCGCCTTGACGTAGACGAAGCGGGCGCCCTGTGCCCGCGCGCTCCGCCAGTCGACGTTCTTCTGGTGGGACGAGACGTCGTGCCCTCGCGGGCCGCTCGCCGCCGAGGCCGGAACCTCGGCGAGTGCCGTCGCGCCCAGGGCGAGTGCCGCCGCGTACGCCACGAGTAATCGGCTGCGGCGTCGGGTCGGCGTGTGGTCACGGGCCATGTGATTCCCCCCGAAATGGCGGCGTGCACGGCAAATCCCCCAGAGCGTACTGGAAGATCATTCAATGTCCGAAGAACTCAGCCAAGAAGATCTACGCGATCCTTTGTGACGGTCCGCGCCCCCCTGTGGTCGGGTCCCTGTCTGAAGTGCCCCCGTCCGGCGGCGCTTTGAGATCCCGCCTGGCAGGATCGCCGCATGGCTGAGCAGCGAGGTGACGCGCGGGGCGCGAAGGGCGCACGAGACGGCGGACAGGGTGCGGGGGAGTCACGGCGGAGGGGTGTGCGCCCTGAGGAGGCGAGCGCCTGGGCGGAACTCGTCGCGACGGCCCGCCGGACGGTCTCCGAGGGGCTCGTCGTCGGCACGTCGGGCAACGTCTCGGTACGCGTCGGCGACACCGTCCTGGTCACACCGTCGGGCGTTGCCTACGACCGCCTGTCACCCGGTGACGTGACCGGTGTCGACCTCGACGGCCGGCAGGTCCTCGGCACGCTCGTCCCGACCAGCGAGCTGCCCATGCACCTCGCGGTCCACCGGTCGACCGACGCCCGTGCCGTCGTCCACACCCACGCCGTGCACGCGACGGCCGTCTCGACGCTCGTGAGCGAGCTCCCGCTGATCCACTACATGGCCGCCGCGCTCGGCGGACCCGTCCGGGTCGCCCCGTACGCCACGTACGGCACCGACGAGTTGGCCGAGAGCATGCTCCGTGCCCTCGAAGGCCGCTCCGGCTGCCTCCTGCAGAACCACGGCACCGTCACCCACGGCACCACCCTCGCCCAGGCCTACGACCGCACGGCCCAGCTGGAGTGGATGTGCCGCCTGTGGCTCACCGCCGCATCCGTGCCGGGTCCGGCCCCCAGCCTGCTGTCCCGGCAGCAGCTGGCCGAGGTGGAGGAGCGCCTGCGCGGGTACGGCCAGCCGGGCTGACCGTCCCGTCGCCCGCCTCACCCCGCCGCTGCCTCCCACTGGTCGCTCGCGGAATCCGCCAGGACACTGGTGCCGTGCGCACTGTCAGAGCGACGGCCGCTGCCGTCACCGCCGTGCTGGGGGCCGGGGCCGCCGCCGTGGCCGCCGGCCGGTTCGCCAGCGACGCCGCGCTGAAGGCGCCGCCCGGCCGGCCCCTGCCCACCGAGCCCCGGCTCACCGTGCACGGCACCGCCGCCGGGCAGATCAGCCTCACCCGGGACCTCGCCGCCCTGCGGCCCGGCCGGTACGGCCTGAGCGGCGACGGCTCCCACGCGATCGTCGGCCCCGTCCTGACCGGCGCCCCGCACGCCGCCGACACCGTCGTGCGCCGCCTGGAGAGCGTCACGCACGGCACCCTCGAACCCGGCGACAAGGCCTGGCTCACCCCGAACGTGTACGTCGGTGACCCCGGCACCGCCCTCGGCCTCGAACACGCCGACATCGACATCATCGGCGAACTCGGCTCCCTGCCCGCGTGGTTCGTCCCCGGCGCCCGGGACACCTGGGTGATCGCCGTGCACGGCCTGGGCACCACCCGGGAACTCGCCATGAACGTCATGGGGTTCCTGCACCGCAGCCGCTTCCCGGTACTCGCCCTCGCCTACCGCGGCGACCTCGGCGCACCCCGCCCACCCGACGGCCTGAACCACCTCGGCGAGACCGAGTGGCGCGACCTCGACGCGGCCATCCGCCACGCCGTGCGCCAGGGAGCCCGCCAAGTCGTCCTGCACGGCTGGTCCACCGGCGCCACCATGGCCCTGCGCGCCGCCGAACGCTCGGGGCTGCGCGACCACGTCTCCGGTCTCGTCCTGGACTCCCCGGTGCTCAGCTGGGAGGCCACCCTGCGCGCCCTCGCCGCCGCCCGCCGCACCCCGGGCGCGCTGCTGCCCCTCGCGGTCCGCGCCGCCCAGGGCCGCACCGGCCTGTACGGCGACCGCGTCGCCGACCCGGGCCCGTCCGACGGGCCGCGCGTCCCGGCGCTCGTCTTCCACGGACCGGGCGACACGGTGGCCCCCTGGCAGCTCTCCCGCCGGCTCGCCGCCGCCCGCCCCGACATGGTCGCCCTCCACACCGTCGGCAACGCCCCGCACGGAGCCATGTGGAACGCCGACCCCCAGGCGTACGAGGAGGCGCTCCGGCGCTTCCTGACCCCTCTCATGTGACCCCTCTCATGTGACCCCTCTCATGTGACCCGTCGTCCGGCCCGTCGTCCGGCCCGTCGTCCGGCCCGTCGCGCGGACGGCACGCTGCCGACAGCTCACGCACCCCTCGTTCGCACCCCCTCGCCCTGTGGCAACCACGTCCGCTCCGCTTCCGACCGACCGGTCGCGATGATTCCGTTTAGCGTCGTACCACTGGCCGGTTCCCGGTCATCGACCGCTCCCGCGACCCGGTGCCTTGGCCCTCTCCGTCGCCCGCCGTGACATTCCGTTTGGGTTTTCGGACCGTCAACCGGAAGACTGCACCCGTGACGTCCCGTATCCCGCGCGACTCCAGGCTTCGACTCGTCCGCCCGCGACCCCTGGCCGCCGCCCCCCCAGCGATGAACCAGCGGCGCTCGCGCCGACCCGCACCGCGCCCCCCGGAGGGCACCCCGGCCCCGGCGGAGCTGGCCCGAATGGCACGCTCAGGCCTGGCCGACGCGGCCCGCGTCGCCCGCTGGGCCGACGCCGCGCTCGGCCCCGGCCGGGATAGCGCCACCGCCGACGGCAAGGCCACCCTCTCCGACGCGACCGCCGAACGGGCGGCCCGCGAGCTGGGCCTGACCTCGGCTCAGGTCAGAGCCGACTGGGACACCGCCCGCCTCGCCGGTCTCGTCGAGGTGCACGGCGACAGCGCCCGCCCCGGCTGGCGGCTGCGCGCCTGGGACCGCGACGACAGTGCCGTGCTGCGCGGCTGGGTCGCCCTCTTCGACGCCTGGTCGCTCGCCTACCCGGAGCCCGAGGGGCACGAGCCGGCCGCCGTCGCCGAGGTCGTCTCTGCCATGCCGCAGACGCTCTCCTTCCTCCAGCTGTCCGCCGGCCCCGTCCCCGTGGAGCAGCTCCTCGACCTCCTGGAGCAGCGCGTCACCGAGCTGCGCACCGCCCGCTGCGAGATCCCCTACGGCCCTCGGCCCGAGCCGCGGGCCGAGCCGGAGCCCACCGACGCCCCGCTCGCCCCCCTCCTCGACTGGGCCCTGCGTGCCCTCGCCTCCGTCGGCGCCCTCACCTACGGCGACGGCCAGGCCACCCTGACCCCGCTCGGCAGCTGGGCCGTCTGGGTCAAGCTGGAGCAGATCTGCGTCGCCGCGCAGAGCCCCGCCGGGAACATCGAGCAGGCGGCCGAGGACATGCTCCGCGGCTGCGCGCAGCTGCGTCCGAACGCGGCCCGCTCCGAGTACCGTGCCTGGCTCGCCGCCCGCACCGTCGGCAGCGCCGTCGCCGAGCTCCTCGGCGCCGCCCGGGGCGAGGACGCCCTGCTGCGCGGCCTCGCCTTCGAGGCGCTGCGCGTCGTGGGCGCCCCCGCCGAGCCGGACGTCCGCGCCGTGCTGGACGAGCCCACGCTCAGGCCGTACGCGCTGCTGTGGCTGGCCGAGCACGACGGGGCCGATCCGGAGGACGCCCACGAGGTCCTCACCCGCGAGGAGGCGACCTGGCTGTGGGTGGACACCGCCGCCGCCGTCGCCGACCACGGTGAGGCCCCGCTGCTCGTCCGCCATCTGGAGTCCGCCGTGCAGCCGACCGTCCCGATGCTCCTGGACGAGGTACGCGCCGTGGGGCACCCGCGCACCGTGCAGGTCCTGGTCGCCCTCGCGGCGGCCCACCCCGACCCGGCCCTGGCCAAGGCCGTACGCCGGGCCGCCTTCCAGGTCCACACCGGCGGCAGCTAGGACCGGCGGCAGCCGGGGCCGGCAGCCGGGGGCTGACGGCCCGCGGGCCGTCAGCCGGCTATCTCGGGCGCGTACGTCCCGAAGCTCCACACGTTGCCCTCGAGGTCCCGGGCCATGTAGTCCCGCGAGCCGTAGTCCTGGTCCGTCGGGGGCATCAGGATCTCCGCGCCGTGGTCCACGGCGCGGCGGTGGTGCGCGTCCACGTCGTCCACCACCACGTACACCCCGGCGGTGCCCGAGTCCTTCATGGCCGCGTCGAACACGCCGCCCCGGCCCTTGGTGCCGAGCATCACCGCGCCGTTGCCCTGAGTCAGCTCGGCATGCAGCACCGAGCCGTCCTCACCCTCGAACACCGAGAGCTCCGTGAAGCCGAAGGCCTCCGTGAGCTGGCGGATCGCGGCCTTGGCGTCCGCGTACAGCAGCGTCGGGTAGATACTGGGACGCTCACCGGGCGTGCCTGCCATGGCGATCACTTCCTTGTGTCTCGCTGCGTGTCCTGCCGGGAGATCGTGCCGGTCCCGGTGCCGGAGAAGCGGGATCAGGCCTGCTGCTCAGTCTTCCACCGGCCACTGACAACGGCCTTTCGTCCGGCGCCAGCCGTCGAACAAGCGAACGCAGAAAAAGTGGTTGCACGTCCCCGTTAGACTGTCCCCATGGCCATTCTCCTCGCGCATTAGACGGCGGGAACGTCCTCAGCCGCCCATCCCGCCCCCGTATCCGCCCTGGAGTCTGTCCGTGATCTCCGCCTCCGGTATCGAGCTGCGCGCCGGTGCCCGCGTCCTCATCGAAAGCGCCACCTTCCGAGTCGCCAAGGGCGACCGCATCGGCCTGGTCGGCCGCAACGGCGCGGGGAAGACCACCCTCACCAAGTGCCTGGCGGGCGAGGGCATGCCCGCCGGCGGCACCATCACCCGCTCCGGTGAGGTCGGCTACCTCCCGCAGGACCCCCGCACCGGCGACCTCGACGTGCTCGCCCGCGACCGCATCCTCTCCGCCCGCGGCCTGGACGTGCTGATCCGCAAGATGCGCGACAACGAGCAGCGCATCGCCAACGGCAAGGGCGCCACCCGCGAGAAGGCGCTCAAGCAGTACGAGCGGCAGGAGACGGAGTTCCTCACCAAGGGCGGGTACGCCGCCGAGGCCGAGGCCGCCACCATCGCCGCCGCGCTCAACCTGCCCGACCGGGTGCTCGGCCAGCCCCTGCACACCCTCTCCGGCGGTCAGCGCCGCCGCATCGAGCTCGCCCGCATCCTGTTCTCCGACGCGGACACGCTCCTGCTCGACGAGCCGACCAACCACCTCGACGCCGACTCGGTCATCTGGCTGCGCGACTACCTCAAGACCTACCGCGGCGGCTTCATCGTGATCTCCCACGACGTCGACCTGGTCGAGACGGTCGTCAACAAGGTGTTCTACCTGGACGCCAACCGCGCCCAGATCGACGTCTACAACATGGGCTGGAAGCTCTACCAGCAGCAGCGCGAGGCCGACGAGAAGCGCCGCAAGCGCGAGCGGCAGAACGCCGAGAAGAAGGCCTCCGCGCTGCATTCGCAGGCCGACAAGATGCGGGCCAAGGCCACCAAGACGGTCGCCGCGCAGAACATGGCCCGCCGAGCGGACAAGCTGCTGGCCGGTCTGGAGGCCGAGCGGAAGTCCGACAAGGTCGCCAAGCTGCGCTTCCCCGAGCCCTCCCCGTGCGGCAAGACCCCGCTCAAGGCCGAGGGCCTGTCGAAGTCCTACGGGTCGCTGGAGATCTTCACCGACGTCGACCTGGCCATCGACAAGGGCTCGCGCGTCGTCATCCTCGGCCTCAACGGCGCGGGCAAGACGACCCTGCTCCGCCTTCTCGGCGGGGCCGAGGAGCCTGACACCGGCGAGGTCATCAAGGGCCACGGCCTCAAGCTCGGCTACTACGCGCAGGAGCACGAGACCCTCGACCCGGAGCGCACGGTCCTGGAGAACATGCGCTCGGCCGCCCCCGACCTGGACCTGGTGGAGGTCCGCAAGACGCTCGGCTCGTTCCTGTTCTCCGGCGACGACGTCGACAAGCCGGCCGGGGTGCTCTCCGGCGGCGAGAAGACCCGACTCGCCCTCGCCACCCTCGTGGTGTCCTCGGCGAACGTGCTGCTCCTGGACGAGCCGACCAACAACCTCGACCCCGCCAGCCGCGAGGAGATCCTCGGCGCGCTGCGCACCTACAAGGGCGCGGTCGTCCTCGTCACGCACGACGAGGGCGCGGTGGAGGCGCTCCAGCCGGAGCGGATCATCCTGCTGCCGGACGGCGTCGAGGACCTGTGGGGCGCCGACTACGCGGATCTCGTCGCACTCGCTTGATCGAATGCGTGATCAACGGCGTATGGATCATTCGGCCCAGTGGTGATCCATCATCTGTGTGAGATCTCCTCGTACCGAGGTGTGTCCTACATCGATTTCGCGGCCGAGCCCCCGATTCTTCCGGGCTCGGCCGCGACACCTTTCTGACCTGGCATTTCCCGGCCCAATCCGTTCGGCCGTACGGACACCGGTCTCCGGAATTCCGTATTCCGCATGTGGGTGTGTGCTCCCGTCGTCACAACCTTGTCTCACGGACCTTGCCGAATGGGTGGCCATCAGAGCCCGGAGGGGTGATCATGAGGGGACCAGAGCGCACTTCCCATGAGGAGGCACGGGTGGCCGAGACTCTGAAGAAGGGCAGCCGGGTGACCGGCGCCGCGCGCGACAAGCTCGCGGCAGACCTGAAGAAGAAGTACGACGCCGGTGCGAGCATCCGGGCGTTGGCCGAGGAGACCGGCCGCTCGTATGGCTTTGTGCACCGCATGCTCAGTGAGTCGGGCGTCACGCTGCGAGGGCGTGGCGGGGCGACACGGGGCAAGAAGGCCACGGCCTGACCCCGGGTGGCTCCTCGGCTTCGATGGTGGCCACCCGGTCGTTCAGCTGATCGACCGGGTGGTTACTGTGCAGTCACTTAGCTGTGCCGTGCTACGGCGGGAAGCCGTCGTACGGCGCGGAAGACGACCGCACACATCGGAGGCGTCCCATGGCTTCGCCCGACAGGGACCTCGTTCCCGTACTCGACAAGGACGGCGTACGGCTCACCGTCGACGACGCGATCGCCACGGTGACGCTGACCAACCCGGCCAAGCGCAACGCGCAGAGCCCCGCTCTGTGGCGGGCGCTGACCGAGGCCGGGCGGCAGCTGCCGGGTTCCGTCCGCGTCGTGGTGCTGCGGGCCGAGGGCAAGTCCTTCTCGGCCGGGCTCGACCGGCAGGCGTTCACGCCCGAGGGCTTCGACGGCGAACCGTCGTTCGTCGACCTCGCCCGGGGCGGCGACGCCGAGCTGGACGCGACCATCGCCGAGTACCAGGAGGCGTTCACCTGGTGGCGGCGCAGCGACATCGTCTCCGTCGCCGCTGTCCAGGGGCATGCCATCGGGGCGGGCTTCCAGCTCGCCCTCGCATGCGACCTGCGCGTCGTCGCCGACGACGTGCAGTTCGCCATGCGCGAGACCAGCCTCGGACTCGTGCCCGACCTGACGGGCACGCACCCGCTGGTCGGCCTCGTCGGATACGCCCGCGCGCTGGAGATCTGCGCGACCGGGCGCTTCGTCACGGCCGACGAGGCCGTGAGCACGGGGCTGGCCAACGTCGCCGTACCCGCCGACGAACTCGACGGCACGGTCCGCGACCTGGCCGCGGCCGTCCTCGCCGCGCCCCGCGACGCGGTCATCGAAACCAAGGCCCTGCTGCGCGGCGCCCAGGACCGCACGTACGAGGAGCAGCGCAGCGCGGAACGCCAGGCCCAGGCACGGAGGCTGCGGGACCTCGCCGGCGTCGGCGACTGAGGGCGCCGGGCGCGATCAGCCGATCGCGCTCACCACGACCGCCACCGTCGGATGGTCCGGCAGGACCCTCCTGACCGCCGAGCGGACCGCGCGGGCCACGTCACGGGTCCGGTGGTCCGCGGCCACCGCCACTTCCAGCCGGACGTGGCGGTGCGTCAGCGCGGCCTCGCCCGGGAGTTCCTCGATGTGCACCGGGTGGCCCAGTGTGCCGGTCAGGTGGAGCACACCCGGGACCTTCAGCGTCTCGGCGGCGACACGGCCCTCGTCGCCGCTCTCGGCCCGCGCGGCCCGCGGCGGTTCGGGGAGACGTACCTCCGGCGCCCCTTGCGTCTCCTCGTCCAGCAGCCCCGTCACCCGCAGGTCCACCTCCGACACCGTCAGGCCGAGCCGCTCCGTCGCGGCGGTGGCCAGCGTGGCCCGCAGCAGGGACGCCGTCGCCGGGAGGGGCTGCGACGCCGTCGCCGCGAACTCCGCCACCACCCGCAAGGGTCCGGGCGGCAGCGCACTCGGCGGAGCCGGCACGGCAGGCTCCCGCGTGTCCTCCGGATCGGCGAGCGCGACCCGCATTGTGCCGAGGCGTACACCCGGCGCGTCCCGCGCCGCACGCGCCAGCACCGCCTCGGCTGCCCGCTCCGCGATCCAGGCGCCGTCCCGCGCATCGCCCAGGGGCAGAAGCCTGCCGAGGCTCAGCTGATCTCTCACTGCCTGCGTCCACCGGTCGGCCGTCATTCCTCCAGCCTGCCGCATCAGAGGCGCGTTATCGCGCAACCGTGCTTACGGTGGTCGAAGGACGACGAAAAGGACGTACGGCGATGACTGACATGACCGAGAACCGGGGCGGGGAGACCGAGACTTCGTCGGCACACCGGAGCCCGTTGGCCAAGCACAGCGGGGGAGACGCCGGCTCTCGGGGCCGGACCACCATCGCGGACGGCGTCGTGGAGAAGATCGCCGGACTCGCCGCCCGCGACGTGGACGGCGTGCACGCCATGGGCAGCGGCCTGTCCCGCACCTTCGGAGCAGTGCGCGACCGCGTGCCCGGTGGCGCCAAGTCGGTGTCGCGCGGCGTGAAGGTCGAGGTCGGCGAGGTACAGGCGGCCCTCGACCTGGAGATCGTCGTCGAGTACGGCGTGTCGATCGCCGATGTCGCCCGGGACGTGCGGGAGAACGTCATCACCGCAGTCGAGCGGATGACCGGCCTCGAGGTCGTCGAGGTCAACATCGCGGTGAGCGACGTGAAGCTGCCGGACGAAGAGGAAGAGGAACCGGAGCGCCGCATCCAGTGAGGCACAGAGGCGACGGACCACACATCGGCTGCGGAGCTGAGGAGCTGAGGAGCGCATGAGCATGGCCGTGGTCGGCATGATCGTCGGCATGGCGCTGGCCTTCGCCGGATATTTCGGCGGATTCGGCGCCTTCCTGCTGGTGGCGGCACTGGGCGCCGTCGGCTTCGCCGTCGGCCGGTTCCTGGAGGGGGACCTGGAACTCGGCGACTTCTTCCGCACCCGTGAACGGCGGCGGTGAGCCGATGAGCGCGGGGCCCGGTGAGCTCGACAGACCCCTGGGTGTCGTCCCGCCGGGCGAGCGCGGCGGAACCCGCATCGCCGACCGGGTCGTCGCGAAGATCGCCTCGCAGGCGGCCCGTGAGGCCGTCGGGACACTGCCGGCGGACGCCGGACGGCCGTCCGCCACGGTCGTCGTCCACCACGAGGCCGCCCACGTCCGGGTCCACGTCGAACTCGGCTACCCCTGTGACATCGGCGGGCGCTGCCACCGCGTGCGCCGCCAAGTCGTGGAGCGGGTGGGTTCCTTGACGGGAATGCGGGTGCCGGAGGTCGTCGTCCACGTGGAGCGGCTGCACCTGGAGGCCGGGCCCGACGCGGTACACGGGAGGACGCGGTGAGCGAACCCCAGGGCACGGAGCCCTCCGACGGCGGCACACGACGGTTGCCCATCCTCGACGAACCGGACGCCGGCACCGGGCTCGCCCCCTCCGCGTCGCCGCCCGAGCCCGGGCAGCCGCCCGCCCCCGATGGCGAGGCCGGCCGCGCAGGACGCTTCTGGTCGGCCCGCCGCATCCCCGCCGGCGTCGTCGCGTTGCTGCTCCTGGGTCTCGCCGGGCTGTTCCTGTACGACATCGTCTCGGTGCGCGCAGGCCGGCCCGGCATGTACTGGCGCCGGGAGCTGGCCCGGCAGCTCGCCGAACGGCCCCTCGACGACGCCTGGGTGCTCGTCGGGGCCGGGGTGGCCGCCGCCCTCGGGCTGTGGCTGCTGATCCTGGCCCTCACGCCGGGCCTGCGGGGCGTGCTCCCGATGCGGCGCACGCAGGCCGACGTACGCGCCGGACTGCACCGGGAAGCGGCCGCGACCGCCCTGCGCGACCGGGCCATGGAAGTGGCCGGCGTGCAGTCGGTACGGGTGCGGATGCGCCGGCGACGTGCGGACGTCCGTGCCGCGTCGCACTTCCGGGAAACGGACGACGTACGAACCGATCTGGACGCCGTGCTGGCGGACGCGGTCAGCGGACTGGGACTGTCACGTCCCCCTTCGCTGTCGGTGCGCGTCCGGCGGCCCGGCCGGAAGGGGTGAAGGCGGTGCTCAGGACCGTCAACCGCGTGTTCCTAGGGCTCGTCGGCCTGGTCCTGCTGGTGCTGGGCGGCTCCGTCCTGGCCGTCGGCCTCGGCGCGCCGGCGCCCTCGTGGTGGATCCACCACGACCGGCACGACGTACTGCTCAGCACCGCCGAACGCACCCGCTGGCGCGAGGACGGCTGGTGGTGGCCGGCCGTCATCGCCGCCCTCGCGGTCCTGCTGCTGCTCGCCCTGTGGTGGCTGGTCGCGGTACTCCGCCGGCGCCGCCTCGCCGAAGTCCTCGTCGACACCGGCGACGGCGAGGGCGCACTCGTGCGCGGCCGGGCCCTGGAGAACGTCCTCACGCAGGAGGCGGCCCACATCGAGGGCGTGGACCGCGCCCAGGTCGATCTGACGGGCCGCCACAGCGCTCCGGAGGCCCGCGTACGCCTCGCGCTGGAGCCGCACGTGGATCCCGGAACAGTTCTGCGCGACCTCACGACCGGCGCACTGACCCACGCCAGAACGTCGGCCGGTCTGGCGTCACTTCCGGCGGAGGTACGGCTGAGGGGGGTCAAGCGCCGCGCGGAGAGGGTGAGCTGACCGGCCCGAGAGGCGCAGGGAACCGCCCGCACGACCCACCGCACACCCGCCGTCAGAACCCGTGCCGGGACCCACCGTCCACCGGCACCATGACCCCGGTCAGATAGGAAGCAGCCGGCGACAGCAGGAACGCGGCCACCCGCCCGAACTCATCGGGCGCCCCGTACCGCCGCAGCGGAATCTGCGACTCCGAAGCCGTCCTCGTCGCCTCGGGATCCGCCGACAGCGCGTCCAGCTGACGCACCCGGTCCGTGTCGATCCGCCCGGGCAGCACACCGACCACCCGGACCCCTCGCGGCCCGAGCTCGTCGGACAGCGACTTGGCGAATCCCGCCAGCCCCGGCCGCAGCCCGTTCGAGATGGTCAGCCCCGGAATCGGCTCGTACACCGACCCGGACAGCACGAACCCGATGACACCCCCGGCCTCCAACTCGGCCGCTGCGGCGCGGGCCAGCCGCACCGCACCGAGGAACACCGACTCGAACGCCGCCTGCCACTGCTCGTCCGTGTTGTCCGCGACGAACCCGGCCGGCGGCCCGCCCACGCTGACGAGGACACCGTCGAAACGCCCGAAGTGCTCCCGTGCGGCCCCGATCAGCCGGGCCGGCGCCTCGGGGTCGGCGTTGTCTACCGCCAACCCGACCGCGTTCGGCCCCAGTGCGGCCGCCGCGTCGGCGACGCTCTCCTCGTCCCGCCCCGAGACGACCACCTTCGCGCCGTCCGCGAGGAGCTCACGCGCGGTGGCGTGGCCCAGACCCCGCGTGGCTCCGGTGACGACGTACACCCGGTCCTTCAGTCCAAGATCCATGGCCCCTATCCTGCACCGTTCTCCCCGAACAGGGCGAGGGCGGTGTTCACCAGGCCGATGTGGCTGAAGGCCTGCGGGACGTTGCCGAGCTGGCGGCCGGACACCGGGTCGAACTCCTCGGACAGCAGGCCGACGTCGTTGGCCAGCCCCACCAGCCGCTCGAACAGCTCGCGGGCCTCCTTCGTACGGCCCGTCATGTGCAGGGCGTCGGCGAGCCAGAACGAGCACACCAGGAACGTGCCCTCGCTGCCGGGCAGCCCGTCGAGTTCCCTGAGATCCGAGCCGTCGGTGCTGTAGCGGTGCAGGAAGCCGCCGTGGTCCAGCTCCTCGCGGACCGCGTCGATCGTGCCGATCACCCGGGGGTCGTCAGGCGGCAGGAAACCGACGCGGGGGATGAGCAGCAGGGCGGCGTCCAGTTCGCGGGAGCCGTAGGACTGCGTGAAGGTGTTGCGTTCGGCGTCGTAGCCCTTCTCGCACACCTCGCGGTGCACCTCGTCGCGCAGTGCCCGCCAGCCGTCCAGGTCGCCGTCCAGCTCCGGATGGCGCTCCAGGGTGCCTACGGCGCGGTCGGCGGCCACCCACACCATCACCTTCGAGTGCACGAACTGGCGCCGACCGCCGCGCACCTCCCACAAGCCCTCGTCCGGCTGCTGCCAGTGGGTCCGCAGGAAGTCCATCAGGGCGGTCTGGAGCGCCCACACGTCCGGCTGCGCCGACAGGCCCGACTCGCGGGCCAGCGACAGGGAGTCCATGACCTCGCCGTAGACGTCCAGCTGAAGCTGCTTCACGGCGTCGTTGCCGATGCGTACGGGCGCGGACCCGGCGAAGCCCGACAGCCAGGGCAGCTCGAACTCGGGCAGCCGTCGCTCACCCGCCAGGCCGTACATGATCTGCAGGTCGGCCGGGTCGCCCGCGACAGCGCGCAGCAGCCAGTTCCGCCAGGCCTCGGCCTCCTCCTGGTAGCCCGCCGCGAGCAGCGCGCCCAGGGTGAGGGTGGAGTCGCGCAGCCAGCAGTAGCGGTAGTCCCAGTTGCGCACCCCGCCGAGTTCCTCGGGCAGGGACGTCGTGGCAGCGGCGACGATGCCGCCGGTCGGGGCGTAGGTGAGCGCCTTGAGCGTGATCAGGGAGCGGACGACGGCGTCCCGGTACGGTCCGTCGTAGCGGCAGCGCGAGGCCCAGGCCTGCCAGTCCTCGACGCTGTTGCGCAGGGCTTCGAACGGGTCGACGAGCGGCGGGCGCAGCTCGTGGGAGGGGTGCCAGGTCAGGACGAACGCGACCTTCTCGCCCTTCCTGACCGTGAACTCAGCGTGCGTGCCGAAGTCCTCGCCCCAGCTGCGCACCTCCGGCTCGCTGCGCAGCCACGTCGAGTCCGGTCCGGCCACGGCCACGCGCTGGCCGTCGACCTTGCGCACCCACGGGACGATCGAGCCGTAGTCGAAGCGCAGCTTGAGGACGCTGTGGAGCGTCACCTCGCCGTCGAGACCCTCGACGATCCGGACGAGGTCGGGTGCCCGGTCGCGCTGCGGCATCAGGTCGGTGACCCGCACCGACCCCCGCTCGGCCTCCCACTCGGTGTCCAGGACGAGGGTGTCGGGGCGGTAGGCGCGCCGGGTGCACCGGTCCGCCCCCACGGGGGCGATGCGCCAGTAGCCGTTGTCCTCGTCACCCAGCAGCTTGGCGAAGCAGGCGGCGGAGTCGAAGCGGGGCAGGCACAGCCAGTCGACGGATCCGTCCGTGCCGACCAGGGCAGCGGTCTGTTCGTCGCCGATGAGCGCGTAGTCCTCGATACGGGGGTGCACGGAGTGCGGGTTCCCGGCAAGTAGGCCCGCCAATCAGGGCAGGGTCCGGGGGAGTGACATGTCTTCGGCGACCGGTACGCCGGTGCCCGAGAAGACCACACCCGGGTCCGACGGGGCCTGGTTGAGCACCCACAGGCCGATCAGTACGGCCAACGTGAAGACGACGGCGGTCAGCACGGCGAGCACCAGCCGCCGCCGGCGTTCGCGCCGCAGCCACGCGCCGCGTGCCGTGCGGTACGCGTCGGGGTCGGGCAGCACCCCGCCCGCCAGTGCCTGAAGCGCCTCGCGCAGTTCCTGTTCGGTGCGGCCGCGGCCGGTCCGGTCCGGAGTGGTGCCACGCGACGAAGTCGCATCTCGATCCGTCATCGCCGGGCCTCCATCGCCTGGGTCAGGGCGGCGATGCCGCGCGCCGTGTGCGTCTTGACGGAGCCGCCGGATATGCCCATCGCGGCGGCTATCTCGCTCTCCTTGAGGCCGAGCCAGTGCCGCAGCACCAGCGCTTCGCGCTGCCGGGGCGGCAGTTGCTGGAGCGCGTCGATCAGCACGCGCTGGTCGTCGCGCAGCAACGCGGCGTGCTCGGCGGAGGCGACCGTCTCGTCCGGCGGTTTCTCCTCATGTCTGCGGGCGACCTGGAGGTGCCGTATCCGCATGCGTGTCAGATTGCAGACCGTGGAACGCAGATAGGCCTCCGCCGCGGCCGCGTCCCGCAGGCGCCGCCACTTGCGGTAGATCTGGTAGTACGCCTCGGCCACCACGTTCTCCGGGTCGTCGGCGCCGAGCAGCACGGCGAGCCGCAGCATCGAGGAGTAGTGCAGCTCGAAGAGGTGGGCCACACCGGCCTCCCGCTCGGGGTCGGCGACGTCGCCGGCCGGCGGAGCGAGCGGTTCGGCCGGTGCCGGTGCCGGTGCCGGTGCCGGTAGGGGCGGCAGGGTGGGGTTCTGTCTGCGTCTCACGGGTTGTTCGCTCCCGTCTCCGGGCGTCGCCGGACGGTCAGGCGGGACGGCAGGTCGGTCGCGTCGGCGCCGCGCGGGACGCCGAGGCGTGACAGCGCCGCGGTGCCGGCCACCGCGACGGTCAGATTGAGCAGCAGGGCGGCGAGCCCGGCGTAGATCTCCAGCGGTGCGGCGCCGGTGCCGAGCGGCACGATCGAGGAGAACCCCTCGCGGACCACCAGGTATGTCCCCGACGCCATGCCCACGGCCCACCCGGCGAGCAGCGCCCGCGGGTGCAGCCACCCGGTGAACAGCCCGACCGCGACGGCCGGGAAGATCTGCAGGATCCACACGCCGCCGAGCAGCTGGAGATTGACGGCGTCTTGATCGCGCAGCCCGAACACGAACGCCACGGCCCCCACCTTCGCGGTGAGCGACACCGCCTTGGCGATGCGCACCTGCCGCTTGGGCGTGGCCGTCGGATGGACGTACTCGACGTACACGTTGCGCACGAAGCTCGTGGCCGCGGCGATCGACATCACCGCCGCCGGGACGAGCGCGCCGACGGCGATCGCGGCGAACACCAGCCCGGCCAGCGGCGCCGGCATCAGCCGGTCGACCAGCATCGGCACCGCTGCCTCGGCACCGCCGCGCGGCGCCCGCACCCCCGCCGCGAGAGCGGCGATGCCGAGGAACCCGAACAGGGCGAGCAGCCCGGTCCAGGCAGGCAGCGCCACCGCGACCCTGCGCAGGGTGCGCGGCCCGTCGGCGGCGAACCCGGCGGTGAGCACATGCGGGTACATCAGCAGGGCCAGGGCGGAGCCGAGGGCGAGGGTGGCGTAGGCCGGCTGCTGCGCGGGCGACAGCAGCAGCGCCGGGCCGCCCAGCCGCTGCGCCGCGCCGTCGAAGACCGGCCCCGGGCCGCCGAACCGCTCCAGCACCAGCCAGGTCACCGCGGTCAGCGACACGAAAACGGCCACGGCCTTCAGCGCCGAGATGACCGCCGGTGCCCGCAGCCCGTGCCGGTAGGTGGCCACCGCGAGCCCCGCGAACAGCGCGACCAGCACCAGGTCCCCGGCCGCACCTCGCGGATACACGCCCCCGGCCGTCAGCACCGCCCGTATGCCCAGCAGTTGCAGCGCCAGGTACGGCATCGTCGCCAGGATCCCGGTCAGCGCGACCATCAGGGCCAGCGGCGGCGACCCGTAGCGGCCCCGCACGAAGTCGGCGGCGGTGATGTACCCGTGCCGCCGGGCCACGCTCCCCAGCCTGCTCAGCAGCACGAAGGCGAGCGGGCAGACGATCACCGTGTACGGCACCGCGAAGAAGGCCGGCGCGCCGTTTGCGTACGCCAGCCCCGGTACGGCGGTGAAGGTGTACGCGGTGAAGATCGTGCCGCCGAGCAGCAGCCAGGTCCAGCCCGGGCCGAGGCCGCGGTCGGCCAGCGCCCAGCCCTCCAGGGAGGGCAGCCGGTCGACCGGGCGCAGCCGCCGCGCGGTGACGGCGAGCAGCGACGCCCCGCCGATCACGGCGAGGAACGTCGCGGTCATGGCGCCGTCAGCCATGGGTCACCGTCCTTGGTGTGCCTGTGCCCTCGCGCGAGAGTTGCGCGGGCGGCCCGTCCGGAGGACAGGAAACCGGCGGGAAATCTTTCTGGAACGCCGTGTCAACCACATCCGGCGGGAGCGCAACTCTTGCACAGACCGACAGCGAGTGGGAGAGGAGGGCAGGTCATGGCACGCACCGGACATCCCCGGCTACGGCGCGTCGCCGTCGCCCTGCTGCTGCTCGCACCCGCGGCCGGGTTGCTGTGGGTCCCGCTGTACGCCGGTGCCGGTCCGCGGCTCGCGGGGACGCCGTTCTTCTACTGGTACCAGCTCGCGTGGGTACCGGGCTGCGGCCTGTGCCTGCTCGCCGCGTACGCGCTGACGGACCGACATCGCTGATCCGCACTCCCTGTGCTCGATCCGCACCCCTGTTTTCGCACACCTGTTGAGGCGAGGAGCCGCCATGCCCACATCAGTCCTGCCCGAATCCGGCCGCGAAGTGCCGGAAAAGTCCCGCATTCGATCCATTCTGCTGTGGGCGGCCGTCTCCCTGCTCGGCGCGGTCGCCTGGGGTGTGCTCGCCCTGGCACGCGGCGAGCGGATCTCCGCGGTCTGGCTGGTGATCGCCGCGCTCGGCTCGTACGCCATCGCCTACCGCTTCTACTCCCGGTTCATCGCCCGCCGCGTCCTGCGGCCGGACGACCGCCGGGCCACGCCCGCCGAACGCCTCGAGGACGGCGTCGACTTCCATCCCACCGACCGCCGGGTGCTGCTCGGCCACCACTTCGCCGCGATCGCCGGCGCCGGGCCGCTGGTGGGCCCGGTGCTCGCGGCCCAGATGGGCTACCTGCCCGGGACCTTGTGGATCGTGGCGGGGGTGATCTTCGCGGGCGCGGTGCAGGACATGGTCGTGCTGTTCCTGTCGATGCGGCGGGACGGCACCTCGCTCGGGCAGATGGCCCGCGACGAGATCGGCCGGGTGGGCGGGGCCGCCGCCCTGATCGCCGTGTTCGCCATCATGATCATCCTGCTGGGCGTGCTCGCCCTGGTCGTCGTCAACGCCCTCGCCCACAGCCCCTGGGGCACCTTCTCCGTCGCCATGACCATCCCCATCGCCCTGTTCATGGGCTTCTGGCTGCACGTCATCCGCCCCGGCCGGGTCGTCGAGACGAGCCTGATCGGCGTCGTCCTGCTGCTGCTCGCCATCGTCGGCGGCAGCTGGATCCAGGAGTCCTCGCTGGCGTCCGCCTTCACCCTCAGCCCCACGACCCTCGTGTTCTGCCTGGTCGGCTACGGGTTCGTCGCCTCCGTCCTGCCGGTGTGGATGCTGCTCGCGCCGCGCGACTACCTCTCCACCTTCATGAAGATCGGCACCATCGCCCTGCTCGCGGTCGGCGTGGTCGTCGCCGCACCCGTCATGCGCGCGGACGCGGTGAGCGTCTTCGCCTCCACGGGGGCCGGGCCCGTCTTCGCCGGGGCGCTGTTCCCCTTCCTGTTCATCACCATCGCCTGCGGCGCGCTGTCCGGGTTCCACGCCCTGGTCTCCTCGGGGACCACCCCGAAGCTGATCCGGAAGGAGTCCCAGGTCCGGATGATCGGCTACGGCGCCATGCTGATGGAGTCGTTCGTGGCGATCATGGCGCTGATCGCCGCGGCGACTCTGGAGCCGGGCCTCTACTACGCCATGAACGCCCCGGCGGCCCTCCTCGGCACGACGGCCGAGTCCGCCGCCCACGCCGTCGCCGGACTCGGCTTCACCATCACCCCCGAGCAGCTCACCCAGGCGGCCAAGGCCGTGGAGGAGCAGACCCTGATCGCCCGCTCCGGCGGAGCGCCGACCCTGGCCGTCGGCATGTCGGAAATTTTCTCCGGGGTCTTCGGCGGTGCCGGGATGAAGGCCTTCTGGTACCACTTCGCGATCATGTTCGAGGCGCTGTTCATCCTGACCACCGTGGATGCCGGCACCCGGGTCGGCCGCTTCATGCTCCAGGACATGCTCGGCAACGTGTGGAAGCCGGTCGGCCGGGTCAACTGGAAGCCGGGCATCTGGCTGTGCAGCGCGCTCGTCGTGGCGGCCTGGGGCTACTTCCTCTACACCGGCGCCACCGATCCGCTGGGCGGGATCAACCAGCTCTTCCCGCTCTTCGGCATCGCCAATCAGCTCCTCGCCGCGATCGCCCTGGCCGTCTGCACCACGATCCTGATCAAGTCCGGTCGGCTGCGGTGGGCCTGGGTCACGGGCGTCCCGCTCGCCTGGGTCGTCGCGATCACCTTCACCGCGGGCTGGCAGAAGATCTTCTCCGCCGACCCGAAGATCGGCTTCTTCGCCCAGCGAGCCCGGTACGCCGACGCCCTCGACGCCGGCCAGGTCCTGCCGCCCGCCAAGAACCTCGGCGACATGCACACGGTGGTCACCAACTCCACGGTCGACGGCGTGCTGATCGCCCTGTTCCTGCTGCTCGTCGCCGTCGTGATCGGCAACGCGGCGGTGGTCTGCGTGCGGGCGATCCGAGCCCCGGGTTCGATGCCGGTCACCGAGGCGCCGTACGTCGAGTCCCGCCTCGACGTGCCGGACGAGCCCCTGGTGGGGGCCCGTCCATGAGGGCGGTGCGCTGGGCGCGGGCGGTGCGCTGGTACGTGCGGGAACTGGCAGCGGTGCTCAACCGGTCCCACCGGGAGGACTGCCGGCAGGGGCGCTGCTGTTGACGGGGTCGGCCGGCGGCCGCTGACGGCGGGCGGCGGTCGGCGGCCGGGGGCCGGGGGGCGACAGAGCCGACAGACCGGCGGTGGCGGCGGGGCGGGCGGGGCACCAGTGACCGGCCGTCTTCGCCGGCGCCGGTGATCGGCTGCCGACGGTGGCCTGGGCCCTCGACGGCAGTTGTGGTGTGCAGCAGCAGCAGCAGCACCAGCGGCAGCCGACCGGCCGGTGGTGGGGGCGGCGGGCGGCCGGGTCGAGGCGACCGGCCGTCGTCGAAGGTGGTCGGCTGCCGACGGTGCGCGGGGCGGGCAGGGTCGGCGACGGCAGCCATGGTCGGGAGAAGGCGGCCGGCCGGCGGGGTCGAGGTGGCCGGGCCGTCGCCTATCGCGGGAGGGCGGCCAGTAGTGGCCGGCGGCAGCCGGCACGGCCGGCGAAGGTCAGACCGCTGCCGGTTCCGGCTGGTTCGGGTCGGTCTGCTTCGCCGCCGCATGTGCCCGGTCCCGGGCCTCGCGGCGGACGAGGACCACCCAGCCGACCGGGACGGCCGCGGAGAAGAGCCACCACTGGATGGCGTACGCGTAGTTCAGCGCGGCGTCCTCCTTGCCGGGGTCGCCCAGCAGCTCGGGGGTGTCGCCCCGGGGCTCGGGGGCCGTCTGGGCGATGTACCCGCCGAGCACCCGGGCGTGCAGGCGCCGCGCCTGCTGCTCGCTGTTGATCAGCATGACCTGCCGGTCCGGCAGGCCCTTGAGGTTCTTGATCCCGCTCGCCGCGGTCGTCTCACTCGGCATCAGCCGCCCCTCGACGGTCACCTCACCGCTCGGCGGTGCGGGGACCTTCGGGAACGCGGTCTGGCTCGGGCCGTCGGAGGGGATCCAGCCCCGGTTGACGAGCAGCACCTTGCCGTCGCCGAGGACGAACGGGGTCAGGACGTGGTAACCGACCTCGTCGTCGGAGTTGGTGCGGCGGCGGACGACGACCTCGTCCTCCGTGTCGAAGTGGCCCTTGGCGGTCACGGTGCGGTACCGCTCGGTGCTGGTGACGGTGTGCCCGGGCGCGGTCAGCTTCTCCACGGGCACCGGCTCGGCCCCCAGCGCGTCGGTGACCAGTTGGTTCCGGGCGGTGCGCTCCTCATAGCGGTGCATCTGCCATATGCCCAGCCTGATCATCGTGGGGATGAGAAGCAGGGCGACCAACGTGAGGATCACCCACTGCCGGGACATCAGGAAGCGGTACACCCCACGACCGTACAACTCGGCCGTGGGGTGCATTCGGGCGGGTACGGGTTCACACCTTGTCGACAATTCCCGCCTTTCCCTCCGCGCGGGCGCAGTGGGCGCCGCAGTACCAGTGGCCCTCGACCTCGACGCCCTGACCGATGATCTGCACCCGGCAGTGCTCGCAGATGGGGGCCATGCGGTGGATCGCGCAGGAGAAGCAGTCGAAGACGTGCACCGCGCCCTGCGCGTGCACCTCGAAGGTCATTCCGTACTGATTGCCACATACCTCACAGGTCGCCATGCGCCACAGGGTGAGCCGTCGTCCCCGCGCGGGCGAGCGGCCGCCGGGCGAGTCGCGCGGCAATCACCCGTCCGTACGGTCACCCCCGCGACGCCGGCTCCACGTCCGCGAGGAGTTGCCCGAAGGCCGCCTCGTCCACGATCGGCGTGCCGAACTGGCGGGCCTTGACCACCTTGGACGTGCCCGAGTCCGGGTCGTTCGTGACGAGCAGGCTGGTCAGCCGGGACAGGCTCGTGGCCACGTGCAGCCCGGCCTCGGTCGCGCGGTCCTCCAGCAGGTCCCGCTCGGTGGAGGTGTCACCGGAGAAGGCGACCCGCATGCCCTGCTGGAGCCGACCGCCCGCCTCGTAGCGCCCGGGGTTGGGGTAGGGGCAGGCGGGGCGTTTGCGGGAGGGGCGCCAACCGCCCCCGCGGTAGCCGCCGTGACCCGCCTGCTGCCCGATGCGCGGCGTGGCGGGGCGGTCCGTCCACTCGGTCAGCGGCCGGCACTCGTGCAGCGGCAGCCGTACGTTGTTCGCCGCCGCCGCCCGGAGGCTGGGCCGGAAGGCCTCCGCGAGCACGCGCGCGTCGTCCAGCGCGTGGTGCGCCCGCTGCTGGACGACGCCGAAGTGCGCGGCGAGCGACTCCAGTTTGTGGTTGGGCAGCGGCAGCCCGAGCTCCTTGGAGAGGGCGATGGTGCACAGCCGCTGCCGCACCGGGGCCTCGCGCTGCGCGCGCGCGTACTCCCGGGCGATCATCTGCCAGTCGAAGACGGCGTTGTGCGCGACGAGCACACGCCCCGTCAGCCGTGCCGCGAACTCCTCGGCGATGTCCGGGAAGAGGGGCGCGCCCTCGAGCGCCTCGCTCGTCAGCCCGTGGATCCACACGGGGCCGGGGTCCCGCTCGGGGTTGACCGTCGTGTACCAGTGGTCCTCGACCTCGCCGCGCGCGTCCAGCCGGTAGACGGCCGCGGAGATGATGCGGTCGTCCCGGGCCAGGCCCGTGGTCTCCACGTCAACGACCGCGTATCCCTGGGGATACGCGGTCGGCCACGTCGTGGCAGAGAACGCTGCGGTCGTCAGGTCTTCCAGCATGGTTCCTGAGGATACGGGCCACGACTGACACCGCCGTCCGTCAGGTGCGCTCGCCCCGCCGTTCCGACGCCCCCTCAGGCGGGTTGCCCGGTCTGTCCGTTCGTGGGGCGTACGTCTGGTCGATGCTCGCCCGCGTCCCGTGTGCCCGGCGCCCGTCTTACTCCGGGATCGTATGGGTGATTTCGTCCGGGAAGGTGTTGGTGGAGATCGCCAAGAAGCAAGCGCGTACCGTCGAGAATACTTGTGGGTAACAACGTCTGGTCGGGGCACGACGGCGGTCCTACGGTGCTTGCATGCCGAACCTGCCCGATGTCGTGCTGTGGTCGATCCCCGCCTTCGTGCTCCTCACCGTGGTCGAGATGGTGAGCTACCGTCTCCATCCCGACGAGGACGCGGAAGGGTACGAGGCGAAGGACGCCGCGACGAGCCTCGGCATGGGGCTCGGCAGTCTGGTCTTCGACTTCCTCTGGAAGATCCCGATCGTCGCCGTCTACACGGCCCTGTACGAACTCACGCCGCTGCGCATCCCCGTCCTGTGGTGGACCGTCCCGCTGATGCTGCTCGGGCAGGACTTCTTCTACTACTGGTCCCACCGCGGCCACCACGTCATCCGCATCCTGTGGGCCTGCCACGTCGTCCACCACTCCAGCCGGAAGTTCAACCTCACCACCGCGCTGCGCCAGCCCTGGACGTCCCTGACCGTGTGGCCGTTCTACGTCCCCCTCATCCTCGCCGGGGCGCACCCCGCGGCGCTGGCGTTCTGCTCCTCCGCCAACCTCGTCTACCAGTTCTGGATCCACACCGAGCGCATCGACAGGATGCCCCGCTGGTTCGAGTTCGTCTTCAACACGCCTTCGCACCACCGCGTCCACCACGCGTCCCAGGGCGGCTATCTCGACCGCAACTTCGGCGGCATCCTCATCGTCTGGGACCGGCTGTTCGGATCGTTCGTCGCCGAGGCCGAGCGGCCGCGGTACGGGCTGACGAAGAACATCGACACGTACAACCTGCTGAAGGTGGCGACGCACGAGTACGTGTCCATCGCGAAGGACCTGAGGGCGGCGCGCGGTTGGAGCGAACGGGCCGGGCGTGTGTTCCGTGGGCCGGGGTGGGGGCCGGCACGAGGGGCGGCGCCGGCCGTGGCCGGGGTCGCGGCGACGGCTTCGGCTCCGGCTCCCGCCGCGTCGGCGGGAACTGCTGCGTCTGTGACCTCGCGGCCGTCTGAGGCTCCGGGCGTGTCCGAAACCCCGGGCGCGGACGAGGCACCGGGCAGGTCCGGGGCACCGGTCGGTGGGGCCACGCCCGTCGGTGAGCCGCCCGTCGGTGAGCCCACGCCCGTCGGTGGGGCGACGCCGGCCGGCGAGACCCCGTCGGCGTGAACGCCCCGCGCCTCCTCCTGGCTGCCTTCGGCCTCGCCGCCGCCGTCGACCTCGTCTGCCTCGCGGCCGGTTTCGACGCCGGGCACACCGTGGCCAAGCCGCTGCTGATGCCGCTCCTGGCTGGCTGGGCCGCCCTGCGCCGGGCGCCCCGGCCGCTGGTGGCCGCCCTGCTGTTCGGCTGGGGCGGGGACGTTCTGCTGCTGTCCGACGCCGAGCCGGCCTTCCTCGCCGGCATGGCCTCCTTCGCGGCGGGACACGTCTGCTACCTCGTCCTGTTCGCGGCGCACGGCAGCCGGTACTCGGTCCCACGCGCGCGTGCGGGCGCCTTGGCCCTCGGCTACGCCACCGCCCTCGTCACGACTGTCGCGCTGCTGTGGGCGGACCTGCCCGCCCACCTGCGCGTGCCCGTCGCCGGGTACAGCCTGCTGCTCACGGCCATGGCGTACCGGTCCGGCATCAGGCTCGGCCTCTTCACCGGGCTCGGCGGAACGCTGTTCCTGCTCTCCGACACGCTCATCGCCACCGGCGTCGCCCACTGGCCGCAGCCGCCCCGACCCGACTTCTGGATCATGCTCACGTACCTCGCCGCACAGGTCCTGCTGGCCGGCGGAACGCTCGGGGCCCTCAACGCCCGCAGGGCCCCGGCCGTGACGTACGGCGAGATGCGCGCCGTCTGACGCTCGCCGCCGTCACCCGCGGATGGGCACCGGAAGCGCCGTCAGCAGTCCCGACACCGCGACCACCGGGCCCAGCGCGACGACCTCCGCCCGGCAGGTGCGCAGGCGGTCAAGGGGTCGCCCGCCCGGCGCAGCAGCGCGGTGGCCGGCCCGAGCAGCGGGAACAGCGCGGCCGGCGCCACGAGCACCAGCACCGCGACGGCCCCGCCCCACCCCGGCACGCGGTACGGTCCCGCGCCTCGGGCGCCCCGGGCGTGGATCTTGTCGAGGTCGCCCAGGGATCCTCACCAGCCTCCACGGGGCGGGGCAAGTCGAGAGGAAGAGCCGTCCGCGAGGGGGCCGGATGCGGCGCGGGCACGAAGCGGGCCGGGCGGGGGTGCCCCCGCCCGGCCCGGACCGCCCTCACATCAGCCCTACTTGGTCACCGCGTCCAGCGCGTCCGCGATGCCCCAGCCGTAGAAGCCGTTGCGGTTCTTCGAACCCTCGCACACCGCGTCGATCTTGCCGTCGGCGTCGATGTCGTACGGGTCCGTGCACGGCGTGGCGTCGGCCTGCGCGTACAGCAGGGCCTTCACCTGGGCCGGAGGAGCGTACGGGTGCGTCGACTTGATGAGGGCGGCGACGCCCGCGACGTGCGGGGACGCCATCGACGTACCGGCCATGTAGCCCCACTTGCCGCCCGGCAGCGTGCCCAGGATGAGCCCGCTCGTGGCCGGCGCCTCCGGCTTCTGGTACGCCGTCGAGTCGCCGCCCGGCGCGGCCATGTCGGCGACGCCCAGCCCGTAGTTGGAGAAGGACGACTTGATGCCCTTCGCGCCGGTCGAGGCGACCGTGACGACACCCGGCAGCTGGGTCGGGATGTCGAGGCACTTCGACGGGTCGACGACCCGGTCGCCCGGCGTGGTGTCGTTCGGGGACGACGGGTCGGTGATCTCGTCGGCGGCGAGGTCGTAGTTCTCGTTGCCGGCCGCCGCGACGTTGACCGCGCCCTTCTTCTCCGCGTACTGCGAGGCACGCGTGACGGCGTCCAGGAGTGCCTTCTGGTCCGGGTCGTTCTTGCAGTTGAAGTACCAGGGGTCCGTGTAATAGCTGTTGTTCGTCACGTCGACCCCGTGCTCGGCCGCCCACACGAAGCCGCACACCACGGCCTCCGTGTAGAAGAACCCGTCCGGGTTGGACACCTTGATGCCGGAGACCTTCACGCCGGGCGCGACACCGGTCATGCCGACGCCGTTCTTGGCGGCGGCTATCTCACCGGCCACGTGGGTGCCGTGCGGGCTCTCCGCGGCACTCGGCCGCCAGGCCCCGTCGGACGTGTCCGGCTTGCCCGAGACGCAGTTGACCGACGCCTTGCGGTCGAAGTTGGGCGCGATGTCGGGGTGGGTGTCGTCGACGCCGGTGTCGATCACGGCGACCGTGACCTCGGCGCTGCCCAGCGACTTCTCGTGCGCCTTGTCCGCCTTGATCGCGGGCAGGTCCCACTGCTGGGGCTCCAGCGGGTCCTGACCGGCAGGGGCCTTGGCCTCGGCGACCTCGGCCGCGCTCAGCACCTTCGGCGCACCCAGGTCAGCCGTGGTCGCCGAGGGCAGCGGCGCGGTGCGGGTGGCCCCGGCCGACTGCACCCCGCGCACCTTGCGGATGCTCTTGGCGAAGTCGGGGTTCGAGGAGTGGACGACGATCACGCCGATCTGGTCGTACGACGTCACGATCGCGCCGCCGGCCTTGGCGACGGCCTTCTTCACGTACGCCGGGGTGCCGTGGCCCGACTTGACGTTGACGACGTAGCTGAGCGAGGTCGCGTCGGCCGAGACCGCCGCGGGGGCGTCCTCGGCGGCCGTGGCGGCGGTGTTCGGCAGGAACGCGAGGGCCGTGGCCATGGCCATCCCCGCCGGGATGGCGACGGCGCGGCGGTAGCGCGCGTGCGGCGCGGTCATGGTGTCTCCACTTCGTTCACGGTACGAGCTGATGGTGCGGAAGGTCTCGGTGGCGCGAGTCGAGTCACTTGACCGCGCGCAGCGCGTTGACGATGCCGTGGCCGTAGAAGCCGTTGACGCGCTCGCCGCCCTCGCAGACCGCGTCCTGCGTGCCGTCGCCGTCCTGGTCGTAGGAGGTGGGGCAGGCGGTCGGGTCGGCCTGCGCCTTCAGCAGCGCCTGGAGCTGGGCCGGGGAGGCCCAGGGGTGCTTGGACTTCAGCAGCGCGGCGACACCGGAGGCGTGCGGCGAGGCCATCGAGGTGCCCTGCAGGAAGGCCCACGCGCCGTTCGGCATGGTGGACAGGATGCGGCCGTCCTTGGAGGGCGTGTCCGGGATCTGGTAGCGGCGGTCACCACCCGGCGCGGCGACGTCGACGACGCCCTTGCCGTAGGTCGAGTAGTACGACTTGAGGTTGTCGACGCCGGTCGCGCTGACCGTGACGACACCCGGCAGCTGGGTCGGTATGTCGAAGCACTCGTGCGGGTCGATGGTGCGCTCGACGGGCGTGGTGTCGTTCGGGCTGGAGTCGTCGAGGATCGCGTCCGCGTCCAGGTCGTGGTTGGAGTTGCCCGCCGCTGCGACGTTGAGCGTGCCCTTCTTCTGGGCGTACAGCTGGGCCCTGTTGACCGCGTCGACGACGGCCCGCTGGTCCGGGTCGTCCATGCAGTTGTACAGCCACGGGTCGACGTAGTAGCTGTTGTTCGTGATCTCGACACCGTGGTCGGCGGCGAACACGAACGCGCAGACGACGCTCTCCGGGTAGAAGAGGCCGTTCGCCCGGTCGGTCACGTTGATGCTGGACACCTTCACACCGGGAGCGACGCCCGCCACGCCGACTCCGTTGCGGGCGGCGGCTATCGAACCGGCGACATGCGTGCCGTGGTAGTCCTCGGGCGTGTACGGCCGCCAGGCGCCCTCCCTGGTGTCGGGCTTGCCGCCGGCGCAGTTGGCGGACTGGGACGCGGAGAAGTTCGGGGCGATGTCGGGGTGGGTGTCGTCCACGCCGGTGTCGATCACGGCCACGGTCACCTTGCGGCTGCCCGGGTTGATCTCCGCGGCCTTGTCGGCGCCGATCGCGCGCAGGTCCCACTGGTCGGCCTCGAGGGGCTCGCTCTCGGGCGACTTCGCGGAGGCGGCCTCGACCCGCTCGGCCTGGGCGGCCGTCAGGTACTGGGCGGCCCCCTCCTCCTTCGTCCCCGCGGCGGTCAGCGGCGCCGTGCGCGTCGCACCGGCCGACTGGACTCCGCGCACCGTGCGGATGCTCTTGGCGAAGTCGGGCTTCGAGGAGTGGACGACGATCACGCCGATCCGCTCGTAGGTGGCCACGACCGAGCCGCCGGCCGCGCCGATCGCCTTCTTCACCGACGCGATCGTGTGGCGGTCCACCTTGGTGTTGACGACGTACGCCAGCTTCGGCGCGTCCGCCGCCCGGGTGGCCGACTCCGCGTGCGGGGCCGCCGAGGCGGCGGCGGGCAGGAAGCCCAGTGAGGCCGTCAGCGACAACACGACGGGCACGGCGAGGGCGAGCCGGCGTCTGGAACGCAGATGAGACATGGGGTCTCCACATCCTCCGGAAACGAAACCGGCCCGAGGCACAGGTGGTGCTCGGGCAGGTACATGACGAGGTGGTGCAGGGTGAAGCTATCCCGGCCTCTCGCTGGCCAGCAACGTTTTGTCGAAACGACTTCGAAAAGAACGCGACGCGGTTGAACCGCTCCTCGCGTGCCGCCGTGACGTTGAACAAGGAGCGCGAGGACACTCGCCTCCCTTCCCCTTCACAAACCGCTTCCGTCATTGCGAGGAGACCCGTGGCCACCGACGCACCGCCCCCCTCGAAGGAGCAACACAAACTCCCCTCACCCGAGGAGTTCAGCGAGGTGCAGGAGAGCGCGGAGTTCGGTGAACTGCGCCGCTCCTACCGCTCCTTCGCCTTCCCGCTGACCATCGCCTTCATCGCCTGGTACCTGCTGTACGTCCTGCTGTCGAACTACGCGGGCGGCTTCATGGGCACCAAGCTGTTCGGCAACATCAACGTCGCCCTCGTCTTCGGCGTCGCCCAGTTCGTCACCACGTTCCTGATCGCCTGGTGGTACTCGAAGCACGCCGCCGCGAACCTCGACCCCAAGGCCCAGGCCATCAAGTCCCGGATGGAGGGCGGCGCATGAGCCCCGTACAGCAGACCTTCCTCGCCGCGAACGAGGCCAGCGAGCACCGCCCGCTGATCATCACCCTGTTCGCGCTGTTCGTCGTGGCCACCCTCGGCATCACCATCTGGGCGGGCCGCCAGACCAAGGACGCCGCCGACTTCTACGCGGGCGGCCGCCAGTTCAGCGCCTTCCAGAACGGACTCGCGGTCTCCGGCGACTACATGTCGGCCGCGTCGTTCCTCGGCATCGCGGGCGCGATCGCCCTCTTCGGATACGACGGCTTCCTCTACTCCATCGGCTTCCTGGTCGCCTGGCTCGTCGCCCTGCTCCTGGTGGCCGAGCCGCTGCGCAACTCCGGCCGCTACACCATGGGTGACGTGCTCGCGTACCGCATGCGCCAGCGCCCGGTCCGCACCGCCGCCGGTACCTCCACGATCGTCGTGTCGATCTTCTACCTGCTGGCCCAGATGGCCGGCGCGGGCGTCCTCGTCTCACTGCTGCTCGGCATCACCTCCGACGCCGGCAAGATCCTCATCGTCGCCCTCGTCGGCATCCTGATGATCGTCTACGTCTCCATCGGCGGCATGAAGGGCACCACCTGGGTCCAGATGATCAAGGCCGTGCTGCTCATCGGCGGCACCCTCCTGATCACCTTCCTGGTGCTGCTGAAGTTCGACTTCAACATCTCCGACCTGCTCGGCACGGCCGCCGAGAACAGCGGCAAGGGCGCCGCCTTCCTGGAGCCCGGCCTCCAGTACGGCGCGACCGGCACCTCCAAGCTGGACTTCATCTCGCTCGGCATCGCCCTGGTGCTCGGCACCGCCGGCCTGCCGCACATCCTGATCCGCTTCTACACGGTGCCCGACGCCAAGGCCGCCCGTAAGTCCGTGAACTGGGCCATCGGCATCATCGGCGGCTTCTACCTGATGACCATCGCGCTCGGCTTCGGCGCCGCCGCCCTCATCTCGCAGGAAGAGATCATCGCGTCCAACCCGTCCGGCAACACGGCGGCACCCCTGCTCGCCCTGCACCTCGGCGGCGTCGACTCGACCTGGGGCGCGATCCTGCTCGCGACGATCTCGGCGGTGGCCTTCGCGACCATCCTCGCCGTCGTCGCCGGCCTCACCCTCGCCTCGTCGTCCTCCTTCGCGCACGACATCTACGCCAACGTCATTCGCAAGGGACAGGCCTCCGGGGCGGAGGAGGTCCGCGCGGCCCGCTGGGCGACCGTCTTCATCGGGGTCGTCTCCATCGGCCTGGGCGCCCTGGCCCGCGACCTGAACGTGGCCGGCCTGGTCGCCCTCGCCTTCGCGGTCGCGGCATCCGCCAACCTGCCGACGATCCTCTACAGCCTGTTCTGGAAGCGCTTCACCACCCAGGGCGCCCTCTGGTCGATCTACGGCGGTCTGATCGTCGCCGTCGGCCTGGTGCTGTTCTCGCCCGTCGTCTCCGGCGACCCCAAGGCGATGTTCCCCGAGGTCGACTTCGCCTGGTTCCCGCTGAAGAACCCGGGCATCATCTCCATCCCCTTCGGCTTCCTCATGGGCTGGCTCGGCACGGTCCTGTCCAAGGAGGAGCCCGACGCCAAGAAGTACGCCGAGCTGGAGGTCAGGTCCCTGACCGGCACCGGCGCCCACTGAGCACGACCCTTTCCACGCGGCCGTGTCGTAGGAACCTCCAGGACCCTGCGGCCCGGCCGCGTCGTGCGTCGTGCGATCGAGGCCTGTGGGGATGTCGGTGGCGTCACGTAGGCTCGCAGGTGTCGGAGAAACCGTGCCGCGCGCACGATCCGCGTCGAGGGAGGGGGCCCACGTGCTCATCGACACCTACGGCCGAGTGGCCACCGACCTGAGGGTCTCGCTGACCGACCGGTGCAATCTGCGCTGTACGTACTGCATGCCCGAGGAGGGCCTGCAGTGGCTGGCCAAGCCGGATCTGCTCGACGACGACGAGATCGTCCGCCTGATCGACATCGCGGTCACGTCCCTCGGGATCGAGGAGGTCCGCTTCACCGGCGGCGAGCCCCTGCTGCGCCCCGGCCTGGCCGGCATCGTCGAGCGCGTCGCGGCCCTCGACCCGCGCCCCCAGATGTCCCTCACCACCAACGGCATCGGCCTCAAGCGCACGGCGGCGGCCCTGAAGTCGGCGGGCCTGGACCGGGTCAACGTCTCCCTGGACACCCTCCGGCCGGACGTCTTCAAGACCCTCACCCGCCGCGACCGCCACCAGGACGTCATCGAGGGCCTGCACGCCGCCCGCGACGCCGGCCTGACCCCGGTGAAGGTCAACTCGGTCCTGATGCCGGGTCTCAACGACGACGAGGCCCCCGACCTCCTGGCCTGGGCCGTGGAGCACGACTACGAGCTGCGTTTCATCGAGCAGATGCCCCTCGACGCCCAGCACGGCTGGAAGCGCGACGGCATGATCACGGCAGGCGACATCCTGACGTCCCTGCGCACGCGCTTCGAGCTGACCGCCGAGGGCGAGGAGAAGCGCGGCTCGGCCCCGGCGGAGCGCTGGCTGGTCGACGGCGGCCCGCATGTGGTCGGCGTGATCGCCTCGGTCACCCGCCCCTTCTGCGCGGCCTGCGACCGCACTCGCCTCACGGCCGACGGCCAAGTGCGCACGTGCCTGTTCGCCCGGGAGGAGACCGACCTCCGCGCCGCCCTGCGCTCCGGCGCCCCCGACGAGGAGATCGCCCGCATCTGGCGCCTGGCGATGTGGGGCAAGAAGGCGGGAGCGGGCCTGGACGACCCGACGTTCGTGCAGCCCGACCGGCCGATGTCGGCGATCGGTGGCTGAGAGACCTATTCGGTCTCCTGCCACTCCTCGAGGGGAACCACGTCCTTCAAGAACCCCCGCACCCCGAGGAACTGCGACAGATGCTCGCGATGCTCCTCGCAGGCCAGCCACGTCTTGCGCCGCTGGGGCGTATGCACCTTCGGGTTGTTCCAGGCAAGTACCCACACCGCATCGACACGGCAGCCCTTCGCGGAACAGATGGGCGTCTCGTCACTCACAGGTTCGTCTCACCACTGCACACAGAAAAGGCGACGCCGAGCAGCCACGGGGGGAGCTGCCCGGCGTCGGTCCGTCGCTCCGACGGGGGATGCGGAGCGCGTACGAAGTATGTCACGGGTAACCCCGGGCCCGGCACTGGAACAACATGATTGATCTGAGCTTTTCTTGAGCTTGGCGGGAAGCTGACTTCCGTTTGCGGCCGCCGTGCGGCCCTACCGCTCGTGCGAGTCCGCCCGCGCCCCCGGCACCGTCCCCGACACAACGTCTTCCGCGACGGATTCCGCCGGCCCGTCCTGGGACTCGGACGGCGCGATCATCGGCCGCACCGGTGGCGCCACGAACGTCGAGGGCAGAGACGGCGCGTTCTCGCGCCCCGCGTTCGCGATCACCACCGCGATGTACGGCAGCACCAGCCCGAGCACCAACGCCACGACCGCCACGTGCCGTTCGACGTTCCACAACGTGGCCGCGAGGATCACGGAGATCGTGCGGACCGTCATCGAGATCACGTACCGGCGCTGCCGCCCGCGTACGTCCTCCTGCAACCCGGTCCGGGCGCCGGTGATCCGGAAAACCTGGACGTTGCCGCCGCCATGCTGCTTCCGCATCGCATTCCACCATCCGCCCGTATCGGACTGTCCCCGCCCCGCAGCCGTCCCGGGCCGGCCGGGGACCCCGGCCGGGACACCTCCCACGGTACGCCGCGTCTGCGTCCGTCACGAGACCGGGTGGGCTCCCGCGCGGGCGCACGACCTGCGCCGTCACGCGTACGGCCCGCGTCGGCATGCGGCGTACGGAGCATGGGCCGACACTGGCCGTAGTGTTCGCGTCAAGCCGTACGAGGAGGCAGCGATGGGCTGGTTGTGGGCGATCATCGTGGGGCTGGTGCTCGGCCTGCTCGCCAAGGCGATCATTCCGGGCAAGCAGCACATTCCCTTGTGGTTGACCATCATCCTGGGCATGATCGGCGGCATCGCCGGCAATGCCATCGCCCGGGCGGCCGGTGTCGAGGCCACAGCGGGCATCGACTGGTGGCGGCACATCTTCCAGCTGGTGGCCGCGCTCATCCTCGTCGGCCTCGGCGACCGGGCCTGGACGGCGGCCAGGGGAAACAGACGCAGGGCGTAACGGGGCGCACGGCGAAGGGGGCGGTCTCCGTACCTGAGACCGCCCCCTGCCCGCGTGCGCTCAGCCGCCCGTGACCTCGACCGCCGCCAGGTTCTTCTTGCCCCGGCGCAGCACCAGCCAGCGGTCGTGCAGCAGGTCCTCCTCGGCGGGGACGGCGTCCTCACCGGTGACCTTGGCGTTGTTCACGTACGCGCCGCCCTCCTTCACCGTGCGGCGCGCGGCCGACTTGCTGGCCACCAGACCGACCTCGGCGAACAGGTCGACGACCGGGCCGAGCTCGGCGACCTGGATGTGCGGCACCTCCGACAGGGCCGCGGCCAGCGTCCTGCCGTCGAGCTCCGCCAGCTCGCCCTGCCCGAAGAGGGCCTTGGACGCGGCGATCACGGCGGCCGTCTGGTCGGCGCCGTGCACCAGCGTCGTCAGCTCCTCGGCAAGGGCCCGCTGCGCGGCCCGGGCCTGCGGACGCTCCTCGGTCTGCTTCTCCAGCTCCTCCAGCTCCTCGCGGGACCGGAAGGACAGGATGCGCATGTACGTCGAGATGTCCCGGTCGTCCACGTTCAGCCAGAACTGGTAGAACGCGTACGGCGTCGTCATCTCCGGGTCGAGCCAGACGGCGCCGCCCTCGGTCTTGCCGAACTTGGTGCCGTCCGCCTTGGTCATCAGCGGCGTCGCCAGCGCGTGCACGGTGGCGTCCGGCTCGAGGCGGTGGATCAGGTCCAGGCCCGCCGTGAGGTTGCCCCACTGGTCGCTGCCGCCCTGCTGGAGCGTGCAGCCGTAGCGGCGGTAGAGCTGCAGGAAGTCCATGCCCTGCAGGAGCTGGTAGCTGAACTCCGTGTAGCTGATGCCCTCGGAGGACTCCAGGCGCCGGGCCACGGAGTCCTTCGTCAGCATCTTGTTGACGCGGAAGTGCTTGCCGATGTCGCGCAGGAACTCGATCGCGGACAGGTTCTGCGTCCAGTCGAGGTTGTTGACCATGACGGCCGCGTTCTCGCCCTCGAAGTCCAGGAACGGCTCGATCTGGGCGCGCAGCCTGTCGACCCAGCCTCCGACCGTCTCCGGGTCGTTCAGCGTGCGCTCCGCGGTCGGGCGGGGGTCACCAATGAGGCCCGTGGCACCGCCGACCAGCGCCAGCGGCCGGTGACCGGCCTGCTGGAGCCGGCGCACGGTGAGCACCTGCACCAGGTGTCCCACGTGCAGCGACGGCGCCGTCGGATCGAAACCGCAATAGAACGTGACGGGACCGTCCGCGAGCGCCTTGCGCAAAGCGTCCTCGTCGGTGGACAGGGCGAACAGCCCGCGCCACTTCAGCTCGTCGACGATGTCCGTCACGGTTCTCGTGTCTCCTTGAATGATCTTCGGGCAGTCGAGTGACAGCCGCCTACGAGGTTATACGCCCTGGCTGACCGAGCTCATATTGAAATCAGGCACGCGCAGCGCGGGCATCGCCGCCCTGGTGAACCAGTCGCTCCACTCCCTGGGCAGCGTCTTCTCGGTCCGGCCGGCCTCCGTGGCCCGGCCGAGCACCCCGACCGGCGACTCGTTGAACCGGAAGTTGTTCACCTCGCCGGTCACCTCGCCGTTCTCCACGAGGTAGACACCGTCCCGGGTCAGGCCGGTCAGCAGCAACGTCGCCGGATCGACCTCGCGGATGTACCAAAGGCAGGTCAGCAGCAGCCCGCGCTCGGTGTTCGCGACCATCTCGTCCAGGGAGCGGTCCTCGCCCCCGTCCAGGACGATGTTGTCGATGCCCGGTGCCACGGGCAGCCCGGTCAGGGCGGCGCTGTGCCGGCTGGTCGTCAGGTGCCGCAGCTCGCCCTCGCGCATCCACTCGGTGGCCGCGAGCGGCAGCCCGTTGTCGAACACCGACTGGTCGCCCCCCGAGGAGTGCGCGATCACGAAGGGCGCGGACTCCAGGCCCGGCTCGTTCGGGTCGCTGCGCAGGGTCAGCGGCAGGCCGGTCAGCTTCTCGCCGACCCGCGTGCCGCCGCCCGGCTTGGAGAACACCGTGCGGCCCTCCACCGCGTCACGGCCCGACGCCGACCACATCTGGTAGATCAGCAGATCCGCCACGGCCGTCGGCGGCAGCAGCGTCTCGTAGCGCCCCGCGGGCAGCTCCACGCGCCGCTCGGCCCAGCCGAGGCGCACGGCCAGCTCGGTGTCCAGCGCCGCCGGGTCGACGTCCTTGAAGTCCCGTGTGGAGCGCCCGGCCCAGGCGGACCGGGTGCGGTCCGGCGACTTGGCGTTCACCTCCAGCGTCCCGTTCGGCTGGTCGTGCCGCAGCCGCAGCCCCGTGGACGTGCCGACGTACGTCGACACCAGCTCGTGGTTGGCGAAGCCGTACAGCTCGCGGCCGCCCGCACGGGCGCGTGCGAAGGCCTCACCGAGCGCCGGGGCGAAGTCGGCGAACACGGCGGAGGAGGTCTCCACGGGAGCCTCCGTGAACTCCGGCGCCACGGCCCCGCCCGTGACCAGCGGCTGCGCGTCCTCGGCGGGCCCGGCGCCGCGCGCGGCGGCCTCGGCGGCCCGCACCAGGGGTTCCAGCTCGTCGGCCGTCACCGCGGATCGTGACACGACCCCGGAGGCCGTGCCCTCCGTGCCGTCGACCGTGGCGATGACGGTGAGGGTGCGCCCGCGCGTGACACCGTTCGTGGTCAGGGTGTTGCCCGCCCAGCGCAGGTTGGCCGTGGACCGCTCGTCGGCGATGACGACACAGCCGTCGGCCCGGGACAGTTCGAGGGCGCGCTCGACGACCTCGTGCGGCTTGGTGGTGCGCGCGCTCATCGACCGGCCTCCTGCGTGGTGTTGAGAATGTTGACGCCCTTGAACAGGGCCGACGGGCAGCCGTGCGACACGGCGGCCACCTGGCCCGGCTGGGCCTTGCCGCAGTTGAAGGCGCCGCCCAGGACGTAGGTCTGCGGCCCGCCCACCGCGGCCATCGAGCCCCAGAAGTCGGTGGTCGTCGCCTGGTAGGCCACATCGCGCAGCTGCCCGGCGAGGCGTCCGTTCTCGATCCGGTAGAAGCGCTGGCCCGTGAACTGGAAGTTGTACCGCTGCATGTCGATCGACCAGGAGCGGTCGCCGACGACGTAGACGCCCCGCTCCACGCCCCCGATCAGATCCTCGGTCGACATGCCCGCCGGATCCGGCCGCAACGACACGTTGGCCATGCGCTGCACCGGCACGTGGCCGGGGGAGTCGGCGTAGGCGCACCCGTTGGACCGCTCGAAGCCGGTCAGCCTCGCGATCCGCCGGTCCAGCTGGTAGCCGACCAGCGTGCCGTCCTTCACCAGGTCCCAGGACTGCGCGGCGACGCCCTCGTCGTCGTACCCGATGGTGGCCAGGCCGTGCTCGGCGGTGCGGTCGCCGGTGACGTTCATCAGCTCCGAGCCGTAGCGCAACTTGCCCAGCTGGTCGAACGTGGCGAAGGAGGTACCGGCGTAGGCGGCCTCGTAGCCGAGCGCCCGGTCGAGCTCGGTGGCGTGCCCGATGGACTCGTGGATGGTCAGCCACAGGTTGGACGGGTCGACGACCAGGTCGTACAGGCCCGGCTGCACGCTCGGTGCGCGCATCTTCTCGGCGAGCAGCTCCGGGATCTGCTCCAGCTCGCTCTCCCAGTCCCAGCCGGTGCCCGTCAGGTACTCCCAGCCGCGTCCCACGGGCGGCGCGAGGGTGCGCATCGAGTCGAACTCGCCGCTGGACTCGTCCACCGACACGGCGTTGAACACCGGGTGGAGCCGCACGCGCTGCTGCGTGGTCACGGTCCCGGCCGTGTCGGCGTAGAACTTGTTCTCGTGGACGGTGAGCAGCGAGGCGTCGACATGGTCCACCCCCCGCGCCGCCAGCAGCCGCGCGCTCCACTCCGCGATCAGCCCGGCCTTCTCCTCGTCGGGCACGGTGAACGGGTCGATCTCGTACGACGAGATCCAGGTCCTGTCGGCGTGCACCGGCTCGTCGGCCAGCTCCACCCGCTCGTCCGACCCGGCCGCCTTGATCACCTGGGCGGACAGCTTGGCCATCGCCACCGCCTGCCCGGCGACCCGGGCGGCGGCGTCCAGGCTGAGGTCGACGCCGGAGGCGAATCCCCAGGTGCCGCCGTGCACCACCCGCACCGCGTACCCGAGGTCGGTGGTGTCCGACGACCCGGCGGGTTTGGCGTCCCGGAACCGCCAGGAGGCGTCTCGCACCCGCTCGAACCGGAAGTCCGCGTGCTCGGCACCCAGCGCACGCGCGCGTGCGAGGGCCGCGTCCGCGAGGGCGCGTAGGGGGAGGGCCGTGAAGGCCTCGTCGATGGTATGAGGCACCGCCGTCTCTTTCTGTCGAGGTGACCGTGGTTGCCGTGCTCTGTGACTGATCCGATCATGTCCTCCCTCCACGCCCGCGGGCCACGACTTTCCGGACCGAAGACCAAGGCTTTCTGTAGGGACCCGACAGTGAGTCCCGTACGCCACTGTCGGTGCCCGATTGTCCGCGAGCGTGCCCGGACCGATAGGTTTTCGAGGAAGCCGCCTGTCATCGCCGCCTGTCGTCCAGGCGCCCGGGGCGGGGAACCACACCGCTATCGAAAGGGTGATCCGTTGAGCCGCTCGGTTCTCGTCACCGGAGGCAACCGGGGCATCGGCCTCGCCATCGCCCGCGCTTTCGCCGATGCCGGCGACAAGGTCGCCATCACGTACCGCTCGGGTGAGCCGCCGGCCGCCCTGACGGAACTGGGCTGCCTGGCCGTCAGGTGCGACATCACCGACGCCGAGCAGGTGGAGCAGGCCTACAAGGAGATCGAGGAGGCCCACGGACCCGTCGAGGTCCTCGTGGCCAACGCCGGCGTCACCAAGGACCAGCTCCTGATGCGCATGTCCGAGGAGGACTTCACGTCCGTCCTCGACACCAACCTCACCGGCACCTTCCGTGTGGTCAAGCGCGCCAACCGCGGCATGCTGCGCGCCAAGAAGGGCCGTGTCGTGCTGATCTCCTCGGTCGTCGGGCTGCTCGGCTCCCCGGGCCAGGCCAACTACGCCGCCTCCAAGGCCGGCCTCGTCGGCTTCGCGCGCTCCCTCGCCCGTGAGCTGGGCTCGCGCAACATCACCTTCAACGTCGTCGCGCCCGGCTTCGTCGACACCGACATGACCAAGGCGCTGACCGACGAGCAGCGGTCCGGCATCGTGTCGCAGGTCCCGCTCGGCCGGTACGCCCAGCCGGAGGAGATCGCCGCGACGGTGCGGTTCCTCGCCTCGGACGACGCTTCGTACATCACTGGAGCCGTCATTCCCGTTGACGGCGGACTGGGAATGGGTCACTGATCATCATGAGCGGAATTCTCGAGGGCAAGCGCGTCCTGATCACCGGTGTGCTGACGGAGTCCTCCATCGCCTTCCACGCCGCCAAGCTGGCCCAGGAGCAGGGCGCCGAGATCATCCTCACGGCGTTCCCGCGGCCGACGCTGACCGAGCGCATCGCCAAGAAGCTGCCCAAGCCCACCAAGGTCATCGAGCTCGACGTCACGAACGACGAGCACCTCGGCCGGCTCGCCGACATCGTCGGCGAGGAGCTCGGCGGCCTCGAAGGGGTCGTGCACTCCATCGGCTTCGCCCCGCAGGACGCCCTCGGCGGCAACTTCCTCAACACGCCGTTCGAGTCGGTCGCCACGGCCATGCACGTCTCGGCGTACTCCCTGAAGTCGCTCACCATGGCCTGCCTGCCGCTGATGCAGAACGGCGGCTCGGTCGTCGGTCTGACCTTCGACGCGCAGTTCGCCTGGCCGCAGTACGACTGGATGGGCCCGGCCAAGGCCGCCCTGGAGGCCACCAGCCGGTACATGGCCCGCGACCTGGGCAAGCAGAACATCCGCTGCAACCTGGTCTCGGCCGGTCCGCTCGGCTCCATGGCCGCCAAGTCCATCCCGGGCTTCGGTGAGCTGGCCTCCGTGTGGGACTCCCGCTCCCCGCTGGAGTGGGACCTGAAGGACCCCGAGCCGGCCGGCCGCGGCATCGTCGCCCTGCTGAGCGACTGGTTCCCGAAGACCACCGGCGAGATCATCCACGTGGACGGCGGCCTGCACGCCATCGGTGCCTGATCTCCCGTACGACGTCGACGCCCCGTCCCCCGCAGCGCGCGGGGAGCGGGGCGTCACCCGTTCGGCCCATCCGGCGGGCGGGGCAGGCCGCAACTGGGCACTCTGGAGTACGCGTTTCACCACGCGATGCCCTCCCCAGCACGGCCGAGGAGGCCTCCTTGTGCGCTTGTCCCGCCGAACGGCCTCACTGTCCCTCGCCGTCGCCCTCGTCCTGACCCTGGCGTACGAAGCGGTGCCCCACGCGCGCGTGCCCGCCGCCGAGCCCGAGCCGGCGGACCCCTTCGGCGCGTCGTGCCGGATCCGTGTCACCGGCTCCGAGGTGACCGCCTACTGCCACAACCCGTACCCGGAGACGGACCGCGTGAGCCTGCACGTCGAGTGCGTCCGCTGGTGGGACATCGACACCGACAGCCTCCCGGTGGCCGCCGGGCCCGCGCAGACCGTGCGGCTGACGGGGCGCTGCTGGAAGGAAGTCGGCGAGGTGTGGGTCAGTCACCGGAAGGCGAGCTGATCCCGCCCGGGCGGCACAGGAACGGGTAGCGGGCGGCCTCCGCCGCCGCCTCGTCCGCGTCTCCCGCGCGGATCGCGTCGAGCATCCGCGCGTGGTCCATGTACGTCTCCGGCGTCAGCTCCTCGCCGACGTCCTCGCGCAGCCAGTCCCGCAGCACCTCGCCCAGATCCGCGTACATCGCGGTCATCACGTCGTTGTGGGAGGCGGACACCACGGCCAGGTGGAAGGTCGCGTCCGCGGTCACGAACGCCTCCGCGTCGCCCGACTCCCAGGCCTCCTCGCGACGCAGCAGCAACGCGTCGAGCTGCTTGAGGTCCTTCTCCGTGCGCCGCTCCGCGGCCAGCCGCGCGGCGGCCGACTCCAGCGTGGAGCGCAGTTCGGCGATGTGCCGGGGGTCGGCCTCGGCGAACCGCCGCTGCATCACACCGGCCAGCTCGCTCGTCGCCACGACGTACGTGCCGGAACCCTGGCGGATGTCCAGCAGGCCGTTGTGCGAGAGCGCGCGGACGGCCTCACGGACCGTGTTGCGGGCGACACCCAGCTGCTCGACGAGCTCCGGCTCGGTCGGGATGCGGGAGCCGACCGGCCACTCGCCCGAGGTGATCTGGGCCCGCAGCGCGGCGATGACCTGCTCGGAGAGCGCCGACCGGCGGGGATGGCTCAGGGGCATGGCTCACCTTCGCACGACCGGGGCGCCGGAGGGCAGCCGAGGAGTGGACAGTCAATCATCCCATGATTCTATGATGGGTCTCATGGCTGGTGAGGAAACCCGGACGATGGCGCCCCCGACCGTACGCAGCTCAGCCGCGCACGATGGCCGGGAACCCGGCGGCACGGCGACGCGCGCGTGGACGATGCGGCTGCTCGTCGCCGGCATCGTGCTCTCCGCGCTGAACCTCCGCCCCGCCATCACCAGCCTCGGCGCCCTCCTGGAGGAGGTCCGCGACGGGCTCGGCATGAGCGGCAGTTTCGCAGGGCTGCTCACGTCCGTGCCGCCGCTGTGCTTCGCCGTCTTCGGCGTCGCGGCCCCGCGGCTCGCCCGCCGCTTCGGATCGGGCGCCGTGGTGTGCGCCGGCATGGCAGCCATCGCCACCGGCCTGCTGATCCGGCCGTACGCCGGCGGCACGGCCGGCTTCCTGGCCGCCAGCGCGCTCGCGCTCATGGGCATCGCGGTCAGCAACGTCCTGATGCCGGTCATCGTCAAGCACTGGTTCCCCGGCCGCGTCGGGTCCATGACCGGCCTGTACTCGATGGCCCTCGCCCTCGGTACCGCCCTCGCGGCCGCCGTGACGGTGCCCCTGACCGACGCCCTCGGCGGGAGCTGGCAGTCGGGCCTGGCCCTGTGGGCGGGGCTCGCCGTGGCGGCGGTGGTGCCGTGGCTGCCGTTCGTACGCGGACGCCTGACTCCGCCCGGAGCGGCGGACCGGGCCGGAAGCGGGCCCGCTCGGTACACCCAAGCCGCGCCGAAGACACCGGCCCCCGCCGGGAGGGAACCCGCGCCGAAGACACCGGCCCTCGCTGGGACGGAACCCTCGGACGAGGAAGTCTCCGTCCCCACCGGTACGGAAACCACACGTGAGGACACCTCCGCCGTCCGCGGGACGGCCGCCGGCAGGGGGACCCCTGCCACCGCTGCGGCGGAATCCGCGCGCGAGGAGGCGCCGCAGCTGCGGATCACCCGGAGCCGTACCGCCTGGGCGCTGGCCGTGTTCTTCGGGCTCCAGGCCACCGCCGCCTACATCACCATGGGCTGGATGGCGCAGATCTTCCGTGACGCCGGTGTTCCGGCGAACACCGCGGGGCTGCTCCTGGCGGTGACCATGGTGATGGGCGTGCCCTTGGCCTTCGTCATTCCCCGCCTGGCCACACGGCTGCCGCACCAGGGCCCCATCGTGATCGCCCTCGGCGTCTGCGGCCTCGCCGGATACGCCGGGCTGTACCTCGCGCCCGCCGCCGGCGCCTGGGCCTGGGCCGTGCTGCTCGGCATCGCCAACTGCGCCTTCCCGCTCGCCCTCACCATGGTCGGCATGCGGGCCCGGACCGGCCCGGGTGTCGCCCAGCTGTCGGCGTTCGCGCAGAGCACCGGCTACCTGATCTCCATCCCGGGGCCGCTCCTGGTGGGCGTCCTCTACCAGCACAGCGGCGGCTGGGGTCTGCCGATCGCGCTGATGAGCGCCCTGATGGTCCCGCAGATGGTGGTGGGTGTCCTGGCGGGGCGGGACCGGACGGTGGAGGACGAGGCGGGCCGCTGAGCCCGGCCACGGGGCGGTTTCCGGGGGCCGGGGCGTCCGGCGGGTCCGCCGGGTGCGACACTTGCCCCATGCCAGTGCTCGACCCGAATCCCCAGCACGGTCAGAGGAAGATGCTGCTCGTGTTCGGCGCGTTCTTCGCGATCTTCATCGTCATCGCCGTCATCGCGACCCTCGCCTCGCCATGACCGGCCCTCACCCGGCCCATGGTGGGGCTGGCCCCCCTGTCCCCTAGGGGGTGAGGGTCAGGGTCAAGTGGGTGGATCACCGGATGGGTTGGCGGCCGTGGATTCCGTAGCTTCGAGAGGTGACCGCGAGACGGCCACCGACCACTCGGAGAGCGGAGGCACCCATGCCGGCCCCCACGCACCCCCGGCCCCACCCGGCGACCCGGGCCGCAGCCGGCAGCCGGCTGCCCTGGTGGGCGCTCGCCCTGCCCGTGCTGGCCTTCACCGCCCTGCTCGCCCTGATCCTCGACCCCTCCGACGCCCACGCGGCCACCGGTGACCCCGCGATCACCCACCTCTTCGAACGCCTTGAGCAGCTGACAGCCCGCTGAACACGGCCGAAGCCGGTGGTCAACTCCCTGCGCCCCTTGGCGTGTTTCATGCGAAGCTGGATCTCATGAGCGTCGCAGAACCCCGCAGGATTGTCCTCTTCCGCCATGCGAAAGCCGACTGGCCGCAGGTGACCGATCACGAGCGTCCGCTCGCCGACCGGGGCCGAATGGACGCGGCGGAGGCCGGGCGCAGGCTCGCCGACACCGGCCTCTCCTTCGACCTGGCCCTGTGCTCCACCGCGGTCCGGACCCGGGAGACCTGGAAGCTCGCCGTCCAGGAGTTCCCGCAGCGGCCGAAAACCGTCTACGAGGAGCGGATCTACGAGGCCTCGCCGGGTGAGCTGATCGCCGTGCTCAACGAGACGCACGACGACATCCAGAACGTCCTCATGATCGGCCACAACCCGGGCATCGAGGGCCTCGCCGACGTCCTGGCGGGCTCGGCCGACGGCGACGCCCGCGAGCGGATGGCCCGCCGCGGGTTCCCGGCCGCCGCCTTCGCCGTCGTGTCGTTCAACGGCTCGTGGAAGAGCCTGGAGCCGGGCGTGGGCACGCTGGGGGACTACTGGGCGCCGTCCGAGTGACGATCTCCGCACGAGGGGCCCGGCACCGGTGCGGTGCCGGGCTCTGACCATCTGGTTCAGACCGTGCCGGGGGTGTCCGCCGCCTCGACCTCTTCGCGCGTGATGCCCAGCAGGTACAGGACGGTGTCCAGGAACGGGAAGTTCACCGCGGCGTGCGCGGCCTCGCGCACCACCGGCTTGGCGTTGAAGGCGACCCCCAGACCGGCCGCGTTCAGCATGTCCAGGTCGTTCGCACCGTCACCGATCGCCACGGTCTGCGACAGTGGCACACCCGCCTCCGCGGCGAACCGGCGCAGCAACCGGGCCTTGCCCGCGCGGTCGACGATCTCGCCGGTGACCTTGCCGGTGAGCTTCCCGTCGACGATCTCCAGCGTGTTGGCGTGCGCGAAGTCCAGCCCGAGCCGCTCCTTCAGATCGTCCGTGACCTGGGTGAACCCGCCCGAGACGACACCGACTTGGTAGCCGAGCCGCTTCAGCGTACGGATCAGGGTGCGGGCGCCCGGCGTCAGCCGCACCTCGCTGCGGACCTTGTCCACGACCGAGGCGTCCAGACCCTCCAGCAGCGCCACGCGCGCGTGCAGGGACTGCTCGAAGTCCAGTTCCCCGCGCATCGCCGCCGCCGTCACCTCGGCGACCTTGTCCTCGCACCCGGCGTGCGCGGCGAACAGCTCGATGACCTCGTCCTGGATGAGTGTGGAGTCGACGTCCATGACGACCAGACGCTGCGCGCGGCGGTACAGACCGGCCGCCACGACCGCCACGTCGATGCCGAGCTTCGCCGCGTCGGTCGCCAGGGCCGTGCGCAGGGGCTCCGTCTCCACGCCGGAGACCGCGAACTCGACGGCGGTGACGGGGTACTTGGCGAGGCGGAAGATACGGTCGATGTTGCCGCCGGTCTGCGTGATCCGCGCCGCTATCGCCGCCGTCGCCTCCGCGGTGAGCGGATGCCCGAGCACGGTGACCAGAGAGCGGCCGAGACCGCGCGGCCGGTTGTCGCCGAGGCCGGAGATGATCTCGGCCTGCATCTTCATCGACTCGGCCCAGCTGTGGACGGTCGCCCGCAGATCCCCCTCGAGCCCGGCCGGCGGCTCGGTCACGAGCGCGCACAGCACCATCCGTCCGCGGGTGACGACCTGCTCGATGTCGACGACGTCGACGGAGTAGGCGGCGAGGGTGTCGAAGAGACCGGCCGTGATGCCCGGCCTGTCCTTGCCGAAGATCTTGACAAGGAGAGTGGGGACGTCGGCAGGGACGTCGGAAGACGAGGTCTGCGAAGCGCTCATGGTGGTTCCACCGTATCCGGCGGCCGGCGCACACCGCCCCCGAGGTCCGTCTGGCGGACAGCGAACAGTGGGTGTCGCGCCGGTGGCGGGAGTCTCACGCAGGGTGCCGTCTCCTGTTACCCGCGGGGAGGGAGTGGCGGGAAGCAGCGCGTGTTTCACCTTCCGCCACGTGGTCTCCGCGGCGGTGGGGGAGGGGGTGGCGGGGGCGGCGGTCCGCCGTCCGGCCGGGCCGGTGGCCCGTTGCCGTTCCTCGGCCCCGGGGACTGGCGGGGACCGCGGGGAGGAGGGCCCACGGGCCGGACGACGGTGGGGGAGCCGTGGATGCCGCCGTCATCGGGGGCCGTGCTCTCGTCGCCCGGGCGGACTTCGTCCGACGGCCCGGCGTCGTCGTACGCCCGGTACTCCGACGGATTGTCCGACGGCGGCTCCTCGTCGGCGGGCCGTGTGTCCCCCGGCCCCCGCAGTTCGTCCGGGACCCGGAGGTAAGGATTGGTGGACGGGTTGGGCGGCCGGTACGGCACACCCGGCGCGTAGGGTCCGGCTTCCTCCGGGTGCGGCGCCCGCTCACCTCCCGTCGCGCCCCGGGGCCGGCCCCGCCCGGCATCAGCCTCATACGCCCCTGGCCTTGCCTGACCGGCACTCTCGTCGTTCCCGGGCCGAGCCGCACCGGCCCCCGGCCCGGCCCGCCTGATGGCATCGTCATGCCCCGGCCACGCCGCACCGCCCCCGGACCCGGCCTGCCTGGCGTCCTCATCGTGCCCGGGCCGAGCCGCACCACCCCCCGACCCCGCCTGCCGGGCATACTCGCCGTACCCCGGCCCCACCTCGGCGATCCCCGGCCCGGCCCGCGCAACCCCCGGCCGGGCCCCTGCCTCACCGACCGCGCCCGGCACCCCGCCCCGGGCCAACACCGCAGCCGAGCGCCCCGCCGCCCCGCACCCCCAGGCGAGCAGCGCCCCCGCAGCCCCGGCCCCCGCGCCCCACACCGCGCCCAGCAGCAGGGCCATGCCGAGGTCCCCTCGCAGGGTGAGGCCCGCGCCGAACGCGTCGAAGCCGAGGACGGACAGGGAGGCGCTCACGGACACGTCCGTGAGCCAGGCCTGCAACGGCAGGGCGAGCGCGGTCGCGACTCCCAGCCGCAGTGCACAGCGGCCCGCGAAACCAAACGCACCCGAACCCCCCTGTGCTTCCACCCCCACCGGTGTCCGCGCCGCCGCCAACACCCCCGCCAGCAGCATCGACGCCGCCGCCGCCGCCCCCAGCAGCCACACCCGCCCGTCCAGCTCGGCCAGCCGCCCCAGCGTCACCGGCTGGTCGGTCCCGGCCCCGAGCAGGCCGTCCAGGGGATCGGGCAGGAACCGGGTCGGTTCGCCCGTCGCGCGTCCGTCCCACGGCACGAGCAGGCCGATCGGGACGCCCAGCCACACCCCGTTCGGCGCCCCGAGCAGTGCCGCGCCGGCGATGCGCTTCGGACGGTCGTCGCCGACCGCCGCGTACGCCGCCGCCGCGAGACCCGCCGCCACGGCCACCAGCAGCACGGTCACGACCGCGGACGCGGCCGGCCGCACCACCCGGTGCACGGCCTCCCAGCCCCGCGGCAGCGGCGTGCGGCGGGAGGCCAGCAGGGCGACGAGAAGGACGCCGGCCGACCACCCGAGGCCGCCGAGCAGCGTCGGGGCGGTGTCGACCGTGAAGCCGACGGCGGCCTGCGCGCCGGCCAGGTCGCCGAGCCGGTCCGGCAGCAGCCCCCCGACGTCCCCCGGTCCGGGAATCTCCAGGCCGCCCCCGCCGGTCATGTCGTCCAGCCCCAGCGACCCTCCGTCGATCGTGATGACATCGTGCCCCGCCCACGCCAGCCCGCCCAGCATCGCCACGAACAGCGCGACCACCGCGCCCGCCCGCGCGAGGAGTTCGGCCCGGGAGATCACAACTCCCGCGGCACGCAAGGACCGCAGGAAGAACCACGACAGCAGCACCGCCCCGACCAGGCTCACTCCCAGTGGCGTGATCTCGATGGCCGTGTCCGCCTCCGCGCCCGTGAGGCCGAACGCGGAGACGTCACCGGAGGGCGTGACCGAACCACCCGCCCCGAGAGCCACCACCGCCGCGGTCATCGGCCCCAACGAACCGGCCGTGTCCGCCTCCAGCAGCCGTAGGCCCAGCGCCGCCGTCCCCGCCATCCCGATCAACGCCCAGCTCACGGCGGCGACGGCGGACATCAGCACGTCCCCCCACGGCACGCGAGCGTCGTCCCTCGCCGGTCCGACCTCTGTGGCAGCACCCATGGCAGACCCCCCCGATCCGCGACGCGGCGGGAACACCGCGCATGTCCCCCGCGCGTCGAAATACCACTCTCCGGCCCGTTTTCAACCCCGTCAACGGAAACGGCCGATGCGCCTGTGTACGGATTCCACAAGGCCCGACTTTCGGTCAGGGGGCCGCTGCTGAAATAGTTCCCCCCGATGTTCGACATCCCTAGACTCCCCAAGTCGGGGGCAACTCGGGGGACAACTCAGTGGGGCATGGAGTGCCGGAACTCGTACTGGAATCAAACGGACGTACCTGGACGCTCGATCCGTCCAGGGCATACACCCTCGGACGTGATCCGCAGGGGGACGTCGTCTTCGACGACGCCAGGGTCTCCTGGCGTCACGCCACGGTCAGCTTCAACGGCCGCAGTTGGGTCATCGAGGACCACGGAAGCACCAACGGCACGTTCGTGCGGGGGCAGCGGATCCATCAGACGGAGCTCGGCCCCGGCTCAGCGGTGAACCTGGGCAACCCGACCGACGGCCCGCGCCTGAACCTGTCCGGTGCCCCGGCCGATATCGCCGCACCGCAGGCTCAGCTTCGGCAGCAGCCGTACGTTGCTCAGGGCGCGAACGCGGGATGGGCCCAGCAGGCCCCTGCCCAGCAGCCGCACCAGCAGGCGGCGGCACATCAGCAACAGGCCCCGCAGGCCGGCTGGCAGCAGCAGGCGGCGGCGCAGATCCCGCAGCAGCAGGGCCCCGGCGGTGTCGCGGGGGCACCGCCGGTCCACGGCGACCGCAGCCCGACCACGTTCCACGAGTTCTCCTTCGGCCGCGTGATGCGCATCGGCCGTGCCCTGGAGAACGAACTGGTCGTCTCCGACCTGCAGGTCTCCCGGCACCACGCAGAGTTCCACGCCACGCCCGACGGGCGCATGGAGATCCGCGACCTCGGCTCCCACAACGGCACGTACGTCAACGGCCAGCCGATCGCCAAGGGTGGTTCGCAGCTGCTCGGCCCGACCGATGTCGTCGGCGTCGGCCACTCGACGTTCCGTATCGTCGGCGACCGGCTCGAGGAGTTCGTCGACACCGGTGAGGTGTCCTTCTCCGCCCGCCATCTGACCGTCACGGTCGACGGCGGCAAGCAGATCCTCAAGGACGTCTCCTTCGGCGTCCCGGAGAAGTCGCTGATCGCGGTCATCGGCCCGTCCGGCTCCGGCAAGTCCACCCTGCTCAAGGCACTCACCGGCTATCGGCCCGCCAACCAGGGCGAGGTCCTCTACGACAACCGGAACCTGTACAAGCAGTTCGCCGAGCTGCGCCAGCGCATCGGTCTGGTCCCGCAGGACGACATCCTGCACAAGGAACTGACCGTCAAGAAGGCCCTCAAGTACGCGGCCAAGCTCCGCTTCCCGGCGGACACCACGGCCGCCGAGCGCGAGGCCCGCATCGACGAGGTGCTGCGCGAGCTGAAGCTCGACATCCACAAGGACAAGAAGGTCACCTCCCTGTCCGGCGGCCAGCGCAAGCGCGTCTCCGTGGCCCTGGAGCTGCTGACCAAGCCGTCGCTGATCTTCCTGGACGAGCCGACCTCCGGCCTCGACCCGGGCATGGACCGCGATGTCATGCAGTTGCTGCGCGGCCTCGCCGACGACGGCCGTACGGTTCTCGTCGTCACCCACTCGGTGGCCGAGCTGGCGCTGTGCGACAAGCTCCTCGTGATGGCGCCGGGCGGTGCCGTCGCCTACTTCGGTCCGCCCGAGGAAGCGCTGAACTTCTTCGGCTACGACACCTGGGCCGATATCTTCTCCGCCTTCGAGAACTACCGCGACTACGACTGGGCGGGCCGCTGGAAGGGCTCGCAGCACTACCAGATGTACGCCGCGGACCTCGACGCCGTGGCGCCGCAGTCCGTACAGGTTCAGCCGATGCAGGCGATGAAGCCGCCGAAACCGCAGGGCTGGATGTCCCAGTTCGTCACGCTGGTCCGACGCTATGTGTCGGTGATCGCGTCCGACAAGGGCTTCCTGGCGCTGATGGTGATCCTTCCGGCCGTGCTCGGCGCGGTGAGCCTGCTCATCGACGCGGACAAGGGCCTGCTGCCGAACCCCGCCAACCCGCAGACCGGCCGGATCATCCCGAACGGCACGGCCACCACGGTCCTGCTGATCCTCGCCGTCGGCGCCTGCTTCGCGGGCGCGGCCAACTCGGTCCGAGAGCTGATCAAGGAGCGGGTCATCTACGAGCGGGAGCGCGCGACCGGCCTGTCCCGCTCGGCGTACCTGATGTCGAAGGTGTTCGTGCTCGGCATGATCACCGTGCTCCAGGGCCTGCTGGTCGGCGTCATCGGCTTCTCCAGCCGCGAGATCCCCGAGGAGGGCCTGGTCTTCGGCAGCGCCACGCTGCTTGAGCTGTCCGTCCCGATCATGGCGCTGGGCTTCACCTCGATGATGTTCGGCCTGATCATCTCGGCGCTGGTGAAGACCGCCGAGAAGACCATGCCGCTGCTGGTGATGTTCGCGATCATCCAGGTCGTCTTCACCGGATGCCTGTTCACGCTGCACGGCTCGATCGGCGCCAACCAGTTCTCGTTCCTGATGCCGTCCCGCTGGGCGGTCGCCGCATCCGGTGCCACGCTGGACTTCAACAAGATCAGCCCGCCCGAGACGGCCGGCGACACCGACCCGTTGTGGGAGCACACGGTCGGGGCCTGGGCCATGGACATGGGCGCGCTTGTCGCGCTCGGCGTGATCTGCGGCTTCTTCGTGGCCCGCTTCCTGCGCCGCCACGAACCCGAGGTCATGCGCAAGTAGTCACCGCTCCACCCGCGCCCGAAGGGCGGCACCCCGCCAGGAGGGTGCCGCCCTTCGGCGCTCGTTCAGCGAAGCAGAGGTCCGCGCCGGCCTCAGTACGCGCTGTTGACGTTGTCCATCGAGCCGTACTTGTCGGCCGCGTAGTTGCAGGCGGCGGTGATGTTGGCTACCGGGTCGTAGATGTCCCAGGAGGTGCCGGGGACGTGCCAGTGCTTGAAGGTCGGCGGGATGACCTGCAGCAGGCCCTTCGACGGGATGCCGTTGATGGCGTTGATGTCCCAGTTGTTGATCGCCCTCGGGTTACCCGAGGACTCCCGGATGATGTTGCGCTTGATGCCCTCGTAGGAGCCGGGAATCCCGTGCTTCTTCATGACGTCGAGCGACTCGCGGATCCAGCCGTCGAGGTTGTTCGGGTAGCTCTTCTTGACCGCGGCGCGCTTGGCGTCGCGGCTCGCGGCCTCCTTGGCCTTGCGCGCGGCCTCGGCCTTCTTCTTCGCCGCCTCGGCGGCGGCCTTCTTCTTGGCGGCGGCCGCGGCGTCGGCCTTCTTCTTCGCCGCGATCTGCTCCGCCTTCAGGCTGGCACCGGCCATCTGGTCGGTCACGCTCGCCTTGACGTCCTTGATCTGCTGGGTGCTGTACGCCACCGCAGCCGGCTGAGCGGCCTCGGTCGTGGTCTTGGTCGAGGCACCACTCGGCACCGCGGAGAACCCGATGGCGGCGGCGCCGAGGGTGGCGACACCCGCCATGGCGATCTTGTGGTGACGCGTCAGGCTTCGACTGTGAACACGGCTGAAGATGTTCTTGGGCATGGTGGTGTGGACCTCTTCGAATAGCGCGGGAGTCGCTCGGCGTCCGGCGTTGGACTCGGTGTGTTTCCGACACGAACGCCGCGGGGAAGAACCCACGGCGCTGAGCGACAGCAGCAATTCTTAGCGGCCGCAAAATGGCGTGGCAAAGGTGTGACGTACGAAAGGAGATAGTGGATCAGGGAGGGGCAAATCGGTGCAGACTGGACTGTATGCGCCGCTCAATAGGTGCGGCTTTGTCTCCTACGTCCTTTCGTACGTGACGTGCGTCCTATGCGCGGGCTCACATCGCCCGACGCGGGTTCTCACCACCAGTTGCACAAGCGATGCTCTGTGTGAGGGGTCTTCACGGCAGTACGAGGTGCACGTCCCCGAACTCGTGCCACAGGTACCGGCCCTGGGGCGTAGCCCCGTGACCACGCTCGATCGCCACCCGGCCCGCCACCGCCTCCAGCATCAGCAGATGGGAGGCCTCCGGCTCTGCAGGCCGGTCAGCAGCCCGTCCACCACCCGCCTCCCACGCTCCGGCGTCACCACCGCGGTCCACCCCGCCCGCGCCCGTACGACCCCGTCAGCGCCCGCGGCCGACTCCACGGACAGCACCGCCGTCGTCCCCACCGCCACGACCCGGCCCCCACCGCACCAGCGGCTCGGCGCCCAGCGCGCTCGCGTTGAGCACCAGCAGGTCCACCCGCCCAGCCGCCACGCCGCCGACACCGGCTCCGCCCGGTGCGCTGCGTCCGAGACGTACCGGGGCAGGGCGGTCACGCGCGTGCCGTACGCGCAAAGGGCCCCCGGCCGCGTCCGCCGGCGCCTCGGCGCCCCTGGCGTCGAGCACCAGGTCGCAGCCCCGCTCGGCCAGGGCCTTCGCGAGCGCCCGGCCCAGGCCCTTCGGGCCCCGGTGATGATCGCAACCGGCATGATCCGCTCCCCCGTCGTGATCGCGTGCCCTCAACCCGGGAACGAGGTGCCCGGACCGCCTCCGACGCCGGCCGCAACCCACCGGGTCCCTTCGTCTGCGCCACCGGCCCGCCGGCCCCGGACCTACGTCACCACGCCGACCGCCTCCGCCCCGCGACCTAGGCCCACCGGACCGGGCGCCCGCCGCCACCGGTCCGATCCGGGCTGCCACACCCGCCGGTACGGTGAGGACATGAGTCACGGTCCCCGGTCCGGCCTCGCCGCGGTCAGCTCCGCGTTGCTGGCCATGAGCAGGCATCTCGAGGTGCGCGACGTCCTCAAGACGATCGTCGCCTCGGCCCGTGAGCTGCTCGACGCGCAGTACGCCGCGCTCGGCGTCCCGGACGACCACGGCGGCTTCGCCCAGTTCGTCGTCGACGGCGTCAGCGAGGAGCAGTGGAAGGCCATCGGCCCGCTCCCGCGCCAGCACGGCATCCTCGCCGCGATGCTGCGCGAGGCCAGGTCCGAGCGTCTCGCCGACGTCCGCAAGGACCCCCGCTTCGAGGGCTGGCCGAAGGCCCACCCGGACCTGGTCGACTTCCTCGGCCTGCCGATCCGCGACGGCGACGAGGTGATCGGCGCGCTCTTCCTGGCCAACAAGAACTGCCCGAGACCGGAAGGCGGTTGCGGCTTCACGGCGGACGACGAGGAACTGCTCGGCATCCTCGCCCAGCACGCGGCGATCGCCCTCACCAACGCCCGCCTCTACGAACGCAGCCGCGAGCTCACCATCGCCGAGGAGCGCTCCCGCCTGGCCCACGAACTGCACGACGCGGTCAGCCAGAAGCTCTTCTCCCTCCGCCTGACCGCCCAGGCCGCGGCCCGCCTGGTGGACCGGGACCCCTCCCGCGCCAAGGGCGAACTCCAGCAGGTGGCGGCCCTTGCCGCCGAGGCCGCCGACGAACTGCGGGCAGCCGTCGTCGAGTTGCGCCCCGCCGCCCTCGACGAGGACGGTCTCGTCGCTACCCTGCGGACACAGATCCACGTTCTAGACCGCGCCCACAGCGCGCGCGTCACCTTCACCGGCCACGGCGTGAGGGCCCTGCCGGCCTCCCAGGAGGAGGCCGTCCTGCGCGTTGCCCAGGAGGCGCTGCACAACGCCCTGCGCCATTCCGGCGCCGACCACGTCGACGTGACCCTGGACCGTCACGGCAACGGCGCCGTCCTGCGGGTCACGGACGACGGCAGCGGCTTCGATCCGAGCGCGGTCCGCCGCGCGGGGCGCCATCTCGGCCTGGTCTCGATGCGGGACCGGGCGAGCGGGGCCGGCGGCACACTGACCGTGGAATCGGCGCCCGGCAAGGGCACCACGATAGAGATGGAGGTCCCCGGTGGCTGACGCAATCAAGGTGCTGCTCGTCGACGATCACCAGGTCGTCCGCCGGGGCCTGCGCACCTTCCTCGAGGTGCAGGACGACATCGAGGTCATCGGCGAGGCGGCCGACGGCGCCGAAGGAGTCGAGCGCGCCGAGGAGTTGAAGCCCGACGTCATCCTCATGGACGTCAAGATGCCGGGCATGGACGGCGTCGACGCCCTGCGCAGACTCCGTGAACGCGGCAACCCCGCGCGCGTGCTGGTCGTCACCAGCTTCACCGAGCAGCGCACCGTGGTCCCGGCCCTGCGAGCGGGCGCCGCCGGATACGTCTACAAGGACGTCGATCCCGACGCCCTCGCCGGAGCCATCCGCTCGGTCCACGCCGGGCACATCCTCCTCCAGCCGGAGGTCGCCGGTGCCCTGCTCTCCCAGGAGGAGGCCAACTCGGGCCCCGGGAGGGCCGGTTCGCTCACCGAGCGGGAGCGCGAGGTGCTCGGCCTGATAGCGGACGGCCGCTCCAACCGGGAGATCGCCCGCGCGCTGGTCCTCTCCGAGAAGACCGTCAAGACCCACGTCTCCAACATCCTGATGAAACTGGACCTGGCCGACCGGACCCAGGCCGCTCTGTGGGCCGTTCGCCACGGCGTGACCGGCTGACGCCCGCACCTCACGGCAGCGCGGACGGTTCCATTCCGGACCGAGATTCATACTGTCGTGGGAACGTCCCTCATATGGCGCAACCTCGGTGGATCCCCACCGTTCTCCAGTGCGTGCCGCGGCGCCTGCCGCGGCAATCGCAAGGAGGGCTCAGAAGTGAAGAACCTGAAGAAGGCAGCGGCCGTGACGATGGTGACCGGTGGCCTGCTGGCCGCGGGGGCGGGCATGGCCTCCGCCACCAGCGCGCACGCCGACGGCCAGGCCGTGGGCTCCCCGGGCGTCGGCTCGGGCAACGTCGTCCAGGCCCCGGCGCACGTCCCGGTCAACGTCTCCGGCAACAGCGTGAACGTCGTCGGGGTCCTGAACCCCGCCTTCGGCAACCTCGCCGTCAACCACTGACGCTCCGCCTCCGTCTCCGAGCCGGAGGTGACACCGGCCTCCCGGTCCTGCCCGGGAGGCCGGTCGGCTCAGCTGCGGGAACTCGTGCCGTTCGGGCGGCACGGGTGGGCGCAGCGGCGCCCCGCAGCGCCGGGTTGCGCACCCACCCGACTCGGGCAGCAACACCGAGCACCCGCACAGCGCCCCGTCATCGCACCCCCCGCTCCCGCTCCTCCACAACGGAGTTGTACGCCGCGACCTGCGCCCTGCGCGCCGTCCGCTCCACCGGCCGCAACGCCTCCCGCCGCGCGGCGATCTCGGACGCACTCACCGCACCCCCGTGCCCGCTCTCCGTCGCCACAGCGATGAGCGTCCCCACCCGCTGCGCCAACTCCAGCACCCGCACCGCCCGCGGCGGATATCCGGGCGCCAACACCTCCCGCCCCCGCTCGGCCCGGGCCCGATACGCGTCCACCGCAGCCTCCGCCACCGGCCCCGACCCGGCCACATCCAGCCGCGACAGCACCTCGGTCGCCTCCCGCAGGGCCTCCGCGAGCTCCCGTTCCGCCTCACCCAGCGAGGGCACGTCCGCCGGCGGCGTCTCCCGCACCGGCAGTACGTACCACACCACTTCGACCTGCACACCCTCAGGTCCGGCCTCGTACACGTCCGGTACCAGCCCGTAGGCGGCCCCGTGACAGACCGCCGCCTCCTCGGCCTCCAGCGCCCGCGCGTTGAACTCCGGCGGCCCGCTCAGCCCCAGGGGGTGCCCCGGCGCGGGCAGCGCCACCCGCAGACCGGTCACCCCGAGCGTCCGCAGCCGCCCCAGCGCGAGCGTCAGACCGACCTGGCCCGACTCACCCGGTAGCCCCTCCACCCGGTGCACCGCGTCCTCACCGACGATGGCGAGCACCGCGTCATCCGGAGAGACAAGTCCGGCCAAAAGGGCATTTCCCCAAGCTGCGAGACGTCCAGCGCGTGGTTCCGAGAGCATGCCCCCACCCTAGGACCCTCCAAGGACCGGACCGAGGGAATGGCCGGACCGACCGGTGGCGTAGATTTCATGGAGGCCCGCGCCCACCGGCGCGGCGGACCGAGCCACAGGCGTACGCGACAGCCGAGACCGGCCACACTGCAAGGGGAGACAACGCGCTCATGAGCGATGTTCTGGAGCTTCAGGACGTATCCGTGGTCCGTGAGGGCCGGGCTCTGGTGGACCAGGTCTCCTGGTCGGTCAAGGAGGGCGAGCGCTGGGTCATCCTGGGCCCGAACGGCGCCGGCAAGACCACCCTCCTGAACCTCGCTTCCACCTACCTCTTCCCCAGCTCGGGCAGCGCCGCCATCCTCGGCGAGACCCTCGGCAGGCCCGGCACGGACGTCTTCGAGCTGCGCCCCCGCATCGGCATGGCCGGCATCGCCATGACCGAGAAGCTCCCCAAGCGCCAGACGGTCCTGGAGACGGTCCTGACCGCCGCGTACGGCATGACCGCCACCTGGCACGAGGACTACGAGGAGATCGACGAGCGGCGCGCCCGCGCCTTCCTCGACCGCCTCGGCATGAGCGACTACCTGGAGCGCAGGTTCGGCACCCTCTCCGAGGGCGAGCGCAAGCGCACCCTCATCGCCCGCGCCCTCATGACCGACCCCGAGCTGCTCCTCCTCGACGAGCCCGCCGCAGGCCTCGACCTCGGCGGCCGCGAGGACCTCGTCCGCCGCCTCGGCCGCCTCGCCCGCGACCCCATCGCCCCCTCGATGCTCATGGTCACCCACCACGTCGAGGAGATCCCGCCGGGCTTCACCCACGTCCTCATGATCCGCCAGGGCAAGGTCCTCGCCGCCGGTCCGCTGGAGCTCGAACTCACCTCCCGAAACCTCTCCCTCTGCTTCGGCCTCCCGCTCGTCGTCGAACAGTCGGGCGAGCGCTGGACCGCCCAGGGCCTCCCGCTGTCCTGACCCGGTCCTCCCCCACACAAATCCCAGGGCGAGTACGGGATTTCACACCGAGGGCGCCCTGTCGGCGACAGGACCCGCGACCTACCATGACCATGTGGAAATCGACGCATGGCTGTGGTGGCTGATCGGCGCGACAGCGCTCGGCATCGCGCTCGTGGTCACCGCGATGCCCGAACTCGGCATGCTGGCGGTGGGCGCCATCGCCGCGGCGGCGGCCACCGGCGTCTTCGGCGGCGGGGCCGTCGCCCAGGTCGTGGTCTTCGCCGTCGTCTCGACCGCGGGCATCGCCGTCGTACGCCCCATCGCGAACCGGCATCGTGCTCAACGACCCCAATTCGCCACCGGTGTGGACGCGTTGAAAGGAAGACAAGCCGTCGTCCTGGAACGCGTCGACGCCTCCGGCGGCCGGATCAAACTCGCCGGAGAGGTCTGGTCGGCCCGCGCCCTCGACACCGGCCGCGCCTACGAAGTGGGCGAGGAAGTGGATGTCGTGGACATCGAGGGAGCCACCGCGATCGTCATGTGACCTCGCACGACGTAACTGGTGAGAACTCCTCGCTAGGTACGCGACGGTCTGTCAGACTCGACCAGCAAGATCTTCGACAACCATAAGATCTGCCGAAGGCGCCGAAGCGAAGAAGGGACACGGGCAACGACGATGGAACCGGTCATCATCGTCCTGATCATTCTGGTGGTGTTGGTCTTCATCGCCCTGATCAAGACGATTCAAGTCATTCCGCAGGCCAGCGCGGCCATCGTCGAGCGCTTCGGCCGCTACACGCGGACACTCAACGCGGGCCTCAACATCGTCGTCCCGTTCATCGACACCATCCGCAACCGCATCGACCTGCGCGAACAGGTCGTCCCTTTCCCGCCCCAGCCGGTGATCACCCAGGACAACCTGGTGGTCAACATCGACACGGTCATCTACTACCAGGTGACCGACGCGCGGGCCGCGACGTACGAGGTCGCCAGCTACATCCAGGCGATCGAGCAGCTCACCGTCACCACGCTCCGCAACATCATCGGTGGCATGGACCTGGAGCGGACCCTGACCTCCCGCGAGGAGATCAACGCGGCCCTGCGCGGTGTCCTCGACGAGGCGACCGGCAAGTGGGGCATCCGCGTCAACCGTGTCGAACTCAAGGCGATCGAACCGCCCACCTCCATCCAGGACTCGATGGAGAAGCAGATGCGCGCCGACCGCGACAAGCGCGCCGCGATCCTGCAGGCCGAGGGTGTCCGGCAGTCCGAGATCCTGCGCGCCGAAGGCGAGAAGCAGTCCCAGATCCTGCGCGCCGAAGGTGAGGCCAAGGCCGCCGCCCTGCGCGCCGAAGGCGAGGCCCAGGCCGTCCGGACGGTCTTCGAGGCCATCCACGCCGGCGACCCGGACCAGAAGCTCCTCTCCTACCAGTACCTCCAGATGCTCCCGAAGATCGCCGAAGGCGACGCCAACAAGCTCTGGATCGTCCCCAGCGAAATCGGCGACGCGCTCAAGGGACTCTCCGGCGCCATGGGCAACTTCGGAGGCATGGGCGGCGGTTCCGGCGGTAACTCAGGCGCGTCCGGCGGCGTCCCCGCCCAGGAACGCCGCGAGAAGCCGTCCATCGACTGACCCGACACGCGAGAAGGGGCCCGCTTCCCAGGGAAGCGGGCCCCTTCACGCGTCGGCTAGGCCGCCGGCTGGGCCAGCCATTCCGGCAGCGCGTCGAAGTCGTCCTGCCCCAGCGCCAGCAGCATCGCGTCCGCCGGAGTCGGCTCGAACGGTTGCCGCAGCAGCGGCATTCCCGCCTCCTCCGGAGTCCGGTTCGCCTTGCGGTGGTTGTCCTCCGCGCACGAGGCCACCGTGTTCAGCCACGAGTCCTGCCCACCCTGCGACCGCGGCACCACGTGGTCCACGGTCGTCGCCCGCCGCCCGCAGTACGCGCACCTGTGACGGTCCCGGACCAGCACACCCCGCCTCGACCACGGCGCTTGTCTTCGGAACGGCACCCGCACGTAGTGGCAGAGCCTGATCACACGCGGCGCCGGTATGTCGACCGCCGCTCCCCGCATCCGCAGTTCGGGGTGGGCCTGCTCGACGACGGCCTTGTCCTGAAGCACCAGAACGACGGCTCGGTTCAACGTCACCGTCGACAGCGGCTCGAAGCTCGCGTTCAGTACCAGCGTGTCCCGCATACCAGCCCACCTCCCGTGTGCACCGGCCCACCCCCTGGCGGGCTGGATCAACTCTGGCCGGGCACGCCGAGATGGACAACGCAATATCTGCTGCTCCCGCGGGGGGTGACCCCCGCGACCCCCGGCAACAAAAATGCCCGCTCCTGATCAATTCCAAGACCAGGAGCGGGCAAACGTTCCGTGAACGCCGGGATCGCCGGGCGGATGCTCAACCCTCGGCGGGCACCTCGTACTCACCGATCAGCTGGGCCCGCCCGATCGTGTGGAACCGCAGGTTGAAACCGACGACGGCGGGAGACGCGTCCGCGTCCGGCCCCAGCTTCTCCTGGTCCACGGCGTACACCGTGAACACATACCGGTGCGGACCGTCCCCGGGCGGCGGCGCTGCCCCGCCGAAGTCCTTGCTGCCGAAGTCGTTGCGAGCGTGGACCGCACCCTCGGGCAGGCCTTCGAACGTGCCGCTGCCCGCGCCCACCGGCAGCTCGGTCACCGACGCCGGGATGTCGAACAGCACCCAGTGCCAGAACCCGCTGCCCGTCGGGGCATCCGGGTCGTAGCAGGTCACGGCGAAGCTCTTGGTCTCGAGTGGGAAACCCTCCCACCGCAGATGCGGCGAGGTGTTGCCGGCCGCGTGGACCTGAGCGTCCTGGAGCGTCGCACCCTCCTCGACGTCCTTGCTCGTCACCGTGAACGACGGCACAGGCGGATGGAAGTCGTGGGGGAGCGGCCGCCGCTTGAGCTCGGTCACCTCGGTACCTCCTGGATCGTTCTTGCAGTTGACCCCGAGCCTACGGCCTGTCCCTAGAACCAGTTGCGCTTGCTGCCGACCTCCGAGAGCCACTGGTTGAGGTAGGCGGCCCAGTCGGTCCCCTGGTAGTCGTGGAGCCCCACCTGGAAGGACCGGAAGGTGTCGCTGCTCTCGCTGAACAGCCCCGGCTTCTTGTCCATCTCGAGCACCACGTCCATGGCGTGCTCGTCGGCGACGAAGCTCAGCTCGACCTGGTTCAATCCCCGGTACTGCTGAGGCGGGTAGAACTCGATCTCCTGGTAGAACGGCAGCTTCTGCCGCGTACCCCGGATGAGACCGCGCTCCATGTCCGCGTTCTTGAAGCGGAAGCCCAGCTGGATGAACGCGTCCAGGATCGCCTTCTGCGCGGGCAGCGGGTGCACGCTGATCGGGTCCAGGTCACCGGAGTCCACGGCCCGCGCGATCTCCAGCTCGGTGGTGACACCGATGTGCATCGCCCGCAGGGGCTGCCCGTCGATCATCGTGATCGGCGTCTCCCACGGGATCTCCAGCCCGAACGGCACCGCGTGCACCGCGTTCGCCTGCAGCTCGAACGCCCCGCCCAGCCGCGACTTCGTGAACTCGATGTCCTGCTTGTACTCCTGGTCGCCGCTCTCCACCTCGACCTTGGCCTGCAGTCCGACCGACAGCCCCTCGATCTGCTGGTTGACGGACCCGCCCTGGATCCGCACCTCACCCTGGACGACACCGCCGGGCACGACGTTGACCTCGTGCAGCACCGTCTCGACCGAAGCCCCGCCGGCCCCCAGACTCGCGAGCAGCTTCTTGAACGCCATGTCTCTCCCTCTCGCCCACAACGGGTGGATCCTTGATCCGTACAAACGCGATCCGGACGTGGCCGGTTCCCTTGCCCACCCTGGCAAGGCCGGTGCCCGACGGCCACCCCGCGGCACCACCCGTCTCCAGTACCCTCGGACGGCATGATCGCGACCCCCGACCGTACGCCCCTGCCCAGGGAGTTCTTCGACCGGCCCGTCCTCGATGCAGCCCCCGACCTCCTGGGCCGCATCCTGGTACGCAGCACCCCGGACGGTCCGATCGCCCTCCGCCTCACCGAGGTGGAGGCCTACGACGGCGCCGACGACCCCGGCTCCCACGCCTACCGTGGCCGCACGGCCCGCAACGGCGTGATGTTCGGTCCGCCCGGGCACGTCTACGTCTACTTCACCTACGGCATGTGGTTCTGCATGAACCTGGTGTGCGGCCCCGAGGGCAAGGCGAGCGCGGTCCTGCTCCGCGCGGGCGAGATCATCGAGGGCGCCGAACTCGCCCGTACCCGTCGACTCTCGGCCCGCAACGACAAGGAACTGGCCAAAGGCCCCGCCCGCCTCGCCACGGCCCTGGACGTGGACCGCTCCCTCGACGGCACGGACGCGTGCACCACCGACGACACTCCGCTCCGCATGCTCACCGGCACTCCGGTGCCCGCCGACCAGGTGCTCAACGGCCCCCGGACCGGTGTCGCCGGCGAAGGTGCCGTGCATCCCTGGCGCTTCTGGGTCGCCAACGACCCGACGGTGAGCCCGTATCGGGCCCATGTCCCGAGGCGCCGCCGAAGTTGACGCGCCCAGGCGGGGTGCGTAATGTGGCCCGAGCCGCTTGAACCGGGTACGGCGATCGCCTGCAGCGGGAAGCGGCCAAACCACTACCTAGCGACTCCCCTCAGCAGGGGCGGATTCGGCGTGCTCGCATGCCTGAATTCAACTCCGGCGGACTCGATTATGAGTTGGACGGGGAATCGGCTAACGTAGTGAATGTCGAAAGGCCGACGGGCGAAAGCCCGGGTCGGACGGCAAATCCCGCCGACAGGGAATCGGATCGAAAAAGGATCTGATAGAGTCGGAAACGCAAGACCGAAGGGAAGCGCCCGGAGGAAAGCCCGAGAGGGTGAGTACAAAGGAAGCGACCGTTCCTTGAGAACT
>NZ_JBSFVB010000018.1:0-179025 GCF_053592115.1 Streptomyces sp. NPDC002788 | reverse complement strand
GTCGCGTGGTCTGGTGCCGTGCATCGCAAGGCGCCAGACCACGCGACCTGATCGGACGCTCATAGTGCAAGGACCCCTAAGCCAGCCGGACGACCGCCCGCGACATGCCCAGCACCTTCTGCCCGGCGCTGGTCGCGGTGAGGTCCACGCGGACCGTGTTGTCGTCGAGCTTGGCCGCGACCTTGGCGCTGACCTGGATCTCGGCACCCTTGTCGTCGTTGGGCACGACGACCGGCTTGGTGAAGCGGACGCCGTACTCGACGACCGCGCCCGGGTCGCCGGTCCAGTCGGTGACCACGCGGATCGCCTCGGCCATGGTGAACATGCCGTGCGCGATGACGTCCGGCAGGCCGACCTCCTTGGCGAACTTCTCGTTCCAGTGGATCGGGTTGAAGTCGCCGGAGGCGCCCGCGTACTGGACGAGGGTCGCGCGGGTCACGGGGAAGGTCTGCGCGGGCAGTTCCGTGCCGACCTCGACGTCGGAGTAGGAGATCTTCGCCGTCATGTGATCGCTCACGCCTCCTCGGCCGCGCGGGCCACGAGCTTGGTCCAGGCGGTCACGACGTGCTCGCCGGCCTCGTCGTGGACCTCGCCGCGGATGTCCAGGATGTCGTTGCCCGCGAGGGACTTGATCGCCTCGATGGTGGAGGTGACCGTCAGCCGGTCGCCGGCGCGGACCGGGCGGCGGTAGACGAACTTCTGGTCGCCGTGCACCACACGGCTGTAGTCCAGGCCGAGCTGCGGGTCCTGGACGACCTGCCCGGCGGCCTTGAAGGTGATCGAGAAGACGAAGGTCGGCGGGGCGATCACCTCGGGGTGGCCGAGTGCCTTGGCGGCCTCCGCGTCCGTGTACACCGGGTTGGCGTCCCCGACCGCCTCGGCGAACTCACGGATCTTCTCCCGGCCCACCTCGTAGGGCTCGGTGGGCGGGTACGTCCGCCCCACGAAGGACTGGTCGAGCGCCATGGCCCGGCACCTCCTGGTTGAGCTACTGAACGGTACGGGTCACTCAACGACGCGAGGCCGCCCCCGATCACTCGGGAACGGCCTCGTGTACGAGCCTGATTTATCGCGTTTCGCGGTGCGCGGTGTGCGCGTTGCAACGCGGGCAGTGCTTCTTCATCTCAAGACGGTCCGGGTTGTTACGCCGGTTCTTCTTGGTGATGTAGTTCCGCTCCTTGCACTCCACGCAGGCCAGCGTGATCTTCGGGCGGACGTCGGTGGCAGCCACGTGAGTGCTCCTTGACGAACGGATAGATGATATTAACGCAGGAAAGAGTAGCCGATTGAAGGACCGACCCCGCAATCGGCTACTGTCAGTAGCGGTGACCGGACTTGAACCGGTGACACAGCGATTATGAGCCGCTTGCTCTACCGACTGAGCTACACCGCTGTGATGCGATCGGGCCCCGCCTTGCGGCGGGAACCTCTCACACCAGAGCCCCAAAACGGAATCGAACCGTTGACCTTCTCCTTACCATGGAGACGCTCTGCCGACTGAGCTATTGGGGCGAGCGATGAAGACATTACACGGTCGCCCGCCGTTCGCCCAAATCCGTTTCGCCGCCCCGCCCCGTGTGCCCGGACCGTCCTCCCGGCAGCCGCGTGCGGGCCTCCATGTTCCGTGCGTCCCGTCCCGTGCATCCGTTCCGTGCGTCCCGTTCCGTGCGGCGGACCACACCGGTACGACTATTGCGCTCCTCCCCGACACGGGCCAGAGGCCGTCCTAGGCTCGTCTCACTCTGCGTGATCATGCGTCCTCCCGCGCGCAGCCCGAGCCCCTGGAGTGTGATGCCCGACAGCCGGCCGCAGCCGCCACCTCCACCGTCGTCCTCGCCGGGTCCGGCCGACCCGTCGCCGCTGCTGCTGTGCGGGGCGCGGCTCACCGACGGCCGGACCGTGGACGTACGGCTGGTCGGCGGGCGCATCGAGGCGGTGGGTACGGCCGGCAGTCTGGCGGCGAGCGGCACGCGCGCGTGCGGGGCGCGGGTGGATCTCAGCGGCTATCTGCTGCTGCCCGCCCCGGCCGAGCCGCACGCGCACGCCGACACGGCCCTGTCGGCCGACGGCGAGGGGCCGGTCTCCCACGAGCCCCATGATGTCCAGCGCCGGGCGACCGAGGCCGCGTTGCTCCAGCTCGGGCACGGGGCGACGGCGGCGCGGGCGCACGTGCGCGTGGGGGACGTCAAGGGGCTGGGCGCGCTGGCGGCGGTGCTGCAGGCACGGCGGGCGCTGCGCGGTCTGGCGGAGCTGACGACGGTGGCGATGCCCCGGGTGCTGACGGGGGTGGCCGGGGCGGACGGGCTGGCGGTGCTGCGGGACGCGGTGAAGATGGGCGCCTCGGTGGTGGGCGGCCGGCCGGACCTCGACCCGGATCCGACGGGGTACGTGGAGGCGGTCCTGGAGGTGGCCTCCGAGCACGGCTGCCCCGTCGACCTGCACACGGACGCCGGGGATCCGGCGCGGCTGGCCCGGCTCGCTGCCATGGCGGGCGGGTTGCGCCCCGGTGTGACCCTGAGCCCGTGCGGGGATCTCGGCCGGTTGCCGTCCGAGGTGGCCTCGCGGACGGCCGACCAGCTCGCGGCGGCCGGAGTGGCGGTCGTGTGCCTGCCGCAGGGCGGCTGCGGCGGGGTGGACCGGCGGGGCGCGGCTCCGGTGCGGTTGCTGCGGGCGGCCGGGGTGCGGGTGGCGGCCGGGAGCGGGGCGCTGCGGGACGTGTCCAACCCCGTGGGGCGCGGCGACCCGCTTGAGGCGGCCTACCTGCTGGCCTCGCGCTACGGGTTGTCGCCCGAGGAGGCGTACGACGCGGTGAGTTCCTCGGCGCGGGCGGTGCTGGGGCTGCCCGCGGTGCGGGTGGAGGCGGGTTTCCCGGCCGAGCTTCTCGCGGTGCGCGGGGACCGGCTGGCGGGGGCGCTGTCCCTGGCGTACAGCCGGGTGGTGGTGCACAGGGGGCGCGTGGTGGCGAGGACCAGCGCGGTGCGGGAGTACTGCAGTTCGGCGGCCTCGGTGGAGCTGGACCTGCCGCGGCAGGGGCGCGGCGAGGTGTCGTAGGGGACGCCGCCGGTCACCGGGGTGCGGCCCAAGTCGTGCGGCGGACGCGGCTGTCCGGGCGTACGGTCGAAGGCATGCGCATTGTCATCGCTGGTGGTCATGGTCAGATCGCGTTGCGGCTGGAGCGCCTGCTCGCCGCGCGCGGGGACGAGGTGGCGGGAATCATCCGCAAGGCCGAGCAGGCCGACGATCTCCGGGAGGCGGGTGCCGAACCGGTCGTGCTCAACCTGGAGTCGGCGTCCGTGGAGGAGGTCGCGCAGCGGTTGCGGGGCGCCGACGCGGCGGTCTTCGCGGCGGGCGCGGGCCCGGGCAGCGGGGCGGCCCGCAAGGACACGGTGGACAAGGCCGCAGCGGTCCTCTTCGCGAACGCGGCGGTCGAGGCGGGTGTACGGCGTTTCGTGGTCGTGTCGTCCATGGGCGCCGACCCGCAGCACCAGGGCGACGAGATCTTCGACGTGTACCTGCGCGCCAAGGGCGAGGCGGACGCTCACGTGCGCGGCCTGGACGCCCTGGACTGGACGATCCTGCGCCCCGGTCAGCTCACGGACGACGCCGGCACCGGTCTGGTACGCCTGGAGGCGCACACCGGGCGTGGCCCGATCCCGCGCGACGACGTGGCCGCCGTGCTCGCGGAGCTGGTGGACACCCCGGCGACCGCCGGACTGATGCTGGAGCTGATCAGCGGGTCGGCGCCGGTGTCCGTAGCGGTGAAGTCGGTGGCGGGGAACTGAGGGACCCGGCGGGCGGGAAGCACGGCCGGCCCGCCTAGAACAGGGGCAGTTGGCCGGGGAAGTCCGGGACCGCGTAGCCGTCCAGGGACGGCTGTTCCGGACCCGGGCGGGCCTGGCGGCGCGAGCCCGGGCATGAGGTGAGTTCGCCGTGTTCGCGTGCGCCGGGCGGGTCGTGGCGCGCGTACCGCCCGGCGACGACGGCGATATCACGGCGGCACTCGGGGCAGATCCTGCGGCGGGAGGACATGGGGCCAGTGTGCCGCGCCTGCGGCCCGGCCACGCATCTCCCCGGGCGCCGCTGCCCGTCCTCCGCCCTCGAAGCGGCGCCACCGCCGTCGCCATCGTGGGATCGGCAAGTTCGGCGACATGTACGGCAAACGCCGGATGCTGCCGGTCAGTCTCGTCATGCTGGTGGCCGGCTCGGTGACCGCCGCGTTCAGCGCTTCGCTCTCCCAAGTGATCGTCGTACGGGCACCGCAGGGCCTCGCATCCGGCGTGCTCCCGCTCGGCATCAGCGTCATGCGCGACGAACTGCCCGCCAACGGCTCGGTTCCGCCACGGCGTTGATGAGCGCCTCGCTCGGTGTCGGCGTCGCCCGCGGAGTGCCCGCCGCCGCGCTGATCGCGGACGACTTCGACTGGCACGCGCTGTGCTGGGCCTCGGCTACCTGGTTGGCGGCATCGCACGGCGACAGGGCCGATGCCCCTGCTGCCTCGCGGCGGCCGTCGTCCTCCTGCCGGTGTGACCCTGCGGTTTGCGGTTCGCGCAGGGCGCGCGCCACCGCCGCACCGGTCGGGAAAGGGAGTGCACGCTCACACCCCCGACCGGTGCGGCCCACCGCTCACTGGTCCGCCGGCGCCGCGCCCGATCGGTCGCGCGCAGGGCCGAACCACCGCGGCAGCCGGTCGAGCGGTTCCTGCCAGTCCTCGCCGACCCATACCAGGTGCCGTCCGGGCGCAGCGGCAGCGCGGGCACGTCGAGTTCCTCACTGACGTCGACGACATGGTCGATCCGGCCCGTCCAGCCCGCCGACGGCAGCCGGCCGCCGGTCTGGTCGAGCAGCAGCCCTCGGCCGCCGTGCATCTGCTCAAAGAGGCGACCCAGCTTGCACGTCCTGCAGGCGCCGGCCGAGCAGCTCGTGGTCCTCGCCGACGTCGTAGCGGACGGCGATGGCGATGGCGGTGATCTTCTCGATCAGGTACCGGTTCTCCTCCTCGAAGTCCCTCAGTTCCGCCGGCAACCGGCGCACGGCCTGCGGCTCGGGTGCGAGCACCTGCATCTGCGCGCGATGCCCGGGACGTCATCGGCGCGCAGGAATGTCACTGCCGGGAACGCCGGCGCCCAGCCCGAAACCGCGACGGGCTCCTTGCCCAGGTCGAGGGCGAGGCGACGGGTGCTTCACCCGCGACGGGCTGCTGATCGCCGAGGCGATCGAGCGTCCGGCCACCGGCCCTGACTGCAAGCTGAAGAGCGGCACCTGGGCTCCTACCACGACGCCCGCGAGGTCACGTCGGCCGCGGCCATGGATGTCGACCACATGGTGCCGCTGCCCGAGGCGTGGGACTCAGGGGTTTCCCAGCGGACGGCCTCCGCCGCCAGGCCTCCGCCCACTACCTCGCGGACCCACGCAGCCTGATGGCTGTCTCCGCCGCGGCGCACCGCAGCAAGGCCGATCAGAATCCGGCCCAGTGGCTGCCCCCCAACACCAAGGCCACGTGCCGCTACATCATCGAGTGGACGGCGGTGAAACTCTGCTGGAGCCTCACCGCGGACACCGAGGAACGCGCGTCCCTCACCCCTCGCGGAGGCCTGCCCGGACGCCAGGTCAGCTACATCGCGGCGCCGTAGCGGAGTCGTCCCGGCCGGTGCGGTGGCGCCGGTCGGGCACGCCGCGGCGAGTGAGACACATCACCCTGCCTTGTGAGGGACCCCTACACGAAAGACCCCCTCTTATCTGCGTCTCCGCAGATAAGAGGGGGTCTTCCCCAGTGTGGCGGCGCCAGGATTCGAACCTGGGAAGGCTGAGCCGGCAGATTTACAGACCGCGCGGCTCACCGTCCTCTGCCAGTCAAGACGCCGTAGATCAACCGTTGCACCCCACGCCCACCCCACGACGCTTGATGGCCAGGCAGTAGAGGGGCCTTGGGGATCGAAGCTGCACCCACGCGAGCACCCCGGAGTCCGCGCACCTGGCTCTTCCTATTGCGATCGTTGGGCCAAGCAACCTGCGGCACACCAACGCGGGGACGCTACCTCCAGTTGCGCTAAGTAGAAGAAGCCCGAGTCTCATCACTCTCCACGGGGGGACCTGAGACGATGAACGTGTGTAGCTCCCGCCCCTCAGGCCAGCGGCCAAGTATCTGATCGACGTAGGCATCCCGCACAGGAAGAGCCTCAGAACGTAGAAAGGCGCCGAGGCAGGCAATACTGTCCGCGCACAGAGCCATTCCATGCCCGCGCCGCTCGACGTCGCTACGGGAATCGCCGACCGGCCCGACCTGCGTGTACAAGGCGTTGACAGTGAGTCGGGACCTGAGTTCGGCATCGGGCAGCCACTGCGAGTGCAACTGGATCGTTGCATGGTGCTGCTGCAAGGCCCTCCGGTAGTCGCGCTGCTCCTCCTCCGCCGCACCGTACGAGCCCAGTCGCAGGCTGTGTTGTATAGCCAGCAGCTCGCCCAGGATCTTTTCTGCTGCTGCAACCGCTTCGCCCCGCAGCCTCGCGGCCCTTGCTTCCCGGGCGCCATGTCGTTGCTGATACACGACCCCGCCGAACGTAGCGCCAGCACCAGCTCCTACACCAACCAGCCCTACCAGCGCACTGAGCACCGATGCGTCCATCCGAGGATGGTCGCATCGAGGCCGAGAGCAGCTCATCGAAACCCGAAAACCAGCAACCGAAGACCTGCCATGAGAGCTGGCCGCGGACCGAGCGAGCAGCTTTACAGCGGGCTGGCTCTCATGCTTCTGACCAGGCGACTCAACCGCCCAAGACCTGCCGTGGGGAACGCCTGGGGGAATCAAGGCCCATCACGCACCCAGCGGAAGGGCCTAGATGTCACCGGGAACGCCAGAGGAACCGTGCTCCACGCTTCACGTGAGCGGTGCACCAGCTTGAGCCGCCAACGGCAGCCTTTCCCGACCTGCGGGTCGGCGACCGGCACTATTCGCCAGCTTTCGCCACCCCACGCAGGACGCTCACCAGGCACTTCTAAATGATCTACGTCAGCAATGCAGCGCGCCACCCTTGTACGCCACGCTTCACCATGGGTTCCGCCACGATTTCGATCATGAATCGGGGCTCAGAGGCTTGATGCTCCCAGTGACTTGCGGTTTCCTCGTCATAGAGCCGAGAGGCTCGACACGACGCATGGTGGCCTGGCTCCGGGCGACACCCCGAAGCCAGGCTCACATGCGCGGTTACGGGCGGGTCCGGCCGAGTAGATACCGGTCGGGCTCGCCTACCACCCAACCAACCTGCCGGACCACCTCTGGTGCATCACACAAAGCGCTCGATGCACCCCGCGATGGCAGTGACCGTAGTGAGGATCAGGGCTGCAAGTTGAACCCAGTCCGGTAACTGGCTTCGCCTGCGGCACCGTGTCCGCCGAGTCGATCCCTCCATCTGATCCGATCTCCCATCTCTTAGCGTTCCCAACGGTGTTGGGACCCGCCCGATACGGCGGGCGTTCGGGGAGAGAGGGCATCGGACCCTCCGCAACTTAACTGGCGCGCCAGTAGCGCAAGCCGTGGTTCAGGGGTGGCGAATGCTGGCGAAAGATGCAGACCATCTTGGCCTCGCAGCCTGTCCAGTGGGCAGGACAGAGCCGACTCCACTGTCAGTGCCCTGATCTACGGTGTCGCCCATGGCACCTTCTGAGATCACTCGTGCAGGCATCCTGCAGGCGATTGCAGAGCACGACCGACTAGGCCCCGAGGCGTTCCGGGACACCTACGGCTACCGCGCCGCAGCTACCTACCTCCTCGAGCACGAGGGAAACCTGTACGACTCGAAGGCCATAGCTGGAGTCGCTCACCGGTACGACTTCGGAACACCACTCAAGCCCTCAGAGCTCAGTGGGGGCCTCAAGCATGCCGTGGCTTGGCTCAAGAGGGAGGGCTTCACCGTCGTAGAGCCCCCCAAGACCTTCCACCGGCGGGTGGGAGACGTCCGGCCAGCGCGGCGTGCGTCGGGCCCCGCCCTACATCGGCCCGTTCTCCTCCTCTGGGCGATCGGGCAGACCGTGGCTGGGGCACCCCGCCTGCAGCCATGGTTGGCAACCCGTGATGCTGTCGCGCCCCTGATGGAGAAGTATGGCCAGGTCGAAGACGGCGTGGACGGGGCACGTTATCCGTTTTGGGCCCTCGTCCGCGATGAACTCTGGACCGTTGAGCAGGGACACGAACTCGCCCTGACCAGTCGAGGGCGCCGCCCCACCCTTGAATCCCTGAACGAAGTCAACCCCGCTGGTGGTCTGCGCGAAGACGACTACAACCTGCTCCGCTCGCACCCTGATGCCGCGGCATCAGCAGCAGCAGGACTGATCCTCCGCTACTTCCATCCCCTTCCAGCAGACCTGCTGGAAGACTTCGGCCTGCACAACCTACTCGCCGGCAGATGGCCGGATGCTCTGCGGCCTCTGCTTGGGGAGACATTCCAAGACCGAGATGCCATCTGGCGTGCCTACGGCGGCCAGAAGATGGCAGAGATCGGCTGCCTTGCCGACGGCATCCTGAGCGTCTTCTCGGACGACAAGGGGCCCTACGCCGACGGACGCATCCCGGATACAAACTGGATCGCCTACGTCGGCGACGGGCTCTCCGGCGATCAAAAGCTCACCGACGGCAACGAGCTCATGGCCGAGCACCAGACCGCTGGCCGCCCACTGCGCTACTGGCACAAACCGTTCCAAGGACAGTGGAGCTTCGAAACGTGGGCCGTGATCGTGCGACGCCGGCTGCGCTGGGGCGTCGGAGCTGACAAACGTCCGCGCCGAGAGTTTCTCTGGGTACTGGCCCCCGTCCCATCCCCAGAGCGCGAGACCTGGCCCCTAGAGGTTCTCGAAGCACTTGACACCGACACAGGCGAACTGCACGACGATACGGGCGACTACAGCCCTATCGACGTCGATCCTGAAGCCTCCGGCACGAGGGAGAGCGACGAGGATGCGTACAGGCGCCTGGCGCAGAAGGCGGAAGCGAACGCCGAGCGCCGGGGCCAGATGAAGAAGCCCACACTGGCCGACAAGTACCTCCGCGACCCCAGCGCGAGAGCAGCGGTCATCAAACGCTGCCAGAACAGGTGCGAAAACCCTGAGTGTTCCGGCCACCCCACCGAGCGAACCACCGCCGGGCTGCCCATCCTGCAGGTGGACCACGTCAAGGACCTGGCCAAGGGCGGGCCCGATGTCCCCTGGAACATGATCGCTCTCTGCCCGAACTGCCACGCCCTGAAGACCTACGGCGAGAACAGAGAGAAGCTCAGGCGTCTCCTCGTGCTTACGGCACGCCGCCTACATGAGGAAAGACTCAAGTGACCCGTGTGTGCGCCAGGTCAGGTAGAGCTCTCAAGAGCCGTTGTGCGCACGCATCCACAGCCATCTGACCTGCTGAAAACGGTGACTGTCGCCAATCGTTGGCCTGTTGGTCCCCACAAGCCCTAACCTCGATCTTTCTTGATGGGCCGTCGACGAAGTCGGCGGCCCATTTCGTTGTCGATGGCTGAGGTCGGGCAGGTCGAAGGCCCGGGTGTCGTCTCGGGTGGACGCCGGGTTCCACTGCTCCGGGCTGGATCCTCTTCTCGTAGGGACAGGCGAGTCCGCCGGTCAGCCGGGGTTCGGCAGGAGTGCAAGCCGTTCGAGGGCGTCTGTGATCTCGCGGGTCCAGGGCCAGTGGTGGGCGAGGCGGAGGATGCGGCGCCGGCCGGTGGTGACGAGCTGACCGGCCGCGGAGAACAGGCGGAGCCGCAGGCGGCGCGGTTCCCAGAGGCGAGCTCTGCCGGTCAGGGCGAGCACGGGCATCCAGGCCAGCAGGTCGAGAGCGATCTGCACTATCTCCAGCCAGACCCTGTTCTGCGCGGTGTCGTGCAAGGGGAGGTTCCGCAGGCCGGTCGAACGTGCGGCCCGGATGCGGTCCTCCGCGCGGGCCCGCAGCCGGTGACGGAGTTCGAGTTCGGCGATCGGCCGGTCGGGGGTGTTGGTGGCGAAGCAGGTGATCCGCATGCCGTCGGCGTCCGTGATTCTCAACTGGGCTCCGGGGTGAGGCCGTTCCTTGCGGACGATCAACCGCATGCCCTTCGCCCATCCGTCGAGTAGGTCACCGGTGAGTTCGGCGACCCAGGCCCCGTCACGGACTTCGCCGCTTGTCTCGACGGCCGGTGTCCAGGCCGATGCGGGGATCTTCAGGACGTGCTGGTGGACGGCCTCGGTGATCACCATGCCGACCGAGTAGGACAGCCATCGTCCGCGCTGGGCGAGCCAGGCCACGAATTCATGGGTGCCGCCACCGGAGTCGCAGCGGATCAGCGTCCGCCGCCCTCGCCGGTACTTCCCCGGCAGTTGAGCGAGGGCGAGGCGGGTGGCGGTGATGTGGTCGGCGGCCGTGTTCGAGCCCGCGTTGCCTGGGCGCAGGAGAGCCGCGACGGGTTCTCCGGTTCCTCCGGGGCCGTGGTCGACGAACCCCATGAGCGGGTGGTGGCCGTAGGTCTTCTTCCAAGTCGGGGCGGCGTCCTGCTTGTCCGAGTGCGCGACGACCAGGACCCCGTCCAGGTCCACGATCACCTGCCCGCCGGCATCCGGAGCCTGCTCGCCGGCCAACTCCCAGACTCTTTTGCGGACTTCGGAACGTGCGGCGCGGATCGCGGTCAGCGCCTTCTCGCCCGAAGCGGCGAGGGTGTCGATCAACCGGGAGACCGTCGGATCGGAAGCCATCGGGCCGAACACGCCCGGCTCGGCCCGCAGCATGCCGATGTCGGCCAGGCAGTCGCCGCCGAGTGCGACGGCCAGGGCCACATCCAGCAGGACCTTGCCCAGATCGTGCACGGCCCGCGGCTTGCGCCACGGCGTGAGTCCCGCCGATATTGCGGCGTCCAGGCCGGACTTGCGGACCGTCTCGACCAGCAGCACCGACCCGGCCTGCGAGACCACCCCACGGCCCCCGCCCTCGACACGGACACGCGGGTACGACCCGCTACTCTTCTTCACCTGGAGAGTGCTTCTTTCCTTGCAGCTGACAGGACCCTCGACAAGTCCCATCGTTGCAGGTCAGCAGCACTCTCCATTTATTTGATCAAGACCCGGACAAACCCACTCGCGAAAGCGCGAGGCTAAAGAGAGGTTGCCACCAAGAGGCCGGCGGCGGCTTCATCGGGCCGGTACCCGCGGCAGGCGGGAGCCGCAGGTTGCGGCACCGCGGCTGGGCGCTTGGGATCGCCTATCTGCACGGCCGCGGCAGGAGCGAACAGGGATCAGTGTCACGCTGTCAGGGCCGCCTGGGCCAGGATGGTGGGCCACGTTCGAGTGATTCACTCTTGAGCAGTCAGCGCAGGTCACCCGCAGTATCACAGGCAAAATCCCGTTCTCACTGCGCGTATGTCTAGCAGCGGGACGTACTTAGCCTCTAGACTTTAGGAATCGATCCTTCGAACAGTGATCTTTGAGTAGAAGGAGACAGAGATGATCGATGAAGCACGAATGCGCCTGCTGGCGCTTTGCTCACTCCGCGTTGAGGGGAAGAGCGTCGATTGGTCACTGCTAGCCCGATGTGCGCTGAGGGGCCATCTTGATAGTTTGTGCGACGGGTTCATCGTAGAAGAATCCGATGCGGCTCGTAAGGCGCTTCCTGTTCTCCGCCGAGGGCTTCTCGACGGTACCCTCAGTGACCATTTCTCTCGAGTTGAGGACGAGCTAGAGAAGGCCGCAAAGGTCGGTGCCCATCTAGTCACCGTATTGGATGCGGAATACCCGGAGAACCTGCGCTCAGTCCCTGACCTTCCCCCATTCCTGTTCTATCGAGGGAAGCTCGACCATGACGCGGATGCGCACTCTGTTGCCGTAGTTGGGACTCGCGACGCCTCAGACCTCGGACTGTCGCGTGCTCGCAGAGTTTCACGGGAACTCGGCGAAGCTGGGTACACGATCACCTCAGGCTTGGCCCGCGGCGTCGACACCGAGGCACATCGCACAGCACTGCATTTCGATCGCCGAACCATCGCTGTAATTGGAACAGGCATCACTCGCTGCTATCCGAAGGAGAACGCGGAACTGGCTGAGGAGATTTCCGCGCGGGGCGTCATTGTCTCCCAGTTTTGGCCCTCACGGCCTCCCGGGCGTGACACCTTTCCGCGCAGGAACCATGTCACTTCCGCGATGAGTCTCGGCAGCGTCGTAATCGAAGCCTCAAGCACCTCGGGCGCCAAGATGCAGGCGCGCGTTGCCGCCGAGCAGGGTAGGCATGTCTTGCTACTCAAGTCTCTGGTGGACCAACAACCATGGGCGCAAAAAATGATTGCGACCCAACGCGCCACCGCTGTCAGCAATACCGAACAAATGCTCGAATTGCTGAGTGACCATGTCCGCACAGAGCAACCTCCGTTGCACGTGCAGCTTCCACTTGACGCTGGGTGATTGCCTGCTGCCCTCCAGTGGGATTAGCCTCTCAAGGGGGCTTGGCTGACGCAGGGGGTTGAGGTTGTCCTACCGCGAGTACCGTCGTTTCTTATGTCCCAGTGGCCGCATTGGGAGTACTGGCGGCTGGGTCCGGTGGCTGCGCGATCAGAATGTCGCGCCATCAGTCAAGACTGAGGATGTCGGCACGTGTTCTCTCTGTCGAGCTCCCACACGCATTGGGCCGCAAGGGACGCCGTACGCGCGCTGCTACAACTGCCGACAGAAGTACTCGTCCGTACTTGATGGATTTGTCCCCATTTGCTACTCGCTAGAGAGTGGCTTGGAAGGAATCCTTTGGTACGCCAAGAATGAAGCTGGATACGAATGGCTTCGCCTGCCCCTAGGGTCGCTTCTGTGTGAATTTCTGAAAGCTCACCGAGCATGCATTGAAGCCTACTACGGCGGGAGTTTCGATCTGTTGATCGCAATGCCTTCGCATTCCTCTACCCGAGGGGGTGTCGGACACTTAGAAGCCGTCATCGACTCTGTTCAAGACTTCTCATCGGAGTGGACAGCGGGCGCCCTGGTGAAGAATGACGCCTCGAAGGCTGGAGGGCGCCGGGAAAAAATTGTGCCCGGTCTATTCAGTGCTAGCTCAGCGGTCCATGGCAAACGAGTCCTCTTGTTCGACGACACATTCACGACGGGGGGCTCTATGGCAAGTGCCGCGCATGCGCTTAAGGAAGCGGGCGCTGCCGCCGTAGTAGGGCTAGCCTTTGGGCGCCAACTGAGTGCTACATGGCCTGATTCCAAAGACTTTGTCACCGCCCTTTCCGGGAGAGCGTTGGAAATTTCTGAGTGCGTGGTTCATGGTGGGCGCCAAGTAAGTCCCTTCGAGTTCCTGTTCAGGCAACCAGGCTAATGAAGCGTCAACCCTTATGCCCGGGTGGCGGGCCAGTTGGGCCGCCACCTCCTGTCTGTTCTGTTCCCACCATCCGCCCCCGCTCCCATCCCGTCTTCCGCCCGCAGTCAGTAGCCGCCTCCCACGTACGTCATGGCTACTCAGGGAGACGCTGGCGTCTACGGGCGTTGCTAGGTGCGTCCCGCATCAGTTGGTCAAGTCTTCGCTAGACGCATCCACCCTCTGATGCGGCAGGTCACGTTGCACTGCTGCATCCTCGTGGGAGCCAACACGCAAGGGGTCATGCGGCAAGGCCATCTCGCCGGCCCGCCGTTGAGCGAGCCACCCCGAACGCCTGTGGGCTGGCGCCTCGGTGCGTACGTGCTGGAACCCCAACCGTTCGTAGTAGGAGTGCAGTCCAGTGTTCGTCCGCCACGTGTCGATGCGCACCCAGGTTCGCCCTTCCAGTGCTGCGAGGCGCGACATCCAGTCGATGACACGCGTTCCTAGGTGTCTACCGGACGCCTCGCGCGCGACCATCAACTTGTACAGGTAAAGCGCCGATTCGGGACGGTCGGTGTCCGTCCAGAAATCCCGGTCAACGGGCCCACGGCTGACGGTCGCTAGTACCGTCTCGCCCTCACCGACAACGACCCATGCCCGCCCTTCATCTATGCTGGCGCGCCATTTCGCGATGGCGCGTTCACCTGTCTCCGGGTCACTCCACTGATCGGTTCCCTTGGTGCGTAGCCACCGTTCCGCCTCTACTCGAAGAGCCATGAGGGCGGGAACGTCCTCCGCCGCTGCCGGGCGGAGGTACTCAGTCCGTGCTGACTTCATAGAGGATCTTGTGCCTGTCTCCGGGGAGGATGGTGACCATGCAGCGGAGGGGGCGATCGTCCGCGTCATAGCCTGTTCGGGTGTGTTCTGCGACTGGAGTAGCTGCTGGAAGGCCAAGTTGCTCCGATTCCTGGTGAGTCGGCATGCGGACTGAGATTTCGTCCACGTACTTGGCCTGCACGAGCCCCACAGAGGCGAGAATGCCGCCGGGTGCGGAGACATCTCGAGGCTCCATCAGGGGCGTACCGACCACGATTTCCTGAGGAAAGTACGAATCGGCGAGGGCATAGGGCCGGTTGTCTATGTACCGGACACGCTTGCGCGCCACGGCAAGGCCGTCTTCGGGGAGCTGTAGACGTTCCCGGACGTGCGGCGGGGGTTCCACGATGGACACCGTGATGTCCTGGCGTGGAGCGTTGCCGTTCTCCGCGATCACGCTTGCCCACTGGTCGCCGGCTGTCCGTCCTTCGACCGCGTTCGCGTGGCGACTCCGGCTCTCAAGCGTCGTCCAGTTCCAGACGACTGGCGGGTAGTCCTCGCGGACGTACTTGCCCTGCCCCTGGCCGGTGACGACCAGGCCTTCCTCAATCAAGAGGCGCACGCCAGCACGGATCGTCTCGCGGCTGTAGCCGTACTGACTCATCATCTTGGATTCGCTGGGCAGGGCCTCACCGGCCGTCAGCCTGCCGGACTGGATCTGTTCGCGCAGGTCATAGGCGATCTCCTGCGCTTTCGTCATACCGCGTCGTACTGCCAAGACAACCCCTCTACACCGACTCCTCCGTACAAGTTAGACCAGGGGGCTTGACTCTCCAAGCTCGACTCGTGCAACCTTTTGCCAAGGCACTCCTCCAGACAAGGTGGATGGGGTGTCACGTACGGTTCTGCCGTACATGCGTGGTGCCCGGAGGAAAGCCCAGCTCAAGCGGGGTGAGTACGAAGTGAGCGCTTGCGGCTTGAGAACTCAACAGCGTGCCTGGGAGGCCGTCCCTCCCCCGCCAGCAAGAGGACGGACGCGTGCGGTTACGCCCGTACGCACCAGAACGAACCAGCCTCCGCAGCCTCGCTGCGGCCGGTTGCCTCCGCTGCTCGTCTCGTACGAGCAGCGCTGAGGGGAGCCGGATGTTCCGACTTCAACGGCGCGCGGCCCCGGTGCGGGAACACCGGGGCCGCTGTTCGGGCCGTTCCTGTGTGAGAGGAACCAGACCCAATGGACCACATCGTTACTGTTCAGGACGCTGTTACCGCGTTCGCCGACTTCATGGAGCCGACGGCCGCTGAGCTGGACGCGATCGAGCGGGAGATGCCCGTCATCCTGGCAGACGTCGAGCTGCTCGACGCGCAGATCATCACTCTGGACCGCACGCCGACCGAGCTGGACAACCGGCGCATCCGTCGGGCCCGCCGCCGCGCGCTCGCCGCGCGGGTCGCGCTGGTCAATCGCGCGGCCGGTGCGAGCCTGCCCGGGGGTGTTGCGTGAGCGCCACGGACCGCAACCTGACTGCCGCGCACGCTGAGGTGAAGGCGGAGATCACGCGGACCGACACCAAGACCGGTCTGCTGCTGGCGTTCGTCGGCGCGGTCCTGGCCGGTGCCTGGACGGTCGCCCGTGACCTGCCCCTCACCACCTCCGCCTATCTGGTAGGCGGGGGCGGGATGGTGCTGCTGGTCATGGCGGCTGGTCTGCTGCTGCGCTCGACTCGCCCGAACCTGCGCGGGCGGCACGGGTTCCCGCTGTGGGCAACGCTCACCACCGAGGAGATCGCGCAGCACGCCGCCGGGCGGGACCTGGCCGCCGACATCGCCGGACTCTCCCGGCTCGCGGTCGTCAAGTTCACGTGCCTGCGCCGCGCGGTCGACCTCACTTTGACCGGCGGGGCGCTGCTCGTCCTCGCCGCGCTGCTCACGGCGGGAGGTGCGCTGTGAGCACGCTGACCGCGCAGATGTCGAGCGACGGCGGGCCGTGGCGCCTATACGTCGTCGTGTACGGCGAGAGCGAGTGGCCCACCGTCCGATGGGAGTCCGGTCCGGTGCCCACCGGCGCAGACCGCCGGGAGGCACTGGCCGCCCTCGGTTACGAGGTGGTCCCCGGTGCGGAGTGGGCGTGGATCGAGGACAGCCAGAAGCCCTTCGACGACAGCACGCCGGTCGTCCTGATCGCGGCCGTGGACGTGCGCGATCAGGAAGGGGGCCCCGCGTGAGTGCCAAGACTGTTCTGCCGGCCGTTGCGATGACGGCCGTGTCCATGGTGCTAACCCTGGCCGTGGTCGTGATGTGGCTGGGCACGGCGGTGCCGTGGCCGGTGGCCGTGGTCGTCGGTCTCGGCATCGACGGCGGTTGGCTGGCCACTCTCGCCTACGAACGCCGCCTTACCGCGCAGGGCGACCACAACCGCACCGTGACCGTTGTCGGCTGGTTCTTCGGCGCGGTGGCAACCGGCGTCCTGGTCGCCCACGCGCTGAACGAGGAGTCCGCCGGCGCGTGGCTGGCCGTGGCCTGGCTCCCGATCGCGGCGAAGGCACTGTGGCTGGTCCACTCGATGTGGGAACGCACCGCGCTCACCCCGAACGCGCTGGACGCCATCCGCGGCATTCAGCAGGAAGCGCGCGACGAGGCAGCCGTGGCCCGTGCCCGGCTGCGGGCGGAAGCGTCCACCGAGGAGACTCGGTTGACGGCCGTGACGGCGGCCGGTGCCCGCGTCGCACACGTCCAGGCGAAGACCGCGCAGACGCTCTCTTCCGCGTGGTCGACGCTGGAGACGGCTCGGCAGGGCGAGGAGACCGGCAGGGCGCTGACCAGCGTGACGAGCCCCGTCACACCCGGCGTCACGGCCCGCTGGGAGCTGCCGGTGTGGGGCCCGAGCGAGCCGACCGGAGCACCCGCTCTGGAAGCCGCACCCGCCCTCACCGACCACGTGCTTGACGTCCTGGTCGACGAGATCCGTCACAGCCAGACCCCGCCCCTGTCCTACCGGGAGATGGCCGCGCGATTCCGCGCGGCCGGCCACTCCGCCTCCGAGGTCCGCCTACGGGCCGCCTGGAAGCGCGTCGCCTGATGAGCGCGCTACCGGTCTACCGGTGGCGCCTGGCCCCGGACGGCTACGCCACCCGCCGCCAGCTGAGGGCGCGCGGCTTGCGGCCTGGTGGTCAGGGCGTGGCCGCGCAGCTCGAACGGCCGCGCCGCCGACGGGGACCGCTGGTCGCCTACCTCTACCGCATCGACCTCGCCAAGCCCGTGCGGCCGATGACCCCGGGCCGGTGGGCGGCTCTGGCGAAAGCGAACGCTGCCCGCCGCATCTGCCCCGCCTGCCGGACCGATGCGGGCTACGTCATCCCCACCTCACTCGGCACCTGTGTGCCCTGCGCCTACCCCCACCCGCCGACTCCCTGAGGAGTGCCTGCCCATGCGCAACGCCGACATCCGCCGCCTGGACCGCGAGATCCAGGCGACGACGAAGAAGCTGGAAGCCGTCCGCCGGGGTGAGTGGTGGCCGCTGAACGGCAGTGAGCGCCGCGCGATGGCCCGCGCGCTGGCCGGTGGCGCCTACAAGGTCGCCCGGGGCCGCAGCGCGACCCGTTCTGAGGAGCGCATGGACGCGACCGGCAGCGCGGCCGAGATGCGGCTGAACGCGGAGCTGACCGCCCTGCACGGTGAGCGGCAGAGGCTCATCACCGAGGCCGCCCGCGCGAAGGCCGCCAAGAAGTCGTCCGGCTGGTTCTGACCAGTCATCACGCCGGGGTGGCCGCTCTTTCCACGGACCCGACCACCCCGGCTCTCTCCCTCACTCCCGCCCCTATGGGGGCAGTCAGGAGAACTTCCAGCATGTCTGAGAACGTCGTCCACCTCCACAAGCCCACCGACCCCCCGCCCCCCGACACCGCCCCCACCGTGCTCACGGTCGTACCTGACCCGCCGCCCGCCCGGCTCGTGCCGCTGTGGGTTCGCTCCGGACGCGCCATCAAGACCGCCGCCACCCACGAGCGCACGCGATCGACGGGACGGGCGGTGGCCCGGCACGCGTCCTACACCTTCAACGGCGGCCGGATCGTGGCCCGCCGCACCTGGGACGGCCGCACCGGGTCCCGTTACGAGCGGATGATCCGTGCGGCGGAGGCCGCTGGGAACCTGGAAGCCGCCGAAGAGTGGGAAGAGCGTCTGACGCGCTTCCGCGCCGCCCGCCATCACCGCCGCATGGACCTGCTGCACTCGCCCGTGGAGGCCGCCAAGGGCGTAGCCGTCGGCGCCGGAATGAGCATCGGCACCCTGGTCGCCCTCGGCATCGTCATGGCACTCAACACCGGCCACGTCGCCGACGTCATCACCCCCCTCACGGCGACCATCGACTTCATCGCCCTGCTCATCCGGATCGTGCAGATCGTGTGGGGTCCAGCGCTCACCATCACCCCGTTCCTGGCCCTGCTCGCCCTGTGGTCCGTGGGCCGCAAGCAACAGGCCGCCCCGAACTGGGCACTCCCCGCGAACGTCCGCAACGCCGAGGGCGAGCCGATCACGCCGTCCATCGTGGTCAAGGCCCTGCGCGACCTCGGAGTGCCCGCACTGCGCAACGCCATCAAGGAGATGGGCGACGCCGGTGCGAGCATGCTCGGCCCGATCCGCATCGCCGGATGCGGCGTGGAAGTCGACGTGACCCTCCCCTCCGGGGTGGCCACGAACGAGGTACAGAACCGGCGCCGCAAGCTTGCCGAGAACCTGACCCGGCACGAGCACGAGGTGTTCATCACGATCCCGGAGGCGGCCCGCACGGTCCGGCTGTGGATCGCCGACAGTGGGGCGCTGGATGAGCCGATCGGCCCCTCTCCGCTGGTCACCGACGAGACGCTGACCGCGAGCTACAAGACGGGCAAGGCTCCGTGGGGACAGGACCTGCGCGGGGACGCCGCTGAGCTGAGCGTGTATCAGCGCCACCTGCTCGTCACGGGCCTGTCCAACCAGGGCAAGACCGCCGCCCTGCGCGCGCTCGCCCTGTGGCTGGCCCTGGACCGCTCGGTGCAGTTCTGGATCGCCGATCTCAAGGGCATCGGCGACTGGGCCATGTTCGACGGCATCGCGCAGGTGCTGATCGAGGGACCGTCCGACGAGCACGTCATCCAGGCGACCGAGATGGTCGAGGACGCGGTGGAGGAGATGAACCGGCGCATCGAGGAGCGCCGCCGTGACCCGAGCATCGTGTTCGAGCCGCTGATTGTGCTGGTGGACGAGGCGCAGTTGGCGTTCATGTGTCCGGTCGTGGGCGAGGACAAGCGGCCCTACGGCGGCTCCAAGGCCACGTCCCGGTACTTCATGGCCGTCCGCAAGATTCACAACCAGGGCCGAGCGGTCGACGTGCTGATGTGGCAGGGCACTCAGGACCCCACCGACCAGAACCTTCCCAAGCTCGTGCGCGAGGGTGCCCACACCCGCGCCTCTCTCGTGCTGGGCACGGAGTCGCAGGCCCGGATGGCACTGGGCGACAAGGCCGTGGACGGCGGCGCCGCCCCGCACCTGCTTCGTCAGGGGCTGGACAAGGGCACCCTCGTGGTGGCCTCGGACGGCATCACGATCCCGGCCGGGCAGGCGTCCATCACGGTGCGGACCCACTTCATCGACGACGACCCGGCCAAGGAGGTCGCCGGCCGGGCCAAGGCCCTGCGCGACGGCGTTGCCACCCTGCGCGTGGTCGACCAGGGCGAGGAGCGGGACGCGCTCGCCGACGTCGCCGCCGTCCTCGGTGACGCCCCGCGGCTGCGGACCAATGAGGTGTTGAAGCGGCTGCACGCGCTGGACGCCAAGGCGTACGGCGACCAGTGGACCAACGACCGGCTGAAGCGGCTGCTGGAGGAGCACGGCGAGGAGCCGAAGAAGTCCCACGGGGTCATGGTCGTCCACCGCGATCACGTCCTGCGGGCGCTCGCCAACCGAGACGACAACGGTTCCGCTTCCGCCTCCGAGTAGCGGGGAGGAACGGCCGTCTGGCCCGGGGAGGCGGGGAGAACTCCCCAACCCCCTCCCCGGGCCGCCTCCCCCGCGTTGATCAGCGAAAACACTGTTTCGGGGAGGCGGGGGAGTCGCCCTGCTCAGACCCCCGAAACCCCCTCCACACGGCACCCCCAAGGGGGTGCCTCTGCCTCCCTAACCCAGCACCGGAAGGGATTCCGCATGTTCCCCAATTACATCCACAACGCGGGCGTAAAGCGGGCCGTGGAAGTCCACCAGCCCACCCCGCTCCCGCCCGCCGTCACCATCCCCGCGCCGGTCGCTGCGGTGCAGCCCGGAGCCGTTCCGACCGTGGCGAGCATCGTCCTGCCCGACGGCCGCGTCGTCACCGGCTACGCCATCATCCCCGCCCAGCCCGAACCGGTCGCGCCCAAACCGCCCGTGTCTCGCGCGGCGGTGAACGTCGCCCTCGGGGGCGTCGGGTTCCTCGCGGTGTGTGGCGGACTTCTGCTGCTGACGTCGTTCCTCGCGGCCCTAACCGCGTTCGTAACTCAGCTCATCACCCTGGCCGCGGTCATCTTCGGCGGATGGATCGCCGTGCAGATCTTCAGTGCGAGCGGCCACAAGGGCGGCACGACCGTGAACATCCGCCGGGCCGTGATCAAGCGCAACCACTTCCACAGCTAGCTACGCCAAGGGCGGCCCCTCCCTCTCGCCAAAGAAGCGGGGCCGCCCTTGTCCACCTGCCTACTACTGACCTGTGGAGGTCACCCAGCATGACGCAACCGACCCTGATCCGGCGAGGGCACGGCAGCACGAGTGCACTGCCCGAACCCCTGCGGACCGCGCTGACGCTGGCCGCTGCCGGTGTGCCGGTGCTGCCCCTACGCGCGGGCAAGACACCGTTCGGCAACTGCCGTACCTGCGCGGGCAACGCGTGCGGCGGCCGGCCGAACATGAAAAGCGCGGGCCCCTGCCGCTGTCCCGGCGTCTGCCACGCGTGGGCCGCCGCCACCACCGATCCGGCCGTGCTCACCTCCCCGGCCTGGACGGCCGCATGGCGGCGGGCCGTCTGCGTCGCCTACCACCCCGGCGCCGCCGGACTGACCGTCGTGGACCTCGACGACACGGCGGCCGTCGACTGGGCACACGCCACCCTGCCCGCCACGCGGACCGTGCCGACGACGCGCGGTGAGCACTGGATCTACCGAGGCGCCATGACGTCACACAACGCGGTCCGTCCCGGTGTCGACATCAAGTCGACCATGGCCTACGCCCGCTACCTCGGACCCGGCACCGGCACCATGGCCGCTCTGCCCGACGCTGTTCGCGCGCTGGCCGTGAAGGAACCGCCCACCGCCCGGTCGGCGCCGCGTTCCGTCTCCGTGCCCGCAGGGTCCGGCGGCGGTCAGTGCCCGCACCGAACGCCAGTCTTCTTGGAACGCGGCATCGCCATGGCGGAGCAGCGCATCACGCAGGCCCGCACCGCGATTCACGCCACGGTCTACGGGGCGTTCCTGGCCGTGCTGTCCACGCACGGCCGGTGCGGTTGCCTCACCGACGCCCACATCGCCCGCCTGTTCACCGCGGCACAGGCCAAGGGCGAGACGGCCCGGCACTGCACGGATGCGTGGACGAACGCCCGCACCACGTTGGGACTGTGACCATGTCCGACGACGAGAAGACCCCCGCCCGCGAGGTCATCACCGACTACGCGCAGGCGCACTTCCGGTACTTCCGCACCGCTGACGGGACCGTGTACGCGCAGCGCAACGGCCACCCCGTTGCCCGCCCGATCCGCTCCCAGGGCACCACTGGAAGCCACCGGCAGGAACTCATGGTCGGACTGTTCAAGGACGGCATCGGCGTGTTCAACGGCACCGCCATGAAAGAGGCATTGGACTTGATTGAGGCACTCGCGCTGACCGAGGACGTGCAGCCCGTGCACATCCGGGTGGCCCCCGGATTCGACGGGGCGACGTGGCTGGACCTGGGGCGTAGTGACGGGCAGTCGGTGCGTATCCACCCCACCGGCTGGGACATCCGCACCCCCGACCCGCGTGAGGTGTGCTGGCGCCGCACCCAGCTCACCGGGGAACTGCCCCTGCCGGCCAAGGACACCAACGGCAAGGGCATCGATCTGCTGATGCGGCTGTGTAACTTCGCCACAGCGGAGACCGAGTGCCTGGCCATCGCCTGGCTGATCGGCTGCCTGGGTCCGACGGTTCCCGTCCCGGCCCCGTTCCTCACCGGGCCGCAGGGGGCGGGCAAGTCCACCGGCGGGCGGATGCTCGTGCGGATCATCGAGGGCATGACCGGGGACCTGCGCCGGGCGCCCAAAGATGAGGAGAACCTGATCACGGCGGTCGCGGCCGGTTGGGTCACCGCCCTGGACAACCTCTCCCACATGACCCCGGAGCTGTCCGACGCGATGTGCTGCATCGTCACCGGAGCCGAGAACGTCAAGCGCGCCCTGTTCACCGACGGGGACGTCTTCCGCATCGGCTACCGCCGCCCCCTGCTCCTGACCGGCATCGACGTCGGCGTCATCCGCCCCGACCTCGCCGAACGGCTGTTGCCCCTGCGCCTGGAACGCCCCCGCGTCCGGCGCACTGAGGCCGAACTGTGGTCCGACTTCGCAGAGGTGCTGCCCGTCATCCTCGGCTCGCTCCTGGACCTCACCGTGCAGGTACGCGCCGCTGAGGCGGACATCCCGACGGACCTGCGCATGGCCGACTTCGCGCACCTGTGCGCGCAGCTCGACGCCGCCACCGGCCTGGGGGCGCTCGCCGCCTACCGGGCCAGCCTGGATGACCTCAACGACGACGTCATCGAGGGCGACTTGCTAGCGCAGACCGTCCTCAAGCACGCCGCCAGCATCGACCCAGGCACCGAGCAACGGATGACGTCGGCCGAATGGCTGCACTGCCTCACCGGCCTCTACACGGGCGAGGACTTCCGTCCCCTGCCTAAAGGGTGGCCGACCACCGGCAAGGTGCTCTCAGACCGCCTCAAGCGCCTTCAACCCACCCTCGCCGCCCGGGGCGTCCTCATCGACTGGGGACGCACCAAAACGTCCCGCTACATCGAGATCACGCGGCCGTCCACCGCCACACCGCCCCCGCCCGAACAGGAACCGGCTTTCTGACCGCGCCGCACCACTACCGCACAAGCAAGAGGAGCACCCCGCGGCGCGTGCTCCTCTTGCTGTTCGGCGGCGCCGCCGCCCTGCGATGGTCGCGCCGCGCAGCGGCGTTCTTCACTCTCCGAGCCGCGCACCACAACAGACACCACCCCCTCTCTTGTCCGAAGTAGAAAGACCCTGCGTCACCTGCGTCACCCACACCCCGCAAACGGCCAGTGACCTGCCGAAAGAGCGGTGACGCAGACGGCCGATCTCTGCGTCATCCTGCGTCACCTGCGTCACCCGATGACGAAGGTCTGTGTCACCGGTGACGCACCCTCCGGGTCCTGCGTTACCTCGAAACCGCAGGTCAGGGGCGCGAATGACGCAGATGACGCGGGTGACGCAGAAATCCGCACCTCGGACACACGCGGACCCGCTTCCCTTCACCTTGCCCGCTGAACTCTCCGAAGGAGTCCCTGCCTTGGCCCGCCCCAAGATGCTCAAGCTCCCCGAAGTCCTCGAAGAGATCGAGATGAGCCGCGCCGCCTTCTACCGCATGCGCGCCCGAGGCAAGGCCCCCAAGCTCATCAAGCTCCCGAACGGGCACATCCGGTGTCGCCGTAGCGACCTGGACGCCTGGTGGGCCACGCACGAAATCGCAGCCTAATCTCTGACCGCACCACGGGGCCCCGCCATGGCGGGGCCCTTTCGTAGGAAGGCCCTCGATGGGGAAGACGTACGACGTTCGGATCTGGTCCGTCCGCCAGCGGAAGGATCGTGGACAGACCTCCGCAGAGTTGCGCTGGAAGACGGGCGAGACGCCTCACTCGCAGACGTTCCGCACCAAGACACTGGCAGAGGGCCGACGCGCTGAGCTGCTGCGCGCGGCGCACGCCGGTGAGCCGTTCGACGAGTCCACCGGAGCACCGCTCTCTGAGCTGCGGCAGCGCAACGACGTGAGTTGGTACCAGCACGCCCGCGAGTACATCGAGATGAAATGGCAGCACTCACCCGGCTCCACACGCCGCACGCTCGCGGAAGCAATGGCCACCGTTACGCCCGCTCTCGTCAGGGACATCAAAGGCATGGCTGATGCCCAGACGGTACGGACGGCTCTCTATAGCTGGGCATTCAACGTGAGCCGCCGCGACCAGGACCCGCCCGACGAGGTGGCCGCCGTGCTGGCATGGTTCGAACGGAAATCCCTGCCCACGTCCGCGCTGGCCGACCGTATGCAGGTACGCGCTGCCCTGGACGCCTTGACCAAGAAACTGGACGGCACCACGGCGGCGGCGTCGACCATCCGCCGGAAGCGGGCCATCTTTCACAACGCTCTCGGCTACGCCGTAGACGCCGGACGCCTGACGGACAACCCCCTGCCACAGGTGCAGTGGAAGTCTCCGGAGCAAGTAGCGGAGGAACTGGACCCCGCCTCAGTACCGGACCCCCGACAGGCTCTCGCCCTGCTCGATGCCGTGCGTACGCAGAGCCCCCGTGGGCGACGCCTGGTCGCGTTCTTCGGCTGCATGTACTACGCGGCGGCGCGGCCGGCGGAAGTCATCGGCCTCCGTCTCCAGGACTGCGACCTGCCCCGCCGAGGGTGGGGCATTCTGCGCCTCCGGGAGACTCGTCCGCGCTCAGGGGCGGCCTGGACGGACAGCGGTGAGGCGCACGATCGGCGAGGGCTCAAGCACCGGCCCCGGAAAGCAGTCCGCACCGTTCCGATCCCGCCCGATCTCGTGAACCTGCTGCGGTGGCACGTCACGGCATACGGAGTTGCCCCCGACGGGCGGCTGTTTCGGACGCAACGCGGCGGGCTCATCCAGGACACCGGATACGGCGAGGTGTGGGCGGAAGCCCGTGCGCGCGCTCTCACGCCCGCTCAGTGCGCGTCACTGCTGGCGAAGCGTCCGTATGATCTTCGCCACGCCGCCGTGTCCACGTGGCTCAGTTCCGGGGTGGAACCGCAGGAGGTAGCCGCGCGCGCCGGCCACAGCGTGGCCGTGCTGTTCCGGGTGTACGCGAAGTGCCTGGACGGCGGCGCCGCCACAGCGAACGCCCGGATCGAGCGGGCGCTAAGGAACGGCAGCTAGGAGGGTCGGAAGCTGCCCCACGCCTGCCCCACACGGACTGGTCAGCACCCGAATCAGGGTGAGACAGACTGGGAAAAGCACCCATAACGATCAGGTCGGTTCCGTGAACGCCGAAAGGGCCTGCGATCAGCATTGCTGCTGGTCACAGACCCTTTCGGTCTTGTGGCGGCGCCAGGATTCGAACCTGGGAAGGCTGAGCCGGCAGATTTACAGTCTGCTCCCTTTGGCCGCTCGGGCACACCGCCGGGGTTTGCTGCCCGTCGAGCCGCTCTCCGCGGCGCTCCGTGGCAACGACGTAAACAATACCTGATGTGAAGGGGTGCTTCGCCACCCGATTGATCGGCGCCCGGAGGGCGGGGGGTGGCTAGGCTTGTCCGGATGGGGCCCGTGACCCGAACGAGCCCTGCGGCCGCCCCCATACGCCGGTACGCACGATACGCACCCCGATACAAGGAGCCACAGGACATGGCCGACTCCAGTTTCGACATCGTCTCGAAGGTCGAGCGGCAGGAGGTCGACAACGCACTCAACCAGGCCGCCAAGGAGATCTCGCAGCGCTACGACTTCAAGGGCGTGGGTGCCTCGATCTCGTGGTCCGGTGAACAGATCCTCATGGAGGCGAACTCCGAAGACCGGGTCAAGGCTGTCCTCGACGTCTTCCAGTCCAAGCTGATCAAGCGGGGCATCTCGCTGAAGGCCCTGGACGCGGGCGAGCCCCAGCTCTCCGGCAAGGAGTACAAGATCTTCGCGTCGATCAAGGAGGGTATCTCCCAGGACAACGCGAAGAAGGTGGCGAAGACGATCCGCGACGAGGGCCCCAAGGGCGTGAAGGCGCAGGTCCAGGGCGAGGAGCTGCGCGTCAGCTCCAAGAGCCGTGACGACCTGCAGGCCGTCATCGCCCTGCTGAAGGGCAAGGACTTCGACTTCGCGATGCAGTTCGTGAACTACCGATAGGTCCGGCCCCCCTGGGCCTCCGGCCCGCGCGGGGACGAGGAGGGTGGGCGCCGGCTCGGTGTCCACCCTCCTGGTCTGTCGGCCGCGGTCACCGGGCGCGGTCAGTCGCGCGAGTGGCCGAACAGGAGGCGGTATGCGATGAGCAGGACGAGCGATCCGCCGATCGCCGCAGCCCAGGTCGCACCGTCGTAGAAGTTGTTGGTGATGGGGTGGTCCATCCAGCGGGCCGATATCCAGCCGCCTGTGAACGCGCCCGCGATGCCGATCAGGGTGGTGCCGATGAGGCCGCCCGGGTCGCGCCCCGGCAGCAGGAACTTGGCGATGGCCCCGGCCAACAGTCCCAGGATGATCCAGCTGATGATGGTCATGCCGTGAACCTGCCCTTTCACACTGTGCCCGCACGGCCCCGGCCCTATGATCTTGCTCCCGCAGGCCGGACTCGCGCGTCGTAACTCGGGCGTCCCGCGTGCGTCGTCCTTGCCGCGCGCGTTCATGCCGTCCTGGTGGGGAGGACGGCCCGGCGACACGCGCTGGTTGCACTGATCAGTAGGGTGCGATGCATGACAGCCTCCGGTTCACCACTGCGCCGCACCCTCGGTGTGGGGGACGCCGTCATCGTCGGACTCGGCTCGATGGTGGGAGCCGGGATCTTCGCCGCCCTCGCGCCGGCGGCGCACGCGGCCGGGTCGGGGTTGCTCTTCGGGCTCGCCGTCGCCGCGGTGGTCGCCTACTGCAACGCCATGTCGTCGGCTCGCCTCGCCGCCCTGTATCCGGCCTCGGGCGGCACGTATGTGTACGGGCGTGAGCGGCTCGGGGAGTTCTGGGGGTATCTCGCGGGCTGGTCGTTCGTGGTCGGGAAGACGGCTTCCTGCGCGGCGATGGCGCTCACTGTGGGCGCGTACGTCTGGCCGGGGCAGGCGCACGCGGTGGCCGTGGCCGCCGTGGTGGTGCTCACCGCGGTGAACTACGGCGGAATCCAGAAGTCCGCGTGGCTGACGCGGGTGATCGTGGCGCTGGTCCTGGCTGTCCTCGCTTCCGCGGTGGTCGTGTGCCTGGCGTCGGGTGAGGCCGATGCCGGGCGGCTGGGCATGGGAGCGTCGGGCGGGGCGGACGGGGTGCTTCAGGCGGCCGGTCTGCTGTTCTTCGCGTTCGCCGGGTACGCGCGTATCGCGACCCTCGGCGAGGAGGTACGGGACCCGGCACGGACCATCCCGCGCGCGATCCCGGTGGCTCTGGGCATCTCGCTGGTCGTGTACGCGTGTGTGGCGGTCTCCGTCCTTTCGGTGCTGGGGTCGGATGGTCTCGGGGACGCGACGGCGCCGCTGGCCGACGCGGTGCGGACGGCCGGCACGCCCTGGCTCGTGCCGGTGGTGCGGGTCGGTGCGGCCGTGGCCGCGCTGGGTTCGCTGCTCGCACTGATCCTGGGGGTGTCGCGGACGACGCTTGCCATGGCCCGGGACCGGCATCTGCCGGGCGCGTTGGCCGCCGTCCATCCGCGGTTCCGGGTGCCGCACCGGGCGGAGCTGACCGTGGGCGCGGTGGTCGCGGTCCTGGCCGCCACGGTGGACGTCCGGGGCGCGATCGGGTTCTCCTCCTTCGGCGTGCTGGCGTACTACGCCGTGGCCAACGCGTCGGCGTGGACGCTGGATTCGGCGCCACTGGCACGGGTGGTGCCGGTGGTGGGGCTGGTCGGGTGTGTGGTGCTGGCGTTCTCGCTGCCGGGGGTGTCCGTGGTTGTGGGCGCGGGTGTGCTGGTGGTGGGTGCGGTCGCGTATGGGGTGCGGCGGCGGTGGGCGCGGGCAGGGGCGGGGCGGGTGTAGGCCACCGGCCTTGAGCGTGCCGGCCTGGGTCGTGCTGCCCGGCGGGCAGGCGGCATCGGCTGATGCTCGCCGGTGTGTTGCCGGCTGCTGTGGGAACGGGCAGCAGCGGCTGACGCTTGCCACGCTTTTGTCGGCTGTTGTGGGACGGGCGGCGTTGGCTGCTGCTCGCCGGGCCTCGGTCGCTGTGGCACGGGCGTCACCGGCTGATTCATGCCGGGCTTTCGCCCGATGTGGCAGACACGCCTCGTCGGCTGCAGTCGGCCGGGATCTGCCCGGCCGGAACGGCCAGGGGCCTGACGACTCGGGTCTTTCAAGGGCCTCTCGGGCCTGACCTGTCGGAGTCTCTCACCGGGTCGGTCGGCTCAGGGCCGGCCGATTCGGAGTGCGTAGTCACGCGCAGGCGGGCACAGTGCAAGGACCCCGTACGGGGCTTGGGTGTCAGTCGGTTCGGCAACTGCTCGGTCGCGGTCATGGGTTCATGATGCAGGCCGCCGCCGTCGAGCGGGCGGGCCTGTGGATAACCCCTGGCCTGTGGAAATCGAGGGGTGTTGCCCCGGCGTCAGCGCATCGCGAACGGCTCGTCCGTCCGCACGATGTCGCGGCCGAGCGGCAGCAGCGAGACCGGGATGAGCTTGAAGTTGGCGATGCCGAGCGGAATGCCGATGATCGTGACGCACAGCGCGATGCCGGTGGCGATGTGGCCGAGGGCGAGCCACCAGCCCGCGAGCACCAGCCACAGCACGTTGCCCACGCAGGACGGCGCGCCCGCGTCGCGGCGCTCGACCGTCGTGTACCCGAAGGGCCACAGCGCGTAGACGCCGATGCGGAAGGCCGCGACGCCGAACGGGATACCGATGACGGTGATGCAGAGGAGCAGGCCGGCGGCGACGTAGGCGAGGAACAGCCAGAAGCCGCTCAGGACGAGCCATATGACGTTCAGGATGGTCTTCACTGGTTCCCACCTGCCATCTTCTCGAGCCGGGCGATGCGATCCGCCATCGGCGGGTGTGTGGAGAACATCTTCGAAAGACCCTGACCTGGGCGGAACGGGTTGGCGATCATCATATGGCTGGCGGTCTCGATGCGCGGCTCGGGCGGCAGCGGCAGCTGCTTCGTGCCCAGTTCGAGCTTGCGCAGGGCGCTGGCCAGTGCGAGCGGGTCGCCGGTGAGCTGGGCGCCGGAGGCGTCCGCCTGGTACTCCCGGGAGCGGCTGATGGCCAGCTGGATGAGAGAGGCGGCGAGCGGGCCCAGGAGCATGATCAGCAGCATGCCCAGCAGGCCGGGGCCGTCATCGTCGTCGGAGCGCCCGATCGGGATGAGCCAGGCGAAGTTGACCAGGAACATGATCACGGAGGCGAGGGCGCCGGCGACCGACGAGATGAGGATGTCGCGGTTGTAGACGTGGCTGAGCTCGTGGCCGATGACGCCGCGCAACTCGCGCTCGTCCAGCAGACGCATGATGCCTTCCGTGCAGCACACGGCGGCGTTGCGCGGGTTGCGGCCCGTGGCGAAGGCGTTGGGCGCCTCCGTCGGCGAGATGTACAGGCGCGGCATGGGCTGGCGGGCCTGGGTGGAGAGCTCGCGGACCATGCGGTAGAGCCCCGGGGCCTCGAACTCGCTCACCGGGCGGGCACGCATCGCGCGAAGGGCCAGCTTGTCGCTGTTCCAGTACGCGTACGCGTTGGTGCCCAGCGCTACCAGGACGGCGATGACGAGCCCCATGCGGCCGAAGAAACTGCCGATGACGATGATGAGTGCGGACAGTCCCCCTAGAAGGACTGCTGTCCTGAGCCCGTTGTGCCGGCGGTGCACGGTACGCCCTCCAAGTGGTGCGGCAGGGGGGACCCTTGCTTGCGGTTCTGCGGTGTCACTGGTGCCCTGGTGGCACGTCCAGTGGACCCTCCCGTACTGGTCAACGCCAGGCGGGAGGCACTAGTTCCCTTGTGCGTGCGGGACCGGCCGTGGACCGTACGGGTGAACGGCTGCGGGACGCCCCACGCACGCGTTCGGGACCGAGTGCCCCCATGCGCGTGATGAAAGCGACCGGTAGGACCGCCGGGCTCAGAAGAGGCCGGTGTCGGTGAAGCGCAGGACCAGCTGAGGTGCCCCGGACAGGACGATGCCGAGGACGCCGGTCAGGGCGATCGCGGCGGTGAGGGGGGCGGGGACGCGGTGCTTCTCGGGCTCGCCCTCGGGGGCGCGGAAGAGCAGGGCCGTCCACTGCAGGTAGTAGAACAGCGCGATCACGACGTTGACGGCCATGATCATGGCCAGCCAGCCCAGGCCGGCGTCGACGGCCGCCGAGAAGACGGTGACCTTGGCGAAGAGGCCGATGATGCCCGGCGGCAGCCCGGCGAGGCAGAGCAGGAAGAACCCCAGGAGCAGTGCCGACAGGGGGCTCGACGCGTACAGGCCGCGGTAGTCGGCGACGCGGTTGAGGGACTTCGTCCGGCCGACGAGCGCGGCCACGGCGAAGGCGCCCAGGTTCACGGCGCCGTACATCAGGGCGTAGGCGACGGTGGAGCCGATCGACTTCTCGGCGTCACCGGAGTACCCGGCGGCGGCGATGGGGACCAGGAGGTAGCCGGCCTGGCCGACGGAGGACCACGCGAGCAGGCGTACCGCGCTGTACGCGCGCGTGGCCTGCTGGCGGAGGGCTCCGACGTTGCCCACGGTCATGGTGAGCGCGGCCAGGGCCGCCAGGGCCGGACCCCAGACGTCGGCGTACGACGGGAGGGCGACGACCGTGACGAGGATCAGGCCGGTGAAGCCGACCGCCTTGCCGATGACCGACAGGTAGGCGGCGATCGGCAGGGGCGCTCCCACGTAGGTGTCGGGCACCCAGAAGTGGAAGGGCACGGCGGCGGTCTTGAAGGCGAAGCCGACGAGGGTGAGGACGACGCCGGTCTGGGCGAGCGTGTGGAGCTGGCCGTCGACGTTGTGGACGCGGTCGGCGGTCTGGGTGAGGTAGAGGGTGCCCGTGGAGGCGTACAGGAAGCTGATGCCCATGAGGCTGACCGCGGTGGCGGTGACCGAGGACAGGAAGAACTTCAGGGCCGCCTCGGAGGACCTGCGGTCGCCGTACTTCAGGCCGACCAGCGCGAAGGCCGGCAGGGATGCGACTTCGAGGGCGACGATCAGGGTGGCGAGGTCACGGGAGGCGGGCAGCAGGGCGGCGCCGGCCGCGGAGGACAACAGCAGGAACCAGTACTCCCCCTCGGGCAGCTCCTTGCCGGCGTCCTTCAGGGCGGTGACCGACAGGAGGGCGGTGAGGAGGGCGCCGCCGAGGACCAGGAACTGGACGACCAGGGTGAAGCGGTCGGCCGTGTAGCTGCACACGGCGGCGTCGCCGGTCAGGCAGAAGGTGCCGCGATCGCCGTCCAGGAGGGGCAGCAGCATCAGTGTGGCGGCGGCCAGGCCGGCCACCGATGTCCAGCCGAGCAGTGCCTTGCGGTGGGGGGCGACGAACAGGTCGGCGACCAGGACGACGAGTGCGACGACCGCCGCGATGGTGGGCGGCGCGATGGCGAGCCAGTCGACGGACTGGACCAGCGACGTGGCCAGGGGCTGGGCCGGGGAGCTCATCGGGTGCCTCCTGCGAGGAGCTGCTGGACGGCCGGGTCGCTCAGGCCGAGGAGGGCCTTGGGCCACAGGCCCGCGACGACGGTGAGGACGACGAGCGGGGTCCAGGCGGCGAACTCGTACGAGCGGATGTCGGTGAGTTTCGGAGCGTCCTGCGGCAGGGCGCCCATGCAGACGCGGCGGACCACGATCAGCAGGTACGCGGCCGTCAGCAGCGTGCCGAACGCGCCGATCGCCATGAAGGTGAGGAAGGCGGGACGGCTCAGGCCGTCGGCGGGCTGGAACGCGCCGAACAGGGCCAGCATCTCGCCCCAGAAGCCGGCCAGGCCCGGCAGGCCGAGCGAGGCGACCGAGGCGAAGGCGAGCAGGCCGCCGAGGCGCGGGGCCTTGCCGTAGAGGGCGGCTCCGGTTTCCTCGGCGAGGGTGTCGAGGTCGGTGGTGCCGGTGCGGTCCTTCAGCGCGCCGACCAGGAAGAAGAGCAGGCCGGTGATGAGGCCGTGGGCGATGTTGGCGAACAGGGCGCCGTTCACGCCGGTCGGGGTCATCGTGGCGATGCCGAGCAGCACGAAGCCCATGTGGCCGACGGAGGAGTAGGCGATGAGGCGCTTGAGGTCGCCCTTCGCGCCCTGCCTGGCGAGGGCCAGGCAGGCCAGGGATCCGTAGATGATGCCGACGACGGCCAGGGCGGCGAGGTAGGGCGCGAAGGTGCGGAAGCCGTCCGGTGCGATGGGCAGCAGGATCCGGACGAATCCGTACGTACCCATCTTCAGCAGGACGCCGGCCAGCAGGACCGAGCCGACGGTCGGGGCGGCGGTGTGGGCGTCGGGCAGCCAGCTGTGCAGCGGCCACATCGGCGTCTTGACCGCGAGCCCGATACCGATCGCCAGAACGGCGATGACCTGCACGAATGTGGTCAGCGACCGGCCGTTGTCAGTGGCGAGTGCCATCATGTCGAACGTGCCCGCCTTGATCCCGATCAGGAGCAGGCCGAGCAGCATCACCACGGAGCCGAGCAGCGTGTAGAGGATGAACCGCCAGGCGGCCTGGCTCCGGCCCTCGCCGCCCCAGCGGGCGATGAGGAAGTACATCGGGATGAGGACCATCTCGAAGGCGAGGAAGAAGAGCAGCAGGTCGAGGACGGCGAAGGTCGCCAGCGTGCCGGACTCGAGGACGAGCAGCAGGGCGACGAAAGCCTTCGGGGTCGGCCCCGCGGGCATCTTGAAGTACGAGTAGAGCGCGCAGAGGAAGGTCAGCAGCGCGGTCAGGACCAGAAGGGGGAGGGAGATGCCGTCGATGCCGAGGTGGATGCGTACGTCGAGCGCGGGGATCCAGCTGATGTCGGTGCTGGCCTGCATCTTCGACGGCTGGTCGTGGTCGAAGCCGAGCGCGAGGGCGATCGCCGCGATGAGGACGGCGCCGGTGACGGTGACGCCGTGCCGGAGCACGGCCTGCTCGGGTGACTTCCCCTTCAGCCCGGGCGGGGCCGGCAGGAGAGCCGCGGCGGCGCCGAGGAGCGGGCCGACGACGACGAACGCCAGAAGGAACTGCATCACGGACTCGTTGATATCGATCACGCCTGCTCACGCTCCCGTGGCGACGAGGACGGCGGCGACCGCGAGGACGACGGTGCCGGCGAGCAGCGCGCTCACATAGGTCTGGACGTTGCCGGTCTGGGCGCGCCGTACGGCGGCGCCGAGCCAGCGGGGCAGCGCACCCGCACCGCGGACGTAGGTCTCGACGACCTCGCGGTCGAGGAACCGCACGAGGCTCGCGCCGGCCTGGACCGGTCGGACGAAGACCGCCGTGTACACGGCGTCCAGGTGGAAGCCCGCGGCCGCGTGCCGGTGCAGGGGGCCGAGCAGGAGCCGTCCGGGGTCTGCCGGGTCGGGCGCGTAGGCGATGTCGCCGTAGGCCGGCTCGTGCGTGGCGATGGCCTCGGCCTCGACCTGGGCGGCGTCGCCCTCCGGGTGGGCCGCGACCGCGCCCATGGGGACGCGTGCGGTGAGCGCGGTGGTGTGCCGCCAGGCGGCGTAGGTGACGATGCCGCCGACCAGGGCCACGCCCGTGCCGAGCACCGAGGTGGTCAGGGTCGGGCTGAGGTCGCGGCCGTCGAACCAGTCGGGCAGCAGCCGGAAGGCGAACCCGCCGAGGGCCAGGGACGGCACGGCCAGCACCCAGAGCACCACGGTCATCGTCAGCGGCTGCCTGCCGTGGTCGGGGGCTTCGGCGCCCCGGCCGCGGAAGGCCAGCAGCCACAGGCGCATCGCGTAGGCGGCGGTGAGCACGGCCGTGAGCAGGCCGGCGACGAGGACGATCCAGCCCGCGGCGGCGGGGGCGTGCTCGGTGTGTCCGGTGACGACGTGTTCGGCGACGCCGAGGACGGCCTCCTTGGAGAAGAAGCCGCTGAACGGCGGGATCGCGGCGAGCGCGAGCAGTGCCACGGTCATCGTCCAGTAGGCGTCGGGGACGTGGTTGCGCAGGTTCCGCATCCGGGACATGGCGGCCAGCGAGTTGGTGCCGGCGGCGTGGATGATCACGCCGGCCGCGAGGAACAGCAGCGCCTTGAAGGCGCCGTGGGACAGGAGGTGGAAGACGGCGGCTCCCCGGTCGCCGACGGCCAGGGCGCCGGACATGTACCCGAGTTGGCCGATCGTCGAGTAGGCGAGGACGCGCTTGATGTCGTCCTGGGCGAGCGCGGCGAGCGCCGAGCCGGCCATGGTGACGGCGGCCATGACGGCGAGGACGACCATCGCGGACTGGGAGGCCTCGAAGACCGGGAGGAGACGGGCGATGAAGTAGACACCGGCGGCGACCATGGTCGCGGCGTGGATCAGCGCGGAGACGGGGGTCGGGCCCGCCATCGCGTCGGGCAGCCAGGTGTGCAGCGGGAACTGCGCCGACTTGCCCGCCACGCCCGCGAGGAGGAGCAGCGCGATCAGCGTCGGGTGGTCGAGCGAGCCGCTCGCGACGGCGCCCAGGACCCGGGTGATCCGGAACGAGCCGGCGTCGGTGGCCAGGGCGAACAGGCCGAGGAGGAAGGGGACGTCGCCGAGCTTGGTGACCAGGAAGGCCTTGAGGGAGGCGGCACGGGCCTGAGGGGTCTCCCAGTAGTGGCCGACCAGGAAGTAGGAGCAGATACCCATGACTTCCCAGCCGACCAGCAGCACGATCAGGTCGCCGGAGTAGACGACCAGGAGCATCGCGGAGGTGAACAGGGAGACCAGGGCGGCGTACGAGGGGTAGCGCGGGTCGTCGCGCAGGTAGCCCGTCGAGTAGATCTGCACGCAGGCGGCGACGAGGCCGACCAGGACGGCGACGAGGGCGGCGAAGCCGTCGATGTGCAGGGCGAGTTCGATCGGGACCGAGCCGGTCGGGGTGAGTTCTGTGGCCGCGTCGACGGCCGCGTCACCGCCCTGTCGCGCGGCGACCAACGCGGCGAGCACCAGCGCGGTGAGCGTCGGCAGGACGGCCAGCGGGCGGACGAAGCCGGGTGCCGTGCGGCCCAGGAGCAGACCGGCGACGGCGCCCAGGAACGGCAGGAGGGGGACGAGGACGGCGAGGGTGGTCGTGGTCACGCGGTGGCCTCAGCCTTCTGGGCCTCGTCGGTCGGCTCGGTCGGGAGGGCGTCGCTGCCGCGGCCGTCGGGGTCGTGCCGTTCGGCGGTGTCGCGCAGCTTGTCGATGTCCGCGGTGCCGCGGTTGCGGTGTACGGCGAGGACGATCGCCAGGCCGATGCCGATCTCGGCGGCGGCGATGGCGATGGTGAACAGGGTGAGGGCCTGGCCGGAGTGCAAGGTCTCCTCGGCGGTCCTGCTGAGCCAGACGTCGAAGGCGACCAGGTTGAGGTTGACGGCGTTGAGCATCAGCTCGACCGACATCAGGACCAGGATCGCGTTGCGGCGGGCGAGGACGCCGTAGAGGCCCGTGCAGAAGAGGAGGGCCGAGAGCACGGCGGGATAGGCGAGGTGCATCAGCGGGCCCCTTCCGTGTCACGCCGGGTGCCCCGGCCGTCCGGCGGCGTCGCGTCGGCCTTCGCCTTACGGGACAAGACGATCGCGCCGACCAGGGCGGCGAGGAGGAGGACGGAGAGGGCCTCGAAGGGGAGGACCCAGTTCTGGAAGAGGCTCGCGCCCGTGGCCTCGGTAGACCCGGCGGCGGGGCCGTCCAGGTCGATCCAGGTCGTGCGGAAGGCGTCGACGACGACCCACACCAGGGTGGCGGCCGCGGCGACGGCCACGGTGAGGGCGGCCCAGCGGTTACCGGAGTCGGCGTCCGGGGAGCGGCCGATGGGAGCTCTGGTGAGCATCAGACCGAACAGCAGGAGGACGACGACGGAACCGACGTAGATGAGGACCTGCACCCAGGCGATGAACTCGGCGGTGAGCAGGAGGTACTCGACGGCCAGGCCGCCGAGGGTGACCACGAGCCACAGGGCGGCGTGCACCAGTTGCCGGGTGGTGACGGTGACCAGCGCGGCACCGAAGGTGACCAGGCCGACAAGGAGGAAGGCGATCTCCACGCCGGTCGGGGAGAGGAAGCCGTGGGCTTCTGCGGCCGCGGTCGTGGTGTGCGCCGTGAGAGGGGAGGCGGTTGCGGCGAGGGTCATGGCGTGCCCTCCTGCCCCGGCTTCGGCTGGTCCGTCTGCTGCTTGGAGTCGCCGTGCGGGCGGGTGGGGCGCTCGGCTGCCCGGGCCTGCTCGTCGGCGTGCGGTTCGGTGGCGGGTGGTGTCTGCTGGGCGGCCAGTTTGTCGGCGGTCTTGCGGGCGGCGGCGAGTTCCTTCGGTTCCTCCGCGCCTGGGTCGAGGGCCGGCGGCGCGGGGACGGTCCACATCCACTCGCGGAGCTTGTCGCGCTCGTGGGTGAGATCGCGGATGTCGGTCTCGGCGTACTCGAACTCCGGGGACCAGAACAGGGCGTCGAAGGGGCAGACCTCGATGCAGATACCGCAGTACATGCACAGGGAGAAGTCGATGGCGAAGCGGTCGAGGACGTTGCGGCTGCGTTCGCGGCCTCCGGGGGCCGCCGCCGGGACCGTCTCCTTGTGGGAGTCGATGTAGATGCACCAGTCCGGGCACTCGCGGGCGCACAGCATGCAGACCGTGCAGTTCTCCTCGAACAGGCCGATCACGCCACGGGTGCGGGGCGGCAGATCGGGCTGGACGTCCGGGTACTGCGCGGTGACGGACTTCTTCGTCATCGTGCGGAGGGTGACGGCCAGGCCCTTGGCGAGGCCGGAGCCGGGGATGCGGGGCCGGGAGGGCGGGAGAGGCTCGGCCATGGTTACTGGATCACCACCTTGACGACGCCGGTGAGGGCGATCTGGGCGAGGGAGAGCGGGACGAGGAGGGTCCAGGAGAGCTTCTGGAGCTGGTCCTCGCGCAGGCGGGGGTAGGTGACGCGCAGCCAGATGACGAGGAAGGCGAGGACGGCGGCCTTCAGCAGGGTCCACACCCAGCCGAGGCCGTCGGCGCCCCAGGGGCCGTGCCAGCCGCCCAGGAAGAGGACGGTGGTCAGGCCGCACAGGACGACGATTCCGGCGTACTCGGCGAGGAGGAAGAGCGCGAAGCGGAGGCCGGTGTACTCGGTGTACGCGCCGAAGATGATCTCCGAGTCGGCGACCGGCATGTCGAAGGGCGGGCGCTGGAGTTCGGCGAGCCCGGCGACGAAGAAGACGATCGCGCCGACGATCTGCCAGGGCAGCCACCACCACTCGAAAGCATCGAGGATGCCGGGGAGGGAGACAGTGCCGGCCGCCATCGCCACCGAGGCGGCGGTGAGCAGCATCGGCAGTTCGTAGGCGAGGAGCTGGGCGGCGGTGCGCAGGCCGCCGAGGAGGGAGAACTTGTTCGCGGACGCCCAGCCCGCCATCAGCGAGCCGAGGACGCCGACGCCCATGACGGCCAGGACGAAGAAGACGCCGGCGTCGATGACCTGGCCGACGGCTCCCTCGTCCGGGCCGATGGGGATGGCGAGCAGGACGAGCAGGTAGGGCAGGAGGGCGACGGCGGGGGCCAGTTGGAAGATGCGGCGGTCGGCACCCGCGGGGACGATGTCCTCCTTCTGCGCGAACTTCACACCGTCGGCGATCAGCTGGGCCCAGCCGTGGAAGCCGCCGGCGTACATGGGGCCGAGGCGGCCCTGCATGTGGGCCATCACCTTGTGTTCGGTCTGGCCGATGATCAGGGGGAAGGTGAGGAAGACGACGAAGACGATCAGGAGTCGCAGGATGACGTCGAGTACGTCGTTCACCGCGGGCCTCCCGGGGAGTCTGTCTGGTCTTGGGGGGTGTCCGTCGGCTTCGGGGTGTCCGTCGGCTTCTGGCCCTCCGTGCGCTTCTCGTCGTCCGTCGGCTTCGGGGCGTCCGTGCGGTTCGGGGTGTCCGTCTGCTTCCGGTCGTCCTTCGGCTTCTGGTCGTCCTTCGGCTTCGGGTCGTCCGTGCGCTTCTCGTCGTCCGTCGGCTTCGGGGCGTCCGTGCGGTTCGGGGTGTCCGTCGGCTTCCGGTCGTCCTTCGGCTTCTGGTCGTCCTTCGGCTTCGGGTCGTCCGTGTGCTTCGGGTCGTCCGCCGCTTCCGGAGTGCCCGGGCTCTCGGAGATGCCTGGGCTCGCTGTTTCCGGGCTCTCCGAGGTTTCCGGGCGCTCTGAGGTTTCCGGGCTTTCGGCGGTGTCCGGACGTGCGGGAGCTTCCGGGGTCTCGAGGGTTTCCGAGAACTCCGGCGTCTTCGGACGTGCTGCGGGCTCCGCGGGTTCGCGGGGCGGCAACGGCGCGGCCTCGGGTGACGGTTCGGGTTCCGGTTCCTCGAAGGCGGGGCGGGCGTGATGCCAGGGGGCGTCCGAGCTGCGCGGGGTGCCCGGGGTGCGCGAAACCCTGCCGGACCGGTTGTCGCTGACGCTGGCGCCGTCGCCCTCGCCGCCGTCGCCCCGGTCGGACGCGGCACGCCGACTCGCGGAGCCATCCGGCGTACTGCGCGCCCGGCGTGGGCCGGCAGGGGTGTCCGACTGAGTTCGCTGCGACGCCGAGCCCTCGCTCGTGCTCCGCGCGCGGCGCGGCCCCGCCGATGGGGCAGGTGTTCCGGCCTCGGTGGCCGAGGATCCGGTTTCAGCGGTCGTCGATTCCGGCCCGGTGGCCTCGGTAGCGGCCTGGCTCGCCGAGCCCTCCGCCGCCGATCGCGTACGACGAGGAGCGGCAGGAGACGGCGCACCGGCCTCACCCGCGGTGGCCTGGCTGGCCGAGCCTTCCGTCACGGAGCGAGTCCTGCGCACCGGGCGTTCACCGGCGGCGCGGGCCGCTGCCCCCCAGTCCGGCCGCTCGCCCGCCGCGCGTCCCGCGCCCCGGGCCGGACGGGCCGGAGCCGGAGGGAGCTGGCCCTTCTGGGGGCCCCATTCGTTCGGGTCGGGGACGCCGGGCGGGAGCATCTGGCGGCGCTTGGGGCCGCCGTGTTCCGACTCGCCGGGTTCCTTCGCTCCGGGCCAGGCCTTGGCGACGCGGGCGGCCAGGACGAAGTCCTTGCGCAGGGGGTGGCCTTCGAAGTTCTCGGGCAGGAGCAGGTGGTCCAGCGCCGGGTGGCCTTCGAAGGTGATGCCGAACATCTCGTGCGTCTCGCGTTCGTGCCAGGCGGCGCCGGCGTAGACACCGACCGCCGAGGGCAGGGTGGGAGCCGCGTGCGGGACGGTCGTGCGCAGGAGGAGACGTCGTACGGGAGAGAGCGCAGCGACGTGTGCCGCGACGCGGAAGCCCGTGCCGGGTTCGTCCACCGCGCTCAGCCAGTCGAAGTAGGTGCAGCCCAGCCGGTCGCGGGCGGTCTCCAGGGCGGAGATCCAGGTCGCCGGGGGTACGTCGACCGTGAGGACCTCGTAGGACTCCTCGGCCGAGGCGTCCGCGCCGAAGAGTTCCTCGGCGTCGGCGGGCAGCCAGCCGACCGCGCTCATCGTCCCTCCCCCGGCGTCGAGCCCGGCATCGTGCCCGGCGTGGAGTCGGAGGCCGGCGCGGGCGCCGGTGGCTGCACGAGGCCGCTTCGCAGCGCCGCCGTGGAAGGACGGCTCGTGCCGTACCGCTCCCCCAGCGACTCGCGGGCGATCTTCTCCTGGAGCTTGAGGATGCCCTGGAGCAGCGCCTCGGGCCGGGGCGGGCAGCCGGGGACGTAGACGTCGACGGGGATGATCTGGTCGACGCCCTTGGTGACGGAGTAGGAGTCCCAGTAGGGGCCGCCGCAGTTGCTGCACGCGCCGAAGGAGATGACGTACTTCGGCTCGGGCATCTGCTCGTAGAGGCGCTTCACGGCCGGGGCCATCTTGTCCGTGACCGTGCCGGAGACCACCATCAGGTCGGCCTGGCGTGGGCCTGGTGCGAAGGGGATGACGCCGAGGCGGATGAAGTCGTGGCGGGCCATCGACGCGGCGATGAACTCGATCGCGCAGCAGGCGAGGCCGAAGTTGAAGACCCAGAGCGAGTAGCGGCGGCCCCAGTTGAGGATCACCTTCATCGGCTCGGGCGCGAGGCGCGCGAGGGCGCCGAGCCGCTTGGGCTCGGGCAGCGATACGGGCTCGGGGGTCACGTCCATGCCAGGACGCCCTTCTTGTATGCGTAGAGCAGTCCGACGGCCAGGAAGCCGAGGAAGATGAACATCTCCACCAGGGTCGTCGCGCCGTAGCCGGGGGCGGCGAAGACGGTCGCCCAGGGAAACAGGAAGATCGAGTCGACGGCGAAGATCACGTAGAGGAACGCGTAGACGTAGTAGCGGACCTGGGTGTGGGCCCAGCCCTCGCCGACGGGGTCGACGCCGCACTCGTACGTCAGGAGCTTCTCGGGGGTGGGGACGACGGGCCGCAGCAGGCGGCCGGCCCCGAAGGCGACGGCGACGAACAGCACACCGACGACGGCGAGCAGCCCGACGACCGAGTAGGACTGGAAGTAGTCCGCCGCGACGACGGTCGTGGTGACGACGGTCCGTTCCGGCACGTCCGTCCCTCGCTCCCTGAAACTCGGACTGGAACCTGCGCCGATCCCGCGGCGCCCCGGCCCGGCCCGGCCGGGAACGTGGACGCCACCGTTCGACGATCTGTACGCACGGGAGTCTAGGCCCTGATAAAGGCAGGGTAAGCAGCCCGTCACGGCCGGGCATACGGGGGTGGGGTTTTCCTCAGGCGATCCTGGCGGTCCGCCTCATGGCGCGGGCCGTGCGCCGCCGGGCACGCTTACGCACATGACCGAACGCTTCCCGTCCCCCGGTGCGAACGCGCCCGCGGGGGCAGCCGGGCAGGACGAGCACCCGCCGCCGCCCCGTTTCGCCTACGACCGGCACACCTGGAAGGAGATCGCGCACCTCCTGGCGAACTTACCGGTCGCGCTGCTCGGCTTCACCTACGTCATGACGGTGCTGTTCACCAGCTTCTGGCTGACCATCACGGTGATCGGCTTCCCGTTGCTCGCCGCCGGGCTCATGGGGGCGCGGCAGTTGGGCAGGATGGAGCGGGCGAGGGCCAGGGCGCTGCTCGGGGTGCGGGTGGACGAGCCGAGCCGGCTGCCGCTGCGCGGCTCGGGCGGGTTCCTGGCGCGGTTGGGGATGTCGCTGAAGGATCCGGTGGGCTGGCGCACGGCCCTGTACGAGTTCATACGGCTGCCGTGGGGCATCCTCACCTTCACGGTCACGCTGACGTCGCTGTTCGTGCTGTGGCCGGTGCTGCCGTTCATCGCGCGGGGCCTGGCCAACGCCGACCGGGCGATGGTGCGGGGGCTGCTGTCGCCTTCCGACGGGCTGGAGCGGCGCATCGCGGAGCTGGAGTCGGACCGGGGGGTCGTGGTCGACACGGCCGCCGCCGACCTGCGGCGCATCGAACGGGATCTGCACGACGGGGCGCAGGCCCGGCTGGTCAATCTGGCCATGGGGCTGGGCCTGGCCAAGGAGAAGGTGCTGGAGGATCCGGACGCGGCGGCGGCGATGGTCGAGGAGGCGCACGACGAGGTGAAACTGGCGCTTCAGGAGCTGCGGGACCTGGCCCGTGGGATCCACCCGGCGGTCCTGACCGACCGCGGTCTGGACGCGGCACTGTCCTCGGTCGCCTCGCGCTGCACGGTCCCCGTGAAGGTGACGGTCGATCTGCCCGCGCGGCCGGCCGCGGCCATCGAGGGCATCGCCTACTTCACCGTCTCGGAACTGCTGCAGAACGTCAGCAAGCACAGCCGGGCGAAGTCGGCGTCGGTCGACGTGTGGCGGACGGACGACCGGCTGCTCATACAGGTGTGGGACGACGGCCGCGGTGGCGCGAGCCTCGACGGCGGTACGGGGATGAAGGGCCTGGCCGACCGGCTGGGCGCCGTCGACGGCCTGTTCGTCCTGGAGTCGCCCTCCGGCGGTCCGACGACGGTCACGGCGGAGCTGCCCTGGCGCGACCGCAGCTCCGACTCCGGCACGGGCGGCACCCACTAGCTCCGCGCATCTCCGGCCGGCGGGCCGAAGGTGGGGAAAACCCCCCGTCCAAGACGCCGACGGACTTCATGGTCCGTCGACCTGCGGCGGAGCAGGGTGGAGGTACGAGGGAGCAGCCGCAGGACGAGGAGAGGGACGGCGCCGATGGCCACGGAGTACGGACAGGGGTACGGGTTCGACAGCGAGTCCGGGTTCCGCGGGAGCACCGAACGGCGGCGCCGGCTGCCCGCCGCGCTGCGGGCGCCGGTCGAGGGCCGCACCTGGCGCGAGCTCGGCTACGTGCTGCTCAGCCTGCCCATCAGCATCCTGCTGTTCACCTACGCGGTCACGATGGTGTCGCTGGGGGCGGGCCTGCTGGTGACGTTCCTCGGCGTACCGGTGCTGGCGGCGGCGCTCGCCGGGTGCCGCGGGCTCGGGGCGCTGGAGCGGATGCGGGCGCGGACGCTGCTGGGCCTGGAGGTGGCCGAGCCGGAGCCGCTGCGGGTGCGGAATCCGGGCGCCATGGCGTGGATGGGGGCCGTCCTCAAGAGCGGCGCCTCGTGGCGGGCGCTGCTGTACTCGGTGCTGCAGCTGCCCTGGGCGGTGTTCTCGTTCGTGGTCGCCGTGACCGTGTGGGCGCTGGGCTGGACGCTGCTGACGTATCCGCTGTGGTTCTGGGTGTTCCCCTTGTACGCCGGTCAGGACGGGATACAGCTGTACGGCGACGAGACGCACCGGGTGTACCTGGACAACCCCTTCGAGATCACGGTGACCGCGCTGGTGGGGCTGCTGTTCACGATCGCCACGCCGTGGATCGTGCGGGCGCTGACGATGGTGGACCGGCTGATGGTGCACGGGCTGCTCGGGCCGTCGCGGCTGGCCTCGCGGGTGGTGGAGCTGGAGTCGGACCGTGGCGTCGTGGTCGACACGGCCGCCGCCGACCTGCGGCGCATCGAGCGGGATCTGCACGACGGGGCGCAGGCCCGGCTGGTCAGTCTGGCCATGGGGCTGGGTCTGGCCAAGGAGAAGTTGCGGGAGGATCCGGAGGAGGCCGTGCGGATGGTGGACGAGGCGCACGGCGAGGTGAAGACGGCGCTGCAGGAGCTGCGGGACCTGGCCCGGGGGATCCACCCGGCGGTGCTGACGGACCGGGGGCTGGACGCGGCGCTGTCGGCGGTGGCGTCACGGTGCACGGTGCCGGTGCAGGTCGAGGTCGATCTGGCGGAGCGGCCGGCGCCGGCGATCGAGGGGATCGCGTACTTCACCGTGTCGGAGTTGCTGCAGAACATCAGCAAGCACGCGCGGGCGACCTGGGCGGGCGTGGAGGTCTGGCGCACGGCGGACCGGCTGATGCTGCAGGTCGTGGACAACGGCGTGGGCGGGGCCGACCTCTACCAGGGGGCCGGTCTCGCGGGGCTGGCGGAACGGCTCGACGCGGTGGACGGGATCCTGGTGGTGGACTCGCCGGCGGGCGGGCCGACCCGGGTGACGGCGGAGCTGCCGTGGCGGGGTGAGCGCGTGCGGTGACCCCCGGTCGAGGGCGTCGCGGGGCCCCGTCTCTGTGACCCCACCAGGCGGCTCCGCCCCTGTGACCCCACCAGGCGGCCCGGTCCCTGTGCCCCCACCAGGCGGCCCGGTCCCTGTGCCCCACCGGGCGGCCCGCCCCCGACCCCCGGCCCTCACGACCCGCCACACCCGACCCGGTCGGACAACAGGCCCTCACCCTTCCCGGTCCGGTCCGGTCGGACAAGAAGCCGGTCCTCCCTCCATCCGCGCCGGGATCCTGAAATGCTGGGCGTGTCGCACGGGTGGGCGCGGAGCCGTTGTGGGCTGCGGACGGGCGGCGTCGGGCTGTGGGGAGCCAACATCGTGGAGGACAGGGTGCGGGTGGTCATCGCCGAGGATTCGGTGCTGCTCAGGGAGGGCCTGACCCGGTTGCTGACCGACCGCGGGCACGAGGTCGTCGCCGGGGTCGGTGACGGCGAGGCGCTGATCAAGACCATCACGGAATTGGACGCGCAGGGCGAGCTGCCGGACGTGGTCGTGGCCGACGTGCGGATGCCCCCGACGCACACCGACGAAGGGGTGCGGGCGTCGGTGCAGCTGCGCAAGGCGCATCCCGGGCTGGGTGTGCTGGTGCTGTCGCAGTACGTGGAGGAGCGGTACGCCACGGAGCTGCTGGCGGGGTCCAGCCGGGGCGTCGGCTATCTGCTGAAGGACCGCGTGGCCGAGGTGCGGGAGTTCGTGGACGCGGTGGTCCGGGTGGCCGAGGGCGGCACGGCCCTGGATCCGGAGGTGGTCGCGCAGTTGCTGGGCCGCAGCCGTAAGCAGGACGTGCTGGCGGGGCTCACCCCGCGGGAGCGGGAGGTGCTGGGGCTGATGGCCGAGGGGCGGACGAACTCGGCGATCGCCCGGCAGCTCGTGGTCAGCGACGGGGCGGTCGAGAAGCACGTAAGCAACATCTTCCTCAAGCTGGGGCTGTCCCCGAGCGAGGGCGACCACCGCAGGGTGCTGGCCGTGCTGACGTACCTCAATTCCTGAGCGAACCGGGAGACGAGTGGCGAGCGTCTCCAGGGACGGAGTCGGGTGCGGAAACCAGGACAAGCCAGGACGCGAGGTCGTCTCAAAATCGTGTCCAACATGCGAATCACCCGAAGAAGGCGACCCCCGCGGTCGTAGGGTTGATCCAGGGAGGCCTGCGGGAAGGCCTGCCCCGGACAGCCGCCTCGAGGGAGGTCCAGTTCAGTGACCAGCCAGGTCAGTAGCCCAGCGGAGCAGGCCGACGGATCAGTCGCAGGAGAGCAGCGCAAAGCGGTGGGAGCGAAGGACGTCCGTCGCCTCGACCGGGTGATCATCAGGTTCGCGGGGGACTCGGGTGACGGTATGCAGCTCACCGGTGACCGTTTCACCTCGGAGACGGCGTCGTTCGGCAACGACCTGTCGACGCTGCCGAACTTCCCGGCCGAGATCCGGGCGCCCGCCGGGACCCTGCCGGGTGTGTCGTCCTTCCAGCTGCACTTCGCCGACCACGACATCCTCACCCCGGGTGACGCGCCGAACGTGCTGGTGGCGATGAACCCGGCCGCCCTGAAGGCCAACATCGGCGACCTGCCGCGCGGCGCGGAAGTGATCGTCAACACGGACGAGTTCACCAAGCGGGCGATGCAGAAGGTCGGCTACGAGACCAGTCCGCTGGAGGACGGGTCGCTGGACGGCTACCACCTGCACCCGGTGCCGCTGACCACGCTGACCGTGGAGGCGCTGAAGGAGTTCGACCTCACCCGCAAGGAGGCCGAGCGCAGCAAGAACATGTTCGCGCTGGGCCTGCTGAGCTGGATGTACCACCGGCCCACCGAGGGCACGGAGAGGTTCCTCAAGTCGAAGTTCGCGAAGAAGCCGGACATCGCGGCGGCCAACATCGCCGCGTTCCGGGCCGGCTGGAACTTCGGCGAGACGACGGAGGACTTCGCCGTCTCCTACGAGGTCGCCCCGGCGGCCACGGCGTTCCCGCCCGGCGTCTACCGCAACATCTCCGGCAACCTCGCCCTGTCCTACGGGCTGATCGCCGCGAGCCGGCAGGCGGACCTGCCGCTGTACCTGGGGTCGTACCCGATCACCCCGGCGTCGGACATCCTGCACGAGCTGAGCAAGCACAAGAACTTCGGTGTGCGGACCTTCCAGGCCGAGGACGAGATCGCCGGGATCGGCGCGGCGCTGGGCGCGGCCTTCGGCGGATCGCTGGCCGTGACCACGACGAGCGGGCCCGGTGTGGCGCTGAAGTCGGAGACGATCGGCCTCGCGGTCTCGCTGGAACTGCCGCTGCTGATCGTGGACATCCAGCGCGGTGGCCCGTCGACGGGTCTGCCCACCAAGACCGAGCAGGCGGACCTGTTGCAGGCGATGTTCGGGCGCAACGGCGAGGCTCCGGTGCCGGTGGTCGCCCCGCGCACCCCGGCGGACTGCTTCGACGCCGCGCTGGAGGCGGCGCGGATCGCGCTGACGTACCGGACGCCGGTGTTCCTGCTCTCCGACGGTTACCTGGCCAACGGCTCCGAGCCCTGGCGGATCCCGGACCTGGAGGAGCTGCCGGACCTGCGGGTGCGGTTCGCGCAGGGTCCGAACCACACCCTCGACGACGGCACCGAGGTGTTCTGGCCCTACAAGCGCGACCCGCAGACGCTCGCCCGCCCGTGGGCGGTCCCCGGGACGCCGGGTCTGGAGCACCGGATCGGCGGCATCGAGAAGGAGGACGGCACGGGCAACATCTCCTACGCCCCGGCCAACCACGACTTCATGGTGCGCACCCGGCAGGCGAAGGTGGACGGCATCGACGTCCCGGACCTCGAGGTGGACGACCCGGACGGCGCCGGGACCCTGGTCCTGGGCTGGGGGTCGACGTACGGGCCGATCACGGCGGCGGTGCGGCGGCTGCGCAGGGCCGGGGAGTCCGTCGCGCAGGCGCATCTGCGCCACCTCAACCCCTTCCCGCGCAATCTGGGCGCCGTGCTGGAGCGTTACGACAAGGTGGTGATCCCCGAGATGAACCTCGGGCAGCTCGCCACGCTCATCCGGGCGAAGTACCTGGTCGACGTCCACTCGTACAACCAGGTCAACGGCATGCCGTTCAAGGCGGAGCAGCTCGCCGCGGCTGTGAAGGAGGCCATCGATGGCTGAGACGTCCACGCACGGCACGGGCACCGTCGAGGCGCTCTCCCTCGTCCCCAAGGCCGAGGGCAGGCAGTCGATGAAGGACTTCAAGTCCGATCAGGAAGTGCGCTGGTGCCCCGGCTGCGGCGACTACGCCATCCTCGCCGCGGTGCAGGGCTTCATGCCCGAACTGGGCCTGGCGAAGGAGAACATCGTCTTCGTCTCGGGCATCGGCTGCTCCTCCCGGTTCCCGTACTACATGAACACGTACGGGATGCATTCCATCCACGGCCGCGCCCCGGCCATCGCCACGGGCCTGGCGAGCTCCCGCAGGGACCTGTCGGTGTGGGTGGTCACCGGTGACGGCGACGCGCTGTCCATCGGCGGGAACCACCTGATCCACGCGCTGCGCCGCAACGTCAACCTCAAGATCCTGCTGTTCAACAACCGGATCTACGGTCTGACCAAGGGCCAGTACTCGCCGACCTCCGAGGTCGGGAAGATCACCAAGTCGACGCCCATGGGCTCGCTGGACGCGCCCTTCAACCCGGTGTCGCTGGCGATCGGCGCGGAGGCCTCGTTCGTGGCGCGGACGGTGGACTCCGACCGCAAGCACCTGACGGAGGTACTGCGCCAGGCCTCCGCCCACCAGGGCACGGCCCTGATCGAGATCTACCAGAACTGCAACATCTTCAACGACGGCGCCTTCGACGCCCTGAAGGACAGGCAGCAGGCCGAGGATGCCGTGATCCGGCTGGAGCACGGCAAGCCGATCCGGTTCGGCGCCGACCAGGCCAAGGGTGTCGTACGGGACCGGTCGACCGGTGATCTGAAGGTCGTCGTGGTGACGCCGGAGAACGAGGATGAGGTGCTCGTCCACGACGCGCACTCCTCGTCCCCGACCACGGCGTTCGCGCTGTCCCGGCTCGCCGACCCGGACACGCTGCACCACACCCCGATCGGTGTCCTGCGCTCCGTCGACCGGCCCGTCTACGACACGCAGATGGCCGACCAGCTCGATACCGCGATCGAGCAGCACGGCAAGGGCGACCTGGGCGCGCTGCTGGCGGGCGGCGACACCTGGACGGTCGTCGGCTGACCCACCGGAACACCCACCACGAGGCCCGGGACCGCTAGGAGGCGGCCCGGGCCTCGTCGTACGCCCGCCGCGCCCGCTCCACGTCGTCCATGCGCCGGTGCGTCCACTGCGCGAGGGCCCGGACCTGCTCGGCGGCTTCGCGGCCCAGGCCGGTCAGGGAGTAGTCGACGCGCGGCGGGATGACCGGCTTGGCGTCGCGGTGGACCAGCCCGTCACGCTCCAGGGTCTGGAGGGTCTGCGTGAGCATCTTCTCGCTGACCCCCCGGCCTGATCCGCTGATCGCCCGGCGCAGCTCGCTGAACCGGTACGGGCGGTCCAGGAGCTCGATCAGGACGAGCACGCCCCAGCGGCTGGTGACGTGCTCCAGGACCAGCCGGTACGGGCACAGGGCTTCACTCTCACTTACCTGCATGCCAGTACCTTACTTCAAAGTGGGTACTTTCCAAGAGTTAGCGCACCGCCTAGGGTTAGTGTCATCGCACCCCAGAAGGAGAGTCCATCACCATGAGCATCGTCGTCACCGGAGCCACCGGAAATCTCGGCCGTCACGTCGTGGAGCAGCTGCTGGAGAAGGTCCCCGCAGAGCAGATCACCGCGGTCGCGCGCAACGCGGAGAAGGCCGCCGACTTCGCGGACCGCGGTGTGAAGATCGCACCGGCCGACTACAACGCCCCCGGCTCCTTCGACGGCCTCTTCTCCGCCGGTGACAAGGTGCTGCTGGTCTCCGGCAACGAGTTCGACAAGGGGCGCGTGCAGCAGCACAAGGTCGTCATCGACGCCGCCAGGGCGGCCGGTGTCGCCCTGCTCGCCTACACCAGCGCCCCCGGCAGCCTGACCGCCGCGCTCGCCGACGACCACCGCGGCACCGAGGAGATCCTGCTCGACTCCGGCGTGCCCTACACGCTGCTGCGCAACGGCTGGTACCACGAGAACTACACCGAGAACCTCGCCCCGGTGCTGGAGCACAACGCGGTCGTCGCAGCCGCCGGTGAGGGCAAGGTCTCCTCCGCCGCCCGCGCCGACTACGCCGCTGCCGCCGTCGCCGTGCTGACCGGCGAGGGGCACGAGAACAAGACGTACGAGCTGGGCGGCGACACTCCGTGGAGCTTCGCCGAGTACGCGGCCGAGCTGAGCCGGCAGACCGGCCGGGACATCGCCTACAACGCCGTCTCCCCCGAGGTCCTGGTCGGGATCCTGACCGGCGCGGGTGTGCCCGAGCCGTTCGCCCAGATCCTCGCGGGTGTCGACGCGGCCATCGAGAAGGGCCAGCTGGTCGTCTCCACCGGTGATCTCTCCCGCCTGACCGGCCGCCCGACCACGCCGTTCTCCGAGGCCATCGCCACCGCGCTCAAGGGCTGAACCCCCGTCGGGCCCTTGATCGCCACACCCCCGGACTGTCATGACCGTATGCCGATACGAGCATGACAGCCGGGGGCGCCCGGCGTTACCGTCGTGCACGGGGGCACACGCCAGGCGCGAAGGAGGAGCCCTTGACCGGCAAGCCGAGGGGTGAGCGGCACACAGGACTGCTGAACGGCTTCGCGGCCTACGGCATGTGGGGGCTCGTGCCCCTGTTCTGGCCCCTGCTGAAGCCCGCCGGCGCGTTGGAGATCCTGGCCCATCGGATGGTGTGGTCCCTGGTCTTCGTCGGCGCGGCCCTGCTCGTGCTGCGCCGCTGGGCCTGGGCCGGTGAACTGCTCCGGCAGCCGCGCAAGCTGGCGCTGATCACGGTGGCCGCGGCGGTCATCACCGTCAACTGGGGCCTGTACATCTGGTCCGTGAACTCCGGGCACGTCGTCGAGGCCTCGCTCGGGTACTTCATCAACCCGCTGGTCACCATCGCGATGGGCGTGCTGCTGCTGAAGGAGCGGCTGCGGCCGGTGCAGTGGGCGGCGGTCGGGACCGGCTTCGCCGCGGTCGTCGTCCTGACCGTCGGCTACGGCCGGCCGCCGTGGATCTCCCTCGCCCTCGCCTTCTCCTTCGCCGCCTACGGGCTGGTGAAGAAGAAGGTGAACCTCGGCGGCGTGGAGTCGCTCGCCGCCGAGACCGCGATCCAGTTCCTGCCCGCGCTCGCCTTCCTGGCGTGGCTGACCGCGCAAAGTGACTCCACCTTCGCCGCCGAGGGCGCGGGGCACGCGGCGCTGCTCGCCTCGGCCGGGATCGTCACCGCCCTGCCGCTGGTCTGCTTCGGCGCGGCCGCCATCCGTGTGCCCCTGTCCACCATCGGCCTGCTGCAGTACCTGACACCGGTCTTCCAGTTCCTGCTCGGCATCCTCTACTTCCACGAGGAGATGCCGCCGGAGCGCTGGGCCGGCTTCGTGCTGGTGTGGCTGGCGTTGACGCTGCTCACCTGGGACGCGTTGCGCACCGCCCGCCGCGCCTCCCGCACGGTCACCAGCGAGATCAGCGCGCCCAGCGCCACCAGGGCGACCGGCACGGACAGTGCCGCACGGAACGCCGACAGTGTGGCCTCGGGGCCGGACCCGGTGGACGTCAGGCCGTAGACGGCGGTCACCGCGGAGATACCGGCGGCGGAGCCGAACTGCGTCGCCGTGGCCAGCAGCCCGCCGGCCAGGCCCTGCTCCGACTCGGCGACCCCGTCGGTCGCCGCGATCGTCAGCGGCCCGGAGGCCAGGGCGAAGGCGAGGCCCGACAGGAACAGCGTCGGGAACATCGCGGCGTAGGACCAGTCCATGCCGATCGACAGGAACAGCGCGTAGGGGGCCAGGGCCAGGGCGAATCCGCCGACGATCACGCGGGCGTGGCCGAAGCGGGCGACCGGCCTCGGGGCGAGGACGGCGTCGATGCCCATGACGAGCAGGGCGACGGCGGTCTGGAGGGAGGACCAGCCGCGCAGTTCCTGCAGGGAGAGCGTGAGGCCGAACTGGAAGCCGAAGAAGGCGCCGAGGAACAGCAGCGCCCCAGGTCGGCGCGCATGACCGGTCCGTTACGGAGGATGCCGAGGCGGACCAGCGGGTCGAGGCAGCGGCGTTCGACCGCGCCGAAGGCGGCGCAGGAGCAGCGCCGCGAGGCCCGTGGCCAGGGTGATCGGCCAGTGGTGCAGGCCGTGCTCCAGGCGTACGACGGTGTAGGCGGCAAATCAGCATGGCGCCGGCGGCGGTGATCGCGCCGGGCAGGTCGAAGGTGCGCCGGCGGGCCGGCGGGGCGTCGCGCCGGGGGATCAGCCGTACGGCCGCCGCGAGCAGGGCCGCGGCCAGCAGCACGGGTGCGCCGAGGGCGGTCAGCTCGTACTCGACTCGCGGCGGCACCACCGGGTGCACCGTCCGCTTCACCAGGCCGTCCATCCTGAGTCCACGTCTCAGGAGCACCAGGACGAGATCGCCGCGGCCCGGTCCGCGTACGACGGCCGTGCCGCGGCGGCCGTGAAGGCTACGGCTTCGTGGGAGCCCGGCGGGCCCGGTGCGCCCGGACCTTCTCGCGGTTGCCGCAGTGCTCCATCGCGCACCAACGGCGGCGGCCCGGGCGGGAGGTGTCGACGAAGAGCAGGTAGCAGGTGTGGGCGCCGCATTCGCGGACGCGGTGGGCGTGGGGCCCGGTGAACAGGTCGATCGCGTCGCGGGCGACGGTCGAGAGCAGGTGGGTGCCGGTGGCGCCCGGGGCCCAGGCGCGGCTGCCGTCCGGCCGGATGCGGGCGACGAGCGGGGGTTCGGCCGCGGCGGCGTTGACGAGGTCGAGGTGGGCGGCCCGCAGGGGACGGCCGTGCGCGCGGTCGGCGGCGAGCGGGAACAGGGCGTCGCGCAGGGTGCGCGCACGCTCCAGTTCCTCGGCGGAGACGGTGAGGTCCAGCCCGTCCGGCAGCCGGCTCCGCCCGGCCCAGGCGGCCAGGTCGGCGGGCTCGTGCAGCACTTCCCAGCGCGCGAAGGCGCCGGGGCCGCCGGTCGTCAGCAGCTCCAGGCACAGGGCGCCGGGGTCGAAGCGGTACGGCTTCCCCTCGGACGAGACCAGCGTCAGGCCGTGCGTCCGCTCCGGCGTTTCCCCTGCGCGTCCACTCACCTAACCAGTATAAGTGGTTACATGACGCAGACACCGGCATCACCCGCTCCCGTGCACTGGAAGGTCGTCATCGACGCGAACGACCCGCACGCGCAGGCCGACTTCTGGGCCGCCGCCCTGAGGTACGAGGTCGAGGACAACAGCGCCCTCATCGAGAAGCTGATCCGCTTCGGCGCCGTCCCGGAGGAACTCGTCGTCGACTTCCACGGCCGTCGCGCCTTCCGGGACCTGGTCGCGGTGCGGCATCCCGAGGACCCGTTCGAGGAGGAGAGCGGGACCGGGCTGGGGCGGCGGCTGCTGTTCCAGCGGGTGCCGGAGGCGAAGGCGGCCAAGAACCGGCTCCACCTCGATCTGCACCCGGGCGAGGGGCGGAGCGAGGAGGAGATCGCGCGGCTGGAGGGGCTCGGAGCGAGCGTGCTGCGGCGGGTGAAGGAGCAGGGTGGCGAGTGGGCCGTGATGACGGACCCGGAGGGAAACGAGTTCTGCGTGCAGTGACGCGGGCCGCGTCCGTGACACCTCGGCCGGTTGCGCACTCACCGGTCGGCCATAACGCCTGTGTCCGTCAAGGCTCTTGACGGAGAGTCAGTACCAGCTTCACCATCCAGGCACCCCATTGACTCCGGGCTGCCCGTGGACACCCCACGGGCGGCCCGACGGAATTCGGAGCCCCCACATGAAGCTCTCCGTCTCCGCGCGCGCCGTCGCCGCGGGCGGCATGGCCACCGCCATGCTCCTGACCGGCGGTGCCGTGGCCGACGCCGCGTCCTCCGCTCCCCCCAGAGCGGCAGCCGCGCCGGACATCCCCCTGGCGAACGTCAAGAACCACCTGTCCCAGCTGCAGTCCATAGCCACCGCAAACGGGGGCAACCGCGCGCACGGCCGGGCGGGCTACAAGGCCTCGCTCGACTACCTGAAGGCCAAGCTGGACGCGGCCGGATTCACCACCACGGTCCAGCAGTTCACCGCCTCCGGCCGCACCGGCTACAACCTGATCGCCGACTGGCCCGGCGGGGACACGGGCCAGGTCGTGATGGCCGGCTCGCATCTCGACAGCGTCTCCTCCGGGCCCGGCATCAACGACAACGGCTCCGGCTCGGCCGCCGTCCTGGAAGCCGCCCTCGCCGTGTCACGGGCGCAGTACAAGCCCGCCAAGCATCTGCGGTTCGCCTGGTGGGGTGCGGAAGAACTCGGCATCGTCGGCTCCCGCCACTACGTCAGCCGCCTGTCCACCGGGGACCGTTCGCGGATCAGCGCCTACCTGAACTTCGACATGATCGGCTCCCCGAACCCCGGCTACTTCGTCTACGACGACGACCCGGCGATCGAGAAGACCTTCAAGGACTACTTCGGCGGCATCGGCGTCCCGACCGAGATCGAGACCGAGGGCGACGGCCGCTCCGACCACGCGCCCTTCAAGAGCGCGGGCGTGCCGGTGGGCGGCCTGTTCACCGGGGCGAGCCGGACGATGACGGCGGCGCAGGCGGCCAAGTGGGGCGGTACGGCGGGGCGGGCCTTCGACCGCTGCTACCACTCCTCCTGCGACACCACCGCCAACATCAACGACACCGCCCTGAACCGCAACAGCGACGCCCTGGCGTACGCGGTGTGGGAGCTGTCGGAATAGCCCCCGGGCAGCGCGCCTACCGGTTGCGGGCGCGCTCGGCGAGTCGGCCCATGCGGGCGCGGGCCGACTCCAGTTCCTCGATCTCCTCGGCGGCCGGGCCGCCCTCGGCGGCGAGTTCGGTCCACAGGCCGATCAGGCCGTGGCCCAACTCCAGCCCCACCGCCGGGTCGCGTACCGCACGCCAGGCGGTGGCCGCGCTCCGGACGTTGCCGTAGGCGGCCTCCGCGTCACCGGTGCGGCGGCGGGCACCGGCCAGGTCGAGCGACATCTGGAGGGCGCGGAGCGGGTCGGCCGCCAAGTAGGCGATGTACGCGTGGAGTTCCCGCAGCCGGAGCACCTCGGGGTGCTCCGGCCCCAGCGTCCCGGACGCCTCGGTGACGGTCTGCTCCGCCAGAGCGGCCGCCGCGTCGATCCGGCCCTCCTTCACGGCCTCGTTGATCCGCGCGACCGGCTCCGCGAGGAGCGCGGGGGTGCCGGGGGCGCCCGGGGCGGTGAGGGGTTCGTCGCCGAGTACGGCCTCCGCGACGGCGTCGAAGCCGCGCGGTGGGGTGGGCTTGGGGTCGGGATCCGCGGCGAGCAGGGCGGCCTCGGGGATCGACTCGGGTTGTGGCCCGGGGTAGGTCTCCGGGACGGGCAGCGGCCTCGCGTCCATGGGCGGGGGCGGGCCGAAGACGCCGACGGGGGGCGCGACGGTGCCGGGCGGTGTGACCGTGCCCGGGACCGCGTCTTCCGGTACGGCGCGCAGCTCGAAGGTCGGTTCGGGCTCATCCGCCTGCTGCGGTTCGGGCACCGCCCGCAGCGGGAACGTCGGGGCGGCGCCACGCTCCGGCACGGGGCGCAGGACGTGGGTGGCGTCGTCGTTGCGGGCGGGCTCCTGCTCGGCAGGTGCCGTACGTACCGGCTCGGCCGTGAAGTGGCTGGAGCCGTCCGGGTCGACCTGGAGCGGCACGACGTAGCCGATGCGCTCGTCGTTGATCGTGGCGCGGACGGGATGCCCGGTGGCCAGGGCGATGTGGTGGAGACGGTTCAGGACGGCCCGCTGGATCTCCTCGCCGGGGGCCGCGAAGACCGGGACCCCGCCGACCGACGCGCCGTCGGACGCCCCGCCCGGGCCCGCCGCGGGGTCCGCACCGGCCCCGGGGACATGGACGTCGATCGGTGCCGCCGGGGTCGCCGCGCGTGCGACCTGCTTCTGTTCCCGCGTCTTCTCGCGGCTGAGTCGAAACATCGTCCCCTCACTCGGCGTCGTCCACCCACTGTCGAGTGTGTCCGCTCGCCCCCGTTTCTCACGTCACCACGGTGTCACAGGCTCGTCCCAAGGACCGCCGGCCCGCGCCGGTCGTCAGGTAGGGCATGAAGATCGGAGTACGAGGGAGGAGAGGGGCATGCAGACAGGCAGGCGACAGGGACCGGAGATCTGGCTCCGCGGCCCGGCGACCACCCCCGAGCCGGTGCCGCCGGAGCCCGCGCCCGACCGTGCCGCGGCACGGCGCTTCTCCTGGGTCGGCACGCACGGCGGCGCGGGCGTCTCCACGCTCGCCGTGGTCTACGGCGGTCATGACAGCGGCCGCTCCTGGCCCGGGGCGGGCGCCCCCCGGTCGGTGCTGCTGGTCGCCCGGACGCACGCGGCCGGTCTGGACAGGGCCGCCGGGGTGGTGGAGGTCTTCCGTCGCGGGCAGGCTCCGCCGGAACTCGACCTCGCCGCCGTCGTCCTCGTGGCGGACGCCCCGGGCCGGCTGCCGCGCCCGCTCGCCCAACGGGTCAGGTCCCTCGAGTCGGTCATCGACGTGTACCGCGTGCCGTGGGTGCCGTCCTGGCGGCTAGGTGAACCGGGCCGTCCGCCACGCGAGACGGAGGCCCTGGCCCGTCTGACCGGAGCTGCGCGCTGACGGCCGTTTCCCTGTCGGCCGGGGACATCGCGGCGCGCGTACGGGCCCGGGAGGTGCGCGCGGTCGACGTGGTCGCGGCGGCGCTGGAGCGAATCGAGCGGGCCGATCCGGAGCTGTGCGCGTTCATCGAGGTGTGGGGCGAGGAGGCGGTGCGGCGAGCGGGCGAGGTGGACGCGCGACTCGTCCGGCGTTCCGGGGCGTTCCCTCGTACGAGTGGACGCGTCGGCACCGGGCAGGTCCCCCGCACGAGCGAAGCCGACAGCTCCGGGGTGGGAGGGCCGCTGCCGCTGGCAGGCGTGCCGATCGCCGTGAAGGGGCGGCACGGGCTGCGTGCGGCGGGGCCGCTGCTCGCCGCCGGGTGTGTCGCCGTGGGGGCGACCTCCGTACCCGGGCCGGGAACGGCCTGGCAGACCTGGGGGCTCGGGGCCCGGGGTCGGACCGTCAATCCGTGGCGGGCCGACCGGACGCCCGGGGGTTCCTCGGCCGGGGCCGCGGTGGCGGTGGCGGCCGGTCTGGTGCCGCTGGCGACCGGCAGCGACGGGGCCGGGTCGGTGCGGATCCCGGCGGCCTGGTGCGGGGTCGTCGGGCTGAAGGCCACGGGCGGACGGCTGCCCTCCGCCGACCGTACGGGGCTTGCGGCCCCCGGTGTGCTCGCCCGCTCGGCATCGGACGCGGCGCTGTGGTGGCGCGCGGTGTCCCGGGAACCGTCGCCGGCGGAAGCGGCCCTCCCCGTCACCGCCGCATGGTCCCCCGACCTCGGTTTCGCCGGGCCCGAACCGGAGCCGGTCGCTCTCGCCCGGGCGGCGGTGGAACGGCTCCAGGCGGCCGGTGTCGTACGGCTCGTGCGGCCGCGGGTGCCGTTGCGGCTCATGGACCCCGGGCCCGCGTGGCTCGCGTTGCGCACGCCCGGTGCCGGCCGGGCGGGAACCGGTCCAGCACCCGGCCTGGACCTGTCCGTTGCCCACCGGGTCCGGGCGGAGAACGACCGGCGGCTGGCGGAGCTGTTCGCCGGTGCCGAGTTGCTGCTGACCCCGACGGCACCCACGGCACCGCACGGCCACGAGGGGCCCGGGGACCGCTACTCCACCTCGCTCACCTGGGCGTTCAACCTCAGCGGACATCCGGCGCTGAGCGTCCCCGCGGGGTTCGGCGGCGACGGCTGCCCGGCCGGGCTGCAACTGGTGGCGTCGCACGGGCGGGAGGCGTTGCTGCTGGCCGTGGCGCACGCGGCGGAGACGCGCGCCGCGAGTTGATGGACACCCCTGGCGGATTTACTTGCACGCGCATAAGCTGCATGCGCGTGTAATTGACATACGACGAGTTTCAGGGGGACCACCATGACCCGCCGCTTCCTTTTCGTCCTGGGCAGTGCCCGCGCCGAGGGCAACTCCGAACTGCTGGCCCGCAAGGCCGCCGAGCAACTGCCCGCAGACGTCGAACAGCAGTGGCTCGACCTCACCGCGCATCCGGTACCGGACTTCGAGGACCTGCGGCACGACAGCGACCACGTCCGCCCCACCGAGGGCAATGTGGCCCTGCTGCTCGACGCCACGCTCGCCGCGACCGACATCGTGATCGTCACGCCCCTGTACTGGTACTCGGTCTCCGCGCACACCAAGCGCTACCTGGACTACTGGTCGGGCTGGCTGCGCACGCCCGGACTCGACTTCAAGGCGACCCTGGCCGGACGCACGCTGTGGGGTGTCACCGCCCTCGCGCACCGGGAGGAGGTCGTCGCCGACCCGCTGGTCGGGACACTCCACAACTCGGCCGCGTACATGGGGATGCGCTTCGGCGGGGTGCTGCTCGGCAACGGCAGCAAGCCCGGTGACGTGCTGAACGACACCGAGGCGCTGACCAGGGCGAAGACGTTCTTCGCGCAGGAGGCACCGCTCGCCCGGTTCCTGTACGAGCAGGACGCCTAAGGGGTCCATGCACTATGCCCGCCCGGGTCGCGTGGTCCGGCGCCTTGCGATGCACGGCACCAGACCACGCGACCTGATCGGACGCTCATAGTGCATGGACCCCTAGACCGTGACGTCCTGAGGGCACCGGCGTGCGGCAGCACGGACCGGGTGACCCGGGGCATCGGCTGCCCGAGGACCCGGGCCGTGCCGGAGGTGGGCTCGATGAGGCCCATCAGCATGCGGATCGTGGTGGTCTTGCCGGCGCCGTCGGGGCCAAGGAAGCCGAAGACGCTGCCCGCCAGGACGGTCAGGTCGACCGTCGACGGCGAGCTGTCCGCCGCGGTAGCGCTTGGTGAGCGCGCGGGTGGCGAAGACCGGTGCCCCGGCCGCGGCGCCCGCGCCGCTCTCCCCCGGGCCGGGCGCCGACCCGGTCTCCGGCTCCGCGGCGGGCGGTTCGGCCACCGGCTTCCTCGTTCTCTCCGCGTCCCGCACGGGTACGGGACCTACTTCCCGGCGTCGGCCGCCTTCACGAGCGCGTCCTTGGTGACCGCGCCCACGTAGACCTTGCCGTCGTCGGTGATGAGGGCGTTGATCAGGCGGGTCGAGAAGACCGTGCCGGAGCCGAACTTGCCGGTGACCTTGTCACCGAGCGAGTCCATGAAGCCGCCGAGGTCGCCTCCGGCCTTGCCGGAGGGCACGCCCTTGCCGCCGGTGTCGAAGGTTGCTATGGCGTTCCAGCCCTCGCCGATGGTCTTCATGCCGTCGAGGCCCTCGCCGAGGCGCTCCTCGCCCTTCGGGGCGTGCTTGCGTGCCTCGCCCTTGTCGGAGGTCTTGCCGGGCGCCTCGCGGGACGCCTTCTCCTCGGTGACCTTCGCACCCTTGGGCGGGGTGAAGTCGAAGGTCGAGGCGGCCGGCTCGGCGAAGCTGACCTTGGTGAAGCCCGCGTCGACGACGGCCGAGCCGCCGCCCGCCGGAGTCAGGGTGAACTTCAGCGGCATGCCGGTCTTCGCGTCCACCGCCACGGTGACCGCGCCGACCGTCGAACCGGACTGCTTCGGCTTGATGACGAGCTTGTAGGCGTCCCGGTCGGCGACCCGGGCGGTGCCGTCCACGGTCACGGAGGTCGTGCCGTCGACGGCCTTGAGGGCCTCCTCCGCGAAGTCCTTCGGCATGGCAGGAGGCTGGGCCCTGTCGCGCTTCGGGCTCTCGGAGACGGTGCCGTGGTAGACCTCGTTGGACTTGCTGTCGTAGCCCCAGACGTCCTTGCCGTTGTGGATGACGCTGTACTCGGCGGCGTTCTCCAGCAGCGACAGCTTCTGCCGGTCCGGGCCGTCGGCGGCGACGCGCAAGGTGTGCGTGCCGGAGGCCAGTTCCGTGAGCTTGGCCGTCGGGTCGGCGGACGAGCCGCCCTCACCCCGGCCCGCGGCGCCGGACATCAGGCCGGACTCCAGGCCGCCGAGGTTCGGCAGACCGAGGTCGGTGCTGATCTTCACCGTGCCGGACAGCTGCTCGACGTCCGACTTCGCGATCTTCTCGATGAGCTGCTGTGCGGTGATCTTCGGGAGGTCGGGGTCGCCGGAGTCGGCCAGTGCGGGGACCAGGCCGATCGTCGCGGCCGCCACCCCCATGACCGTGACCGGGACGATGTACCGCGCGGCTTTGCGCCGCCCGGAGCGCTGCTCGTCGCCCTCCCCGCCGGTCGTGCTGTCGTCGGATGCGTACGGTGCCATGTGTGCCCTACCTCCGTGGTCGGCGGCGGCTGTCCGTGTCGTCCACGCACTCGTCCCTGAGCCGCCATTCTCACCCGAACAGGTGAGGAGTGGTGTTTTCCGTGGTTTCCATCTGACCAAATCGGCCAGGGAGATACGTCAGACCCCGGACTCAACTCCGCGTACTGCTGGGGTATGACACGGAGGGGCGGCTTCTCCCCCGACCCGTAGGGGTCGTGCGGGCAGGACGTGCTCAGCCGGCCCGGTGCACCACCGCGTCACACAGCTCCAGCAGCGCCGTCCTGGCGGCGCACTCCGGCAGGGGCGCCAGCGCCGAGCGGGCGTCCTGGGCGTAGCGGACGGTGTCCCGCCGGGCCTGCTCCAGCGCCGGGTGGGCCCGCAGCAGGCGCAGGGCCTCGGCGTGCCGGGCGTCGTCGGTGAGGTCGGAGTCCAGCAGCTCGCACAGGGCGACGTCCTCGGCGAGGCCGAGCCGGGCCGCCCGCTCGCGCAGCCGCAGCACCGGCAGCGTGGGGATGCCCTCGCGCAGGTCGGTGCCGGGGGTCTTGCCGGACTCGTGGGAGTCGGAGGCGATGTCCAGGACGTCGTCCGCGAGCTGGAAGGCGACGCCGAGCCGCTCGCCGTACTGGGTCAGCACGTCCACGACCGTGTCGTCGGCGCCGGACATCATCGCGCCGAACCGGCACGACACGGCGACCAGCGAGCCGGTCTTGCCGCCCAGCACGTCCAGGTAGTGCTCGACGGGGTCGCGGCCGTCCTGCGGCCCGGCCGTCTCCAGGATCTGACCGGTCACCAGTCGCTCGAACGCCTCCGCCTGCACCCGCACGGCCTCCGGGCCGAGGTCGGCCAGGATGTGCGAGGCGCGGGCGAAGAGGAAGTCGCCGGTGAGGACCGCGACGGAGTTGCCCCAGCGGGCGTTCGCGCTCGCGACGCCGCGGCGCACGGCGGCCTCGTCCATCACGTCGTCGTGGTACAGCGTGGCGAGGTGGGTCAGCTCCACGACGACGGCAGAGGGCACGATCCCGGGGGCGTGCCGGTCACCGAACTGGGCGGAGAGCATCACGAGCAGCGGCCGGAACCGCTTGCCGCCGGCCCGCACCAGATGCTGGGCGGCCTCCGTGATGAAGGGCACCTCACTCTTGGTGGCCTCGAGCAAGCCTTCCTCGACAGCCGTCAGTCCGGCCTGGACATCGGCTTCCAGAGCCTGGTCCCGCACGCTCAGCCCGAACGGCCCGACGTCGGTCACGAGGGGTCTCCTGTCTGCTGGTGTCTGCCGGATGATTACGCGGATTGTCGATAGGTCGCTGCCCTCACTCGAGTCAGCGTATCCGGTCACGTTTCGATCACTGTCAGCGCCCGTGGTTACAGGCCGGGTGGTATCCGATCAGGAGCGCCATGTTTTCGATCAGCTCATAAGAGCAGACATTTATCGACTTACCAGGAAGTAACGGACTATGCACGATTTGCCTTGATGGATAAGCGAATTCCTATAGGCGGACATTGCCCCAGAGATTCGTGATCAGTGAGTTGAATCACGCCCGACGTTTCGCACGCCACCCCGGCATCCGCCCGTACCCCCTTCCCGCCCATGCGAGTTGAGCCTTCCCTTCCGCAAAGGATCAAGCGGCCCATTCCCCCCGACCAAGGTCAACAAGCGTCATATGTGACTTCGGTGCTTGTTCCCGACATGTGCTCTCGCATACGTTCCCGCCCTGTCCGGCGGACGCCGAATCCTGCCACCGCCCGGACACCCCACATCAACCGACTCACTCACGCAGGGCAGGAGCGGGGGACCCAGGTAAGTCGCCGGTCCGCACAGCGGCACGGCTCGGGGTGAAGCCGCGCACGGCATACAGCGCCGTACGCGGCCGGGCACCTCCCGGCCCGAACCCGACAGCTCACCTCGCAGGCGCCGGAGAGGAACATCGCCATGCCCGGACGAGGTAAGCACCGTCACCCCAGAAGGAACCCGCTCACCCGTGGTGTCGTCGCCGTCGGCACCGGCGGAGCGGCACTGACCCTCCCGCTCCTCGGTGCGACGCACGCGAGCGCCGTCGAGCCCCAGAGCGCGCCCGCCACCGTCGCACAGTCCGTGCCGCAGGCGGCCCAGCCCGCCAAGTCCCTCACGTACACCGTGGCCAAGGGCGACTCGCTCTACGGCATCGCGGACAAGTACGACGTATCGGGCGGCTGGAAGCAGCTCTACAAGGACAACCGCGCCGCCGTCGGCGACAACCCGAAGCTGATCCACCCGGGCCTCGAGCTGAAGGTGAAGACGACGAAGGCGGCCGTCACGGAGAAGAAGGCGACCAAGTCGAAGTCGTCCGCCCCCGCCAAGCCGGCCGCGAAGCCCGCCGGGGGCGTCACCCAGGCCACCCCCGCCTCCGCCAAGACCTACGCCGACAACCTCGACGGCTGGATCCGCGAGTCGCTGGACATCATGGCGCGGAACGGGATCCCGGGGTCGTACGACGGCATCTACCGCAACATCATGCGCGAGTCGTCCGGCAACCCCCTGGCGATCAACAACTGGGACTCCAACGCCGCCAAGGGCACCCCGTCCAAGGGTCTGCTCCAGGTCATCGACCCGACCTTCGCCGCGTACCACGTGCCCGGCACCCCCTTCGACCCGTACGACCCGGTCGCCAACATCACGGCGGCCTGCAACTACGCGGCCGACCGCTACGGCTCGATCGACAACGTCAACGGCCCGTACTGAGCCGCCCCGTCCAGCAGTCGCTCGAGGACGACGGCGATGCCGTCGTCCTCGTTCGACAGGGTGACCTCGTCGGCCACGGCCTTGAGTTCGGGATGGGCGTTGGCCATCGCGACGGCGTGGGCGGCCCAGTCGAACATCGGGATGTCATTGGGCATGTCACCGAAGGCGATGGTGTCCGCCGGCCGCAGCCCCAGGTGCTCGGCGGCCAGCGCCAGGCCCGTCGCCTTGGTGACACCGCACGGCTGGAGTTCGACCGTGCCGGGACCGGACATCGTCACCGTGGCCAGCGAGCCGACCACCGAGCGGGCCGTCGCCGCCAACTCGTCGTCGGACAGGTAGGGGTGGCGCAGCAACACCTTGCTGATGGGCTCGCCCCACAGCTGGTCGCGCCGGTCGACGCGTACGGCGGGCAGGGTCGGGTGCGGCATGAGGTAGCCCGGTTCGATCAGCGTGAGCCCGTCGACCCCGTCCTGGTCGACCGCCGCGTACACCTGCCCCACCTCGGCCTCGATCTTGCCGAGGGCGGTCTCCGCCAGCTCCCGGTCCAAGGTGATGGACCACAGCAGCCGGTCCGCGCCGGCGTCGTACACCTGCGCGCCCTGACCGCACACCGCGAGTCCCGTGCACCGGAGGTCGTCCAGCAGCGGCCGCACTCTCGGTGCCGGCCGGCCCGTCACCACCAGGTGCTGGGCGCCGGCGCCCGCCACCCGCGCGAGCGCGGCGAGAGACCGGTCGGAGAGGGTGTCGTCGCCGCGCAGCAGCGTCCCGTCCAGGTCGGTGGCGATGAGTGAATATGCGAGGGGTGCGGCCATGATCAGAGAATACGGACAGCGCGCCCCGTCGTTTCACCGGCGGCCGACGCCGATTGCCCGGTTGAAGGCCTCTGCACCAGTTGGCAACAACATGCTCCGCTACCTACCCGTCGGGCCGTCTCGGGCGGTACCTTCCATGTGTCCAGGGGGGACTTGATCGGGGGGTCAGGTTGAGCAGTGGGCGCATTCGCGTGGCTGGGCCCGGTGAGCTCGGCGAGGGGGAAAGGGAGCGCTGGCGCGCACTGCGCGCCGCCTCGGCGGCACCGCGCAACCCTTTCATGGAACCGGAGTTCACCGAGGCCGTCGGCCGGGTGAGGCCGCGGGCCCGGGTCGCGGTGGTCTACGACGGACTGGAGCCGGTCGGCTTCCTGCCCCATGAGCGGGGCCCGTTGGGCCAGGGCCGGGCGATCGGGCTCGGCGTCTCGGACGCGCAGGGCGCGATCCTGCGGCCGGGCCTGGTGCTGGAGACCGGCGAACTGCTGCGTGCCTGCTCGGTGTCGAGCTTCGTCTTCGACAATCTGGAGGCCGGGCAGCGGCTGTTCGTCCGGTACGCGGCCGAGGAGCACGCCACGTTCGTCATCGACGTGCAGAAGGGCTACGAGACGTACGAGTCGGTGCTGCGCGCCCAGTCGCCGAAGTTCCTCAAGACGACGCTGGCCAAGGAACGCAGGCTGGGCCGGCAGGCCGGCGACCTGCGATTCGTGTTCGACGAACGCGACCCGGCCGCACTGCGCACGCTCATGGAGTGGAAGTCGGCGCAGTACCGCAGGACGGGTCGCCGGGACCGGTTCGCCCAGGAGTGGATCACCCGGCTCGTCGGGCAGCTGGCCAGGACCAGGGCACCGGAGTGCAGCGGCACGCTGTCCGTGCTGTACGCCGGCGAGCGGCCGGTCGCCGCGCACTTCGGGCTGCGCTCGGCCTCCGTCCTGGCCTGCTGGTTCCCGGCGTACGACCCGGAGTTCGCGAAGTTCTCGCCGGGTCTGGTGCTGCACCTGCGCATGGCCGAGGCAGCGGCCGCCGACGGCATCGGCATGCTCGATCTGGGGCGGGGCACCGCCGAGTACAAGGACGCGCTGAAGACGGGCGAACTGCCCGTGTACGAGGGCGCGGTGACGCGCCCGGGGGCGGGTGCGGCGCTGCACTGCCTGAGCCGCGAGCCGGCGCGCCGCGCACACAGTTTCGTCCGCAGCCGGCCGCGGCTCGCGTCGCTGGCCGCGCGGACCCTGAAGGGCGCGGCCCGGCTGCGCCGTACCTGACACGAGTGGGGGGAGGGCGCATGTCTCGATCGGCACGTGCGCAGGAGGAGATACGGCGGTTCCTGGACATCGGGGCGGTACAGGTCGCCGAGCTGGACCTCGACGGTGAGGAGGCGGTGCTCAGACCGGGTCCGGGGAGTCCGCCGGTGGCGCCCGGCGAGGTGTTCGTGCTGGTCAGGAGGGGCGGCCGGCCCGTGGGTACGCTGCTGGGGCGGGTACCAGAGGGGGCGGACGCGAAGGCCGTGCTGGCGAGTCGGGCGCGGGCGGAGTGTGCGCCGGCCCTCGCCGACGCACCCGACGCACCCGACGCACCCGACGCACCCGACGCACCCGACGCACCCGGTGAACTGCCGTACACGAGTGTCGTGGTGGCCACCCGGGAGCGGGCCGGGCAGCTGGCCCGGGCGCTGGACTCGCTGCTGGCGCAGGACCATCCGCGGTTCGAGATCGTCGTCGTCGACAACGCGCCCGTGACGAGCGAGACGCGGGAGCTGATCGAGCGGAAGTACGCCGAGCGCGTGCGCTACGTGTGCGAGCCGGTTCCGGGGCTCGCAGGCGCGCACAACGCGGGGCTGGCCGCCGTGCGCGGAGAGGTGGTCGCCTTCACGGACGACGACGTGGTCGCCGACCCGCGCTGGCTGACGGAGCTGACCGCGCCCTTCACCGCCGACGCCCGGCTCGGCTGCAGCACCGGCCTGATCCTGCCCGCGCGGCTCACCACCCCGGCCCAGGTGCTGCTGGAGAGCCACGGCGGGTTCGCGAAAGGCTTCACTCCAAGGACGTACGACCCGGCGGAACCGCCGGGCGACGAGCCGCTGTTCCCGTTCACGGCGGGGCGGTTCGGCTCCGGCGCCAACATGGCGTTCCGGACGGCGGTGCTGCGCGAGGTCGGCGGTTTCGACCCGGCCACCGGTGCCGGGACGGCCGCCCGGGGCGGCGACGACCTCTACGGCTTCGTCCGCGTCCTGGCCCAGGGCCACCGGCTGCGCTACACGCCCCACGCCCTGGTCTGGCACCACCACCGGGAGGCCTGGCGGGACCTGGAGACCCAGGCGTACGGCTACGGCGCGGGGCTCACCGCCTATCTCACCGCGGTGCTGGTGAACCGGCCCGCTCTGCTGCCGGCGTTCCTCGCGCGGCTGCCGCGGGGCCTGGCCCACGCCCGCGCGCTGACGGCCGTACGCGCGGCGGAGGGGGCCGCGGGCGGCGGGGCGCCGGGGGATCACGACGTGCGGACGCATCCGTGGCCGCGGCGGCTGTCACGGTTGCAGCGCAGAGGGATGTTGTACGGGCCTGTCGGCTATCTGCGGGCGCGGCGGGCGCTGCGCGCGCGGGGTGAGGGGGCGAGATGAGGACCTCGGCGCGTACGCGGGGTGAGGGGCAGGGGGACGGCAGAGGCCGGTCGGAACGGGGTGCGCAGGACGGTGAGGGGCCGATAGCGCCGCCGAACGCGGTCGGCTCCCCGGCCATTCCGGTCTTCCTGTACCACTCGGTGATGGACGATCCGCCCGATTGGATCGCCGAGTTCACGGTGACGCCGAAGCAGTTCGCCGCGCATCTCGACGCCGTGGTCCGCAGCGGCCGTACACCCGTCACGATCAGCGCGATCGCCGACCACCTGGCCGGGCGGGTGCCCTTGCCGCCCCGGCCGGTGCTGCTCACCTTCGACGACGGGTTCGCCGATCTGCCCGGCCCCACCGCCGAGGCACTGGCCGAGCGTTCCCTGCCCGCCACCGCGTATCTCACCACCGGCGCCATCGCCCCGGGCGGCCGCAGCCTGCTGCCGCCCGCCCCGATGATGACCCTGGACCGAGCGGCGGAGCTGGAACGTTCCGGCATGGAGATCGGCAGCCACACGGTCACACACGCCCAGCTCGACACGCTGTCCGCGAGGGACCTGGCGTACGAACTGCGCACGTCCAAGGCGGTGCTGGAGGACGCCCTCGGGCACGAGGTACGGCATCTCGCCTATCCGCACGGCTACAACAGCCCGCGGGTGCGGGCCATGTCGGCCCGGGCGGGCTACGAGACGGCGACGGCCGTACGGCACGCGCTCAGCTCCGACCGCGACGAGCGCTACCGCATCGCCCGGCTCATCGTCCGGCGCACCCACACCGTCGCCGACGTGGAGGGCTGGCTGGCGGGGGCGGGCGCCCGGGTCGCGCCGTACCGGGACGGGCCGAAGACGATCGCGTGGCGGTGGTACCGGCGGGCCCGCGCCAGGGTGCACGGGCCCGAGTTCGCGGGCTGAGGGGTCATTTCAGCGGTTGGTTGAGATACGGGTCGGCGACCGCCTTGCGCAGGCTGTCCCAGGCCGCGTCGTTCGCCAGCGCGAGATCGCAGTGCGGTCCGGGGTCGCGGTGGTTCCACTGGAGGGCGGCCTTGACGCCCTCCAGGCTCTTCAGCACCCCGGGTACCTGCGCGTACCACTCGGCCTGCCGCTGCGGGCGGGACGAGTCCGCGGCGGTGCCGAACTCGGAGAGCATCAGCGGCTTGTCGTCGGAGATGTTCTTCCGGATCCAGTCGTGCGTGGCCTTCTGGGTCTGCGCGAAGGTCAGCCAGCCCGCGTCGTGACAGCGGTAGTAGTTGTACTGGTTGTAGCCGATCCAGTCGACGTACTCATCGCCGGGATACATCTTCTTGATCTCGTCGGCGTGGTCGAGGTACCCGGTGGTGATCCACGTCCACACCACGTTGTCGACGCCCAGTTCGCGGAACCGGTCGTGGATGTGCCGGTACGCCTGGACGAACTCGGCCGGGGTGCCGTTGGCCGGGGTGCGCGTGTCCATCTCCAGATCGAAGGAGAGGAACACCTTCTTGCCGTAGTCCTTGACGCGCCGGGCCTGGACGTCGATGACCTTCTCGTCCAGCTCGCCGGCCGCGATCTGCTTCCACGTCGGCTGCTGCTTCTTCGTGCCGCCCCACCACTTGCTCTCCCAGGACAGCAGCAGCAGGTGGTCCTCGCCGACCTTCTGCTCCTCGGGAGTGAGCAGCCGGCCCTCGCGGCGGGTGCCCTCGGGCAGGGACATGTCGTGGTACGTGTACACGATGTCGAGTTCGCGGCCCACGCGCTTCTCGTAGGCGCGGACCTTCTCCGGCAGGTCGTCCCGCTCATGCGGCACGAACGCGCCGAACCAGGCGCCGCAGGGCGGTTCCAGGAGTTCCGTGGGGCGGCAGTCCGCCTGGGAGCCGGCGGCTCCCGGGTCCGGTCCGGAGGAGGAGTCCCGGAGGGCGAGTCCGGCGACCAGGACCGCGCTGACGACCGTGGCGGACGCGATCAGCAGACGGCGCCGGCTCGATGCGAGCGGGCCGGCGGCCCGGCGCTCTCCGGGGGGCCTCCTGCGGTGCTGCCCGGCCGTGGCCGGGTCGTGGCGAACGGAACGGTGGGGACGGTTGAACCTCACGGAGCGGAACCCTTCGGTGTCCTCGGCGTGGTCCCCGCCGGCGGGGAGGCGCGCAGCGGCGGACAGAACGCGGCGAGTGTGGTCAGCAGAGTCAGCGTCAGCAGCACCCGCTGCGCGCTGAAGGTGTGCGTGGCGATCAGCACGGTCGCGACGAGCATCACGGCGCCGATGCTCAGGAACAGCGTCAGCATCAGCCGTTCCAACACGTCGGAGTGGCGGGCGAAGTCCGGGTCGCGGCGCTCGACGGGCCCTTCGGCGGGCCGCGCCCCCAGGGCGGGTGCGCAGACTCTGACCGCGGCGGCGCCCGGGCCCGCCGCCAGGAAGAGCACGACCGCGGCGCCGCGCAGCGGCGATCCGCCGGGCAGGGCGAGCGCGGCGAGCGCCAGCCAGCCGCCGAACGGGGGCAGCATCCGGACCACGAGTTCCTGCGGTGTCATCGCGCCGCTCCTCCCGACTGCTTCAGTACGTAGAGCCATCCGGCGCTGTTCTCGGCCACGAGCTCGAACCGTGGTGAAGCCGCGACGGACCGTTGGATGCGGTCCAGCTGCGCCTTCGTGAGCTGTCCGTTCATCTCGGAGTTGGCGAACTGCCCCTGGGTGAGCAGGAAGTAGGCCAGGGCCGGCCGCTCCACTCCGGCCATGTCAGCGGCGAGGGTGACCGCGGGCTCGTCGACGATCCGGTCGACATGACTGCGGCCGTCGTCGAGGAACCAGTAGTGGTCGACGCTCCCGTAGGAGTCGTACGCCAGCGGGTAGTTGCGGTTGGCGGCGACGACGAGGGAGCCGTCGGGCGCCTGGTCGAAGAGCTGCCGTACGAGGGACACCTCCTGCGGCGGGAAGTAGTTGATCCGGTCCTTGCCGGAGTAGGCCGGGACGAACGCCAGGGTTCCGACGAGCAGGGCGGCCAGTGGGATTGCTGTGCCGATCCCCGGTCGGCGGATTTCGGACGGGGCGGACCGCCGGCCGCCCGCCTCCTGCACGGCGGCGTCGGCGGCCAGGGTGCGCACCTCGGGCAGGACCGCCGCGGCGGCGAAGAACGCGGCGCCGGGCAGCATGAACAGCAGCACCCGAAAGATCATCTCGCTGCCGTAACTGCTCGCCGCGAACATCGGCAGCGGCGCCGCCGCGACCAGCAGCAGCGGCCGGGCCCGGTGGCGCAGCACCCGCTGGCGCAGTACACCGAACGCCGCGAGCAGCAGGACGGAGCCGGACAGCAGCCTGGCCGCCCAGGAGGTCGCGATGGCTCCGGTGCCGGTCGGGGTGGCGCCGTAGCCGGTCTCGACGTTCGCGCCGACGTCGCCGAGGGAGCGGATCATGTCCGGCATCGCGGCGGACAGGAAGGGCAGCGCGGCCGTGAGGCACCAGGCAAGGAAGATCACGACGGTGGTGACCACAGGGACCCAGTCGCGGTAGCGGCTGCTCAGGCTCAGGGCGAGCAGGCAGACGACCAGCATGCCCGGGGTGAGCTGGTGGGAGATGACGATGGCCGCGATCATGACGGTGATCACCACCGTCCACACGGCCTGCCGCGGGCTCCCGCGCCGCACGGCGGACCGGCCGAAGCGGCGCAGCACGACGGCCAGGACGCCCACGTGCAGCGCGTACGCCACGGACTGCGGGGAGAAGTAGTCCTGCCCGACCCAGTTGGCGACGTAGAAGAGCCAGACGGCCGTCCAGATCAGCCGCCGGTCCTCGGTGAAGGTGCGGTAGATCAGCAGCAGCGGGAGCAGCAGCATCAGGCTGGAGACCAGGGGCCACCAGGCCATGAACATCGTCGACGACTCCACACCCAGCAGCCGTACCAGGGCGGCCTGGGCCGCGAAGAAGCCCGGCCACTGGTCGTACACCGCCATGTCGCCGACCTGGTCGGCCGTCTGCAGTCCGCCCGCCGTCAGCAGGTGGTCGATGACCGCGTCGTGCTTCCACGCCCAGGCGTACAGCGGGGTCGGGTAGAGCACGGCCTGGGTGGCCCGCTCCATCACCAGCAGACCGAGGACGTAGGCCGCCGCCCAGGCGCCCGGGCGGCGCGGATCGCGGACCGTGAACCAGAAGCCGGCGGTGAGCACCACGAGTCCGGCCCAGAACGTCGGGTGCAGCGCGCTGACCAGCCCGTAGTCGTCGAGCCGCGACACGTCGGTGTGCCGCACGGCGTACGCCCAGAGCGCGAGCGCCATGAGCAGGGGGATGCCGGGCCGGGCGAGCGCGCGGCGCCCCGGCAGGGCGGGGGGCAGGTCGGACAGGTCCGTCACGGGCTCGTGGGCGGGGCTCGACGACTGCGAGGTGGAGGGACTGGAGGACTGGCCGGCGGTCTCGGGGTGGGTGCCGGAGGTGTTCGCGCCGTCCCGTGCGGGTGTGGGTTCGGGCGTGGATCTCTCCCTCGGAGTGGCTGGCGGACGCACGGTTGGTTCCCCCCTGGCGGTTCGGCTCTGTTCGGCTCTGGGCTTGATCAGTCGCTGGGTCGGCCGGCCGGCTTTCTGTCTGCCGTGCGGTCGGCCGCGGAGCGGGAGAAGCGGGTGGTGCCCCACGCCGACGCGGCACGGCGCAGGAGCGGCAGGAGCAGGACCAGTACGGCGAGTACGGCGAGCAGGGGCGGCGCGAGGGGTGCGAGCGTGTCACGCCACACCCAGCCGCCGACCGCGACGAGATACAGAACCCCCCAGCGCCCCGGCCACGTCAGCCGTCCGCCCGCGTACCCGAGCAGCAGCCACAGCGGTACGAGGCACAGCAACTGGCAGACCGGCGGCGCCCAGCGCAGCAGCGGCTCAGGCCCGTCGAGCCCCAGCGCGTCCGCGAGGCAGCCGGCCGTCTGCCCGTACAACGCCCCGTCCGGCGGCCGCGGTTCCCGCCCGAGGGCGACCGGTGCGGCGTACAGGGCGAGCAGGGCGGCGGAGAGCGCCGTTGCGGGCAGCCACGGGTCGTGCCGGGTGCACAGGGTGACGGCGGCGACGAACACCACGAGCAGCAGGCCGCCCGCGGTGAGAGACGGCAGCGGCAGGCCCTGGAGCAGCTGACGTCCGGTCAGTGCCGCGTCGGAGGCGTTCGCGAGCCAGGGCAGGTCCCGCAACGGCGCGCAGAAGAAGACGAGGGCGGCACCGAGGAGACTCCACAGGGCGCCTCTCAGCCGCCGCTCGTGTGGCTCCGGGTCCGGGTGAGACCCCGCGAGTTCGGGTGGTGGTTCCCGGGTCGGCCCCTCCGGCCGCACGATGAGCGCCATTGTGTCCGCCTGCAGCGCCTCGCGTTCGTATCCGGGGCGCCCGATGAACAGCGTGACCGTGTCCTGGTCGCCGTCCCTCGGCGGGTGAGTGGCCCGGCGGGCCCAGGTCGTGCCGTACCCGGCGGTGGCGTTCAGCTTCGCCCAGCTTGTGCCGTAGGAGGGGTGGGAGGGGCCGTCGGGCGGGCGGGCGGCGGGCGCGCTGTCGTCGTGGCGCAGCGCCGCGCGCAGTCCGGCCGTGGAGACGACGGCGATCAGGGTCATGCTCAGCAGCACCGCCCAGCCGGCGCCGGCGATCCCGGCCGGGGTGAACAGTACGGTCGCGCTGCCCAGCACCAGGGCGCACATGGCCCCTTGGAGCGCGGCCAGCACACCCGTGCGCCCCTGGACGCGCAGTACGCCGATGTACAGCTCCACCACGACCCGGGGCAGCGCGCCGAGGGCCAGCAGCCGCAGCACGGTCGAACCGTGCTCGGCGTAGTCCGGGCTGAAGGGCGTGAGGATGTACGGGGCGAAGAGGACCAGGACCAGCACGACCGGGACCAGCAGCAGAGTCATGCGCCGCAGTGCGCCACGGACGCCGTCGGCGAGCTGGCGCGGGTCGTGCGAGGCGTGCGCGGTGAGGGACGAGGCCATGTTGATGGCCATGAACTCCATCGTGCCGCCGACGGTGTACGCCACGTAGAAGTAGCCGTTCTCCGCGGCGCTGAAACGGACCGCGACCATCACCGGCAGCAGGTTGATCATGGCCAGACTGAACAACGCGCCCAGCGAGTCCCCGGCCAGGAAGCGGCCCATGTCCCGGACTCTCGGGGGGTCTTTGTCGCCGTCGGCCTCCGCCTGGCGCGGGATGAGCCGGCGGAAGATCAGCCAGCCCAGCGGCAGGGTGGAGAAGGCGATCGCCACCGCCCAGGAGACGAAGATGCCGAGGACGGGCAGGGTGCCGGCGAAGACGGCCAGGAGGGCCAGCTTCCCGACCGAGAACACCGCGTTCCCGGCCGGCACCCACTCCGCCTTGCGCAGCCCGGTGAGCACCCCGTCCTGGAGGGTGAGCAGCGCCCAGGCGACGCACGCCGCGACGAACACCGCCCCCGCCATGGGTGTGCCCAGCGGTGCGTACGAGGCTCCCCACGCGTCGAGCGTGAGCAGGAAGACGGCGGCGGCGAGCGCCACCACCAGCGAACTGGCCGCGTACGTGCCCCACACCAGGCGCCCGGTCTCCCGGCCCGCACGCGGGACGAAGCGGACTACGGCGCCGATCATGGTGGTCGCCGTGATGCTGGCGAGCAGCCGCATCGCGGCGATGGCGGCCGAGCCCTGGCCGACGGCCTCCTCGGAGTAGTAGCGGGCCGCCACCAGCCAGAAACCCAGGCCGAGGACGGCGGAGACGCCGGTGCTGAGCATGAGGAAGTAGGCGTTCTTGAACAGCGAGTCGTGTGTGTGTTCGCTGCCGGCAGGCTTCGGTCCGCCGCTGCCATCGGCAGGCGCGGCGGCGGACTCGTGCACCTGGGTCTCAGCCACGGGACTATCCCAGCCCTCCGGGTGTCGGCCTGCTCCGGGACAGTCCTCCCGGCAATTCGGCCGGTCGCGCCCCGGACCGCTCCAGCACCTCGACGACCGTCCTCGCCCGCAGCGGATCCACGGGCAGCGCGTGCCGTGCGAACCAGCGGGCCGCCTCGGGGGCCGGTGAGGGGTCGGTGAACTCCGCACCGGCGTAGTCGTCCAGCGGCGGGTCGTACAGGTAGCCGACGACGATGCCCCGTTGCGCCAGGGCCGCGATCGCCGCGTCCCGGTCCGACACGAACAGCGGTACCCGGAACAACGGCTGCGTCCCGTACGCGTCACGCGGCTTGGCCCAGGGCGTCGACAGCAGCAGCTCGGTACCCGCCCGGCAGGCGTCCAGCACGTCGTCCAGCCGGTCGAGCTTGCGTCCGATGCGTCCCAGCCGGAGCCGGCCGGACTCCAGCCGGTAGTCGTGCATGTCGACGCGCACCCACGGGTGGTGGGCCTCCAGTCCGGGAGCCTCCCGGGCGGCGCGGGCGAGTTCGTCCGGGCGCAGCGGCATCCGGATCTCCTCGCGATCCGCCAGCCCCAGCAGGCGGACCGCCGCCCAGGCGGCCCGCCGCAGCCGTAATCCGCGCACCGCCGCCTCGGCGTACGGCCGGACGGCGAAGGCGAGTTCGGAACTCAGCCGGCGCGGCGCCAGCAACCCCGCGCAGGTCTTCTCCACCGCCTCCCGCAGCCCCGGATCGGCGAGCGAGAGCATGCCTCCGGCCTTGGCGCCCACGTGCTTGGACAGGCTGAACGCGGACGCCTCGCCCCATGCCCCGACCGGCCGGTCCCCCGCCCGGCTGCCGATGGCGTGCGCCCCGTCCTCGAACAGCGGGACACCCAAGGCATCGCACTTCTGTCTGAGGAGCGGCGCCGGGTCCGGGTTCCCGTACAGGTTCGTCGTCAGCACGGCCGACACCGAGCCCCACACCTCGTCCGGCACGGCATCGAGGTCGATGGACGCGTCGAGCGGGTTCAACGGCGCCTGCACCGGACGCAGTCCGGCCGCGAGCACGACGAAGAAGATCACGTCGTCGTTGACCGGCGACATCAGCACCCGCCCGCCGGGCGGGCACCAGTGGCGCAGCGCCACGTACAGCCCGAAACGGCACGACGGTACATACACACATTCCCGGCCGAGCCGCATGCGCATGGTCTCTTCCAGCCGCTTCAGCTGTGAACCATGCCGCACCGGACCCGGACCGGCCTCCCCTATGGCCATCCGCCCCCCTGGTGTGCCATCGGAACGCCCCCTCCCCGAGGCCTTCCGGCACCCGCCCAGAGTCGCCCCGTTCGCACCGCTCCGTCAAGATTGCGTCGCGTCCTGTGGACAACTTCCGGCACGTACGCATGTGGTGCCCCGCCCGCCGCGCCGGACACGGTCGAAGGGTGCCGTCCCGGCGCACCGCGGCCCACCTGCGCCGTTCGCCCCGCTCCACCTCCTCGGACCCTGCCCAGGACCCGCGCGTCACCCGTAACGTGTGGCACGACCACGAACACGTGGCGACGACATGGCACACCCGAAAGCGAGGCAGCACCCGATGCCCCCCTTCGATGTCCCCGAGGGCGATCCCTTCGGTCCGCACAACCTGCCGTACGGCGTGTTCTCCCTCCCCGGCTCCTCCGGCCGGACCGTGGGCGTCCGGCTGGGCGACCATGTGCTGGACGCGGGCGCGGCGGCCCACGCGCTCGGCTCCCCGTACGCCTCCCTGCTCGCGCGTTCGACCCTCAACCCGCTGCTGGCCGCGGGCCGCACGGCCTGGTCGGACGTCCGCCGGGCGCTCACCGCGTGGGTGACCGTGCCGTCCCACCGCGAGACCGTCCAGGAGCTGTTCCACCCGCTCTCCTCGGTGACCCTGCACCTGCCCTTCGAGGTCGCCGACTACGTCGACTTCTACGCCTCCGAGAACCACGCCCGGAACGTCGGGCAGATCTTCCGGCCCGACGCCGAGGACTCCCTCACCCCCAACTGGAAGCACCTGCCGATCGGCTACCACGGCCGCTCCGGCACGGTCGTCGTCTCCGGCACGGACGTCGTACGCCCCTCGGGCCAGCGCAAGGCGCCCGCCGATGCCGCGCCCGTCTTCGGCCCGTCCGTCCGCCTGGACATCGAGGCGGAGGTCGGCTTCGTCGTCGGCGTGCCCTCCCGGATGGGCGTGCCGGTGGCCCTCGGCGACTTCCGCGAGCACGTCTTCGGGCTGTGCCTCCTCAACGACTGGTCCGCACGCGACGTCCAGGCCTGGGAGTACGTCCCCCTCGGCCCGTTCCTCGGCAAGTCCTTCGCCACGTCCGTGTCGGCGTGGATCACCCCGCTGGACGCCCTGGAGGAGGCCCGGGTGGCCCCGCCGGCCCGGACGCACGAGCTGCTGCCGTACCTGGACGACAGCGATGACGAACCCGGCGGCTACGACCTGCGGATGAGCGTCGCCGTCAACGGCCACGTCATCTCCGAGCCGCCCTTCTCCACCATGTACTGGACGGCCGCCCAGCAGCTGGCCCACATGACCGTCAACGGCGCCTCCCTGCGCACGGGCGACCTCTACGGCTCCGGCACGGTCAGCGGGCCGGCCACAGGGCAGCGCGGCTCCCTGCTGGAACTGACCTGGAACGGCCGCGACCCGCTGGAACTCCCCGACGGCAAGCGGACGTTCCTGGAGGACGGCGACGTGGTGACCCTGTCGGCCTGGGCCCCGGGACCGGACGGCGTACCGGTGGGGCTGGGCGAGGTGACGGGGCGGGTGGTTCCGGCCTGACCCCGTCGGACGGCCCGGGTCCGGTGGGCAGTCGCCCCTCCCGGCACTTCCGATGGCGTTCGCCCCCTGACGCACACCGCCCGGCCCGTCATACTGGGCGTCGGGCGGTGTGCCCGCACGCGCGCGGCACTCGGCGCGTTCGGCTTGTTCGCCGCGGTCACCCGTGCGCAGGACAGTCCGACCACCGGTGTTCACGGCAGCCGCGTCGCTCGTGCGCCCGGCGCCCGCCCTCCCCCGCACGACCCGTAGCCGCCCCTCTTCCGACCAGGAACCGGAGCCCGTGGCCATGACCGTCTGCCTGCTCCTGCTGAGCGTTGTCGCCGTGACGGCCGCCGTCCCCGTTCCCCGCGTTCTGACCCGGTCCTCGTGGCCGGAGCGGGAGCCGGTGGTCGCACTGTGGGTGTGGCAGTGCCTGGTCGCCACCGTCCTGATGTGCTGCGTGACGGCGCTCGCCCTGGGCGCCGCCGCCGTGTTCGGCACGGTCCGCGCCCAGCTCTTCGCCCCGGCGCCGCCCGCGGTGAGCGCGGCGTACGACCTGTCCGCCGCCCCGCTGTGGGCGGCCGCTCTCACCCTGCTGCTGGCCTGCGGTGCCGCCTGGACGACCGCGATGCTCGCGCGGGAGCTCGTCGAGGCGCGCCGCCGCCGCGCCCAGGCCCGGGCCCATCTGCGCGAGCGCGCCCCCGACCTGCCGGCCGGCCTGCCCGCCGCCCGCGGTCCGCTGCTGGTCCTGGAGGACGAGTACCCGGACGCCTGGTGGATGCCCGGCAACTCGCCCCAGCTGATCGTCACCACGGGCGCGCTGCACCGGCTCACCGGCCACCAGCTCGACGCCGTCCTCACCCATGAGCGCGGCCACGCCCGCGCCCGCCACGACTGGCTGCTGCACCTGTCCACCGCCCTGGCCACCGGCTTCCCGCACATCCCGCTGTTCGCGCACTTCTGCGACCAGACCCACCGCCTGGTCGAACTCGCCGCCGACGACACGGCCTCCCGCCGCTGCGGTCACCTGACCACCGCCCTGGCCCTGATCGAGCTCAACCAGCACCGCGGTGTCCTGTCCTGCGCCTCCAGCCACCGCCTGCTGGGCGAGCGGGTCGACCGGCTCCTGGAACCGCCGCCCCGGCTGGGCCGCAGACACCGCGCCCTGACGACCACCACGGCCGCGCTCGTCCCGCTGCTGCCGCTGCTCATCGCGTTCGCCCCGGGACTGACGGCGCTGTCGTAGCCGCACCGGCCCGGCGGCCGGTGGCGGATCTGCTCCGCCGGCAGCTCATCGGCGCCTTCCCCGACGGCACCCTCCCCCACGAGTCGGCCCTCGCCGCCGACCACGGCGCCGGCCGCGACACGGTCCGGAGCCCGGCCCTATGTCCAGTCGTCGGGCTCCGGCTCCGCGTCCATCTCCGGCCAGTAGTCCGGTCCACCCGCATCCTGGCCGGGCACCTGAGCCGAACCCGAACCGCCCGCTGAAGCCGAGCCGGACGCCGAGGCCGACTCGGATGCCGAGGCCGAGCCGGACGCCGAGGCCGGGGCCGAGCCGGGCGGCCCGTCCAGCGACGCAAGCACCTCCAGCACCCCCTCCCCGTACGTCGCCAGCTTCTTCTCGCCCACACCGCTGATCCCGCCGAGCTCCGCGACCGACGTCGGCCATGCCAGGGCGATCTCCCGCAGCGTCGCGTCGTGGAAGATGACGTAGGCCGGGACGCCCTGCTCGCGGGCCTGCTCGGCGCGCCAGGCGCGCAGGGCCTCGAAGGCCGGCAGCAGTTCCTCGGGCAGCTCGGCCACGGCTGCCTTGCCCGTGCGCTCGCCCCGCCCGGAGCCCGAGGACGAAGAGGACCCCGACCGGGAGGCCACCGGCTTCTTCGGCTCCTTGCGCAGCGGCACCTCCCGCTCCCGCCGCAGCACCGACCCGCTGGCCTCGGTCAGCACCAGCGTGCCGTACTCACCCTCCACGGCGAGCAGGCCCTGGGCGAGCAACTGGCGGATGACGCCCCGCCATTCGGGCTCGGCCAGGTCGTCGCCGATACCGAACACCGACAGCTGGTCGTGGTCGAACTGGATGACCTTGCCGGTCCGTTTCCCCAGCAGGATGTCGACGATCTGCACCGCGCCGAACTTCTGCCCACGCTCCCGCTGCAGCCGCACCACCGTCGACAACACCTTCTGCGCCGCGATCGTGCCGTCCCAGGTCTCCGGCGGGGTCAGGCAGGTGTCGCAGTTGCCGCAGCCGGCCGGGTCCGGGTCCTGGCCGAAGTAGGCGAGGAGCTGGCCCCGGCGGCACTGGGCCGTCTCGCACAGCGCCAGCATCGAGTCGAGATGGGCCTGGGCCCGCCGCCGGAACGCCTCGTCGCCCTCACCGGACTGGATCAGCTTGCGCTGCTGTATGACGTCGTTGAGGCCGTAGGCCATCCAGGCCGTCGACGGCAGCCCGTCCCGGCCGGCCCGGCCGGTCTCCTGGTAGTAGCCCTCGACCGACTTGGGCAGGTCGAGGTGGGCGACGAAGCGCACGTCCGGCTTGTCGATGCCCATGCCGAAGGCGATGGTCGCCACCACGACCAGGCCGTCCTCGCGCAGGAAGCGGGACTGGTGGGCCGCGCGCGTGCCCGCGTCCAGGCCCGCGTGGTAGGGCACCGCCTCGATGCCGTTGCGGCTGAGGAACTCGGCGGTCTTGTCGACCGAGTTGCGCGACAGGCAGTAGACGATGCCCGCGTCGCCCGGGTGCTCCTCGCGCAGGAAGCTCAGCAGTTGCTTCCTCGGGTCGGCCTTCGGCACGATGCGGTACTGGATGTTGGGCCGGTCGAAGCTCGCCACGAAGTGGCGGGCCGTCGGCATGTTCAGCCGCTGGGTGATCTCCTGGTGCGTCGCGCGGGTGGCCGTCGCCGTCAGCGCGATCCGCGGCACGTCCGGCCAGCGCTCGCCGAGCAGCGACAGCGCCAGGTAGTCCGGCCGGAAGTCGTGGCCCCACTGGGAGACGCAGTGCGCCTCGTCGATCGCGAAGACGGAGATCTTCCCGCGTGAGAGCAGATCGAGCGTGTTCTCCAGGCGCAGCCGCTCCGGCGCCAGATACAGCAGGTCCAGCTCGCCGGCCAGGAACTCGGCCTCCACGACCCGTCGCTCGTCGAAGTCCTGCGTGGAGTTCATGAACCCGGCCCGCACGCCCAGCGCCCGCAGCGCGTCCACCTGGTCCTGCATGAGGGCGATGAGCGGGGAGACGACCACACCCGTACCGGGCCTGACCAGGGCCGGGACCTGGTAGCACAGCGACTTGCCGGCGCCGGTCGGCATGAGCACCACCGCGTCGCCGCCCGCGACCACGTGCTCGATGACCGCTTCCTGCTCGCCGCGGAAAGCCTCGTATCCGAAGACCCGGTGCAGCGTGGCCAGCGCCGCGCTGTCGTCGGCACCGCCTGGCCTGCCGGTCCCGGTCACCGCGTCCACGTCCGTCATCACATCCGTCCCGCCCATAGCGCCCATCGTCCTGTCCCCCGTATGTCACCCCTCGACCACTGCGTCCACCATAGGCGCCAGCACCGACAGCCCCGGAGTTGTCCACAGGCCGCCCCGACCGCCTGGGTCAAGGACACGACCGTCGTTCACATGTTCGCGGGAGAACCCCGCCCGTTTCCGCCCGACAGTCTGAAAGACCCGGCGAGACCCCGTCCCATGGGAGCACTGATGAGCGTCGCACCGAAGGCGTCCAAGCCCACCTGGCCGACCCCGCCGGAAGGCGGCTGGACCGCCGACGACCTGGACCGCCTCCCGAATCTGCCTCCGCACACGGAACTGATCGACGGGAGCCTGGTCTTCGTGCGTCAGCAGACCATCTTTCACGAGCGCGCCACCAGCGTGGGCATCTTCCGCGAGCGGATGAAGGTCGACGCCCCCTTCGCGCTGGACCTGGACCTCACCAAGATCAAAACGCGGCGCGAGCAGAGCGAGTAACCCGGCCCCACGAGGAACAGAGGCCCGGCATCCATGAGCAGGATGCCGGGCCACGTCGTATCTGCTGGCGAGTCCGGCGTCAGCGCACGAACACCCCCGCCTGCCCCGCCAGATCCAGGAAGTACTGCGGCGCCACACCGAGCACCAGCGTGACCGCAACGCCGACCCCGATCGCCGCCATCGTCAGCGGCGAGGGCACCGCCACCGTCGGCCCCTCCGGCCGCGGCTCGCTGAAGAACATCAGCACGATGACGCGGATGTAGAAGAACGCCGCGATCGCCGACGAGATCACACCGATCACGACGAGCGGGGCGGCCCCGCCCTCCGCCGCCGCCTTGAACACGGCGAATTTCCCGGCGAAGCCGGAGGTCAGCGGGATGCCCGCGAAGGCCAGCAGGAACACCGCGAACACGGCCGCCACCAGCGGCGAACGGCGGCCGAGCCCCGCCCACTTGGACAGGTGCGTCGCCTCACCGCCCGCGTCCCGCACGAGCGTGACCACCGCGAAGGCGCCGATCGTCACGAACGAGTAGGCCGCCAGGTAGAAGAGGACGGACGAGACTCCGTCCGGCGTGGTCGCGATGACACCCGCGAGGATGAATCCCCCGTGCGCGATGGACGAGTAGGCCAGCAGCCGCTTGATGTCGGTCTGCGTGATGGCGACGATCGCCCCGCCCAGCATGGTGACGATCGCCACGGCCCACATCACCGGACGCCAGTCCCAGCGCAGGCCCGGCAGGACGACGTACAGCACCCGCAGCAGCGCGCCGAAGGCCGCCACCTTGGTCGCCGCCGCCATGAACCCGGTCACCGGGGTCGGCGCGCCCTGGTACACGTCCGGCGTCCACATGTGGAACGGCACCGCGCCCACCTTGAACAGCAGACCCATGACCAGCAGCGCGGCGCCGACCAGCAGCAGCGCGTCGTTGCCCATGGTGTCGGCGAGCGCCGGGTTGACGTCCTGCACGGTGCCGTCGACGACCTGCGCGATCGTCGCGTACGACATCGAGCCCGCGTAGCCGTACAGCAGCGCGATGCCGAACAGGGTGAACGCGGAGGCGAAAGCGCCGAGCAGGAAGTACTTGACCGCCGCCTCCTGCGACATCAGTCGCTTGCGGCGGGCCAGCGCGCACAGCAGGTACAGCGGGAGGGAGAAGACCTCCAGCGCCACGAACAGCGTCAGCAGGTCGTTGGCCGCCGGGAAGATCAGCATGCCGGCGACGGCGAACAGCAGCAGCGGGAACACCTCGGTGGTGGTGAACCCGGCCTTGACCGCGGCCTTCTCGCTCTCGCTGCCCGGCACGGACGCGGCCTGCGCGGCGAAGGAGTCGACGCGGTTGCCGTGCACCACGGGGTCAAGCCGCCGCTCGGCGAAGGTGAACAGGCCGACCAGGGCCGCCAGCAGGATCGTGCCCTGCAGGAAGAGCGCCGGTCCGTCGACGGCGATCGCGCCCATCGCCGCGATGCGTGCCTTGGTCGTGCCGTATCCGTCGGCCGCGAGCGCGACGACCGCGGCGAAGGCGGCCGAGAGCGCGACGACGGACACGAACATCTGGACGTAATAACGCGATTTGCGCGGTACGAACGCCTCGACCAGGATCCCGACGATCGCCGCTCCGACGACGATCAGGGTGGGGGCGAGCTGCCCGTACTCGATCTTCGGCGCGTCGATCTTCGAGATCGGGTCGGCCGCCGTTGTCCACAGGCTGTGGACGGCTGATGTGCTCACTTGGCCGCCTCCACCTCGGGCTGGGGGTCCTTCTTCTGTACGTCGGACATGGTCTGCTTGACCGCCGGGTCGATGATCTGCGTGACGGGCTTCGGGTAGACGCCCAGGAAGATCAGCAGGACGACCAGCGGGGCGACGACCACGACTTCCCGCATCCTGAGGTCCGGCATCGCGCTGACCTCGGGTTTCACCGGCCCGGTCATCGTCCGCTGGTAGAGGACGAGGGTGTAGAGCGCGGCAAGGACGATGCCGAAGGTGGCGATGATGCCGATCACCGGGTAGCGCGTGAACGTGCCGACCAGGACCAGGAACTCGCTCACGAACGGCGCCAGCCCCGGCAGGGAGAGGGTCGCGAGGCTGCCGATCAGGAACGTGCCGGCGAGCACCGGGGCGACCTTCTGCACTCCGCCGTAGTCGGCGATGAGCCGCGAGCCGCGCCGGGAGATCAGGAAGCCCGCGACCAGCATCAGCGCGGCCGTCGAGATGCCGTGGTTGACCATGTAGAGCGTCGCCCCGGACTGGCCCTGGCTGGTCATCGCGAAGATGCCCATGATGATGAAGCCGAAGTGGGAGATCGACGCGTAGGCGATCAACCGCTTGATGTCCCGCTGGCCGACCGCGAGCAGCGCCCCGTAGATGATGCTGATCAGGGCGAGGACGAGGATCGCGGGCGTGGCCCACTTGCTGGCCTCCGGGAACAGCTGGAGGCAGAAGCGGAGCATCGCGAACGTGCCGACCTTGTCGACGACCGCCGTGATCAGTACGGCGACCGGGGCGGTGGACTCCTGCATCGCGTTGGGCAGCCAGGTGTGCAGCGGCCACAGGGGCGCCTTCACCGCGAAGGCGAAGAAGAAGCCGAGGAACAGCCAGCGTTCGGTGCCGGTCGCCATCTCCAGCGAGCCGTTGGCGCGGGCCTCGGCGATCTCCGTGAGCGAGAAGTTCCCGGCGACCACGTACAGGCCGATCACCGCGGCCAGCATGATCAGGCCGCCGGCCAGGTTGTAGAGGAGGAACTTCACCGCCGCGTACGAGCGTTGCGTCGCCGCCGCCTTCTCGCCGTGCTCGTGGGCACGGTCCCCGAAGCCGCCGATGAGGAAGTACATCGGGATCAGCATGGCTTCGAAGAAGATGTAGAAGAGGAAGACGTCGGTGGCCTCGAAGGAGATGATCACCATCGCCTCGACGGCGAGGATCAGGGCGAAGAAGCCCTGCGTCGGCCGCCACCGGGTGCTGCCCGTCTCCAGCGGGTCGGCGTCGTGCCAGCCCGCGAGGATGATGAACGGGATCAGCAGGGCGGTCAGCGCGATGAGCGCCACCGCGATGCCGTCCACGCCCAGTTCGTAGCGGACGCCGAAGTCGGCGATCCAGGCGTGGGACTCGGTGAGCTGGTAGCGCTCGCCGTCCGGGTCGAAGCGCACCAGGACGGTGATCGCCAGGACGAGCGTGGCGAGCGAGAAGAGCAGCGCCAGCCATTTGGCGGCGGTGCGCCGCGCGGCCGGTACGGCTGCCGTGGCGATCGCCCCGACGGCCGGGAGCGCCGCTGTCACTGTCAGCAGAGGAAAGGACATCGGTATCAGACCGCCCTCATCAGCAGGGTCGCGGCGACGATGACCGCCGCGCCGCCGAACATCGAGACCGCGTAGGAGCGGGCGAAGCCGTTCTGCAGCCTGCGCATCCGCCCGGAGAGGCCGCCGACCGAGGCCGCCGTGCCGTTGACGACGCCGTCGACCAGGGTGTGGTCGACGTAGACCAGGGACCGCGTGAGGTGCTCGCCGCCGCGGACCAGGACGACGTGGTTGAAGTCGTCCTGGAGCAGGTCGCGCCGGGCGGCCCGGGTGAGCAGCGAGCCGCGCGGGGCGACGGCCGGGACCGGGCGGCGGCCGTACTGCGCCCAGGCGACGGCGACACCGAGGACCATCACGGCGACCGTGGCCAGCGTGACCGTGAGGGCGCTGATCGGCGGGTGGCCGTGGTCGTGTCCGGTGACGGGCTCCAGCCAGTGCATGAAGCGGTCGCCGATGCTGAAGAACGCACCGCCGCCCACCGACCCGACGGCCAGCACGATCATCGGGATCGTCATGACCTTGGGCGACTCGTGCGGGTGCGGCGGGGTGTATTCGCCGCGCGTCTCGGCGGCGGGCTCCACGTCCGGCTGGGCCGGGGACGGCGTCGGGGCGTTGCGCCAGCGCTCCTCCCCGAAGAACGTCATCAGCATCACGCGCGTCATGTAGTACGCGGTGATGGCCGCGCCGAGCAGGGCACAGGCGCCGAGGATCCAGCCCTCGGTGCCGCCCTTGGCGAACGCCGCCTCGATGATCTTGTCCTTGGAGAAGAACCCGGACAGGCCCGGGAAGCCGATGATGGCCAGATAGCCGAGGCCGAAGGTGACGAAGGTGACCGGCATGTACTTCCTCAGACCGCCGTACCTCCTCATGTCCACCTCGTCGTTCATGCCGTGCATGACCGAACCGGCGCCGAGGAACAGCCCGGCCTTGAAGAAGCCGTGCGTCACCAGGTGCATGATCGCGAAGACGTAGCCGATGGGGCCGAGGCCGGCGGCGAGGATCATGTAGCCGATCTGCGACATGGTGGAGCCGGCCAGTGCCTTCTTGATGTCGTCCTTCGCGCAACCGACGATCGCACCGAACAGGAGCGTGACCGCACCGACGATGGTGACCACGAGTTGCGCGTCGGGGGCGCCGTTGAAGACGGCCCCGGAGCGGACGATCAGGTAGACGCCCGCCGTCACCATGGTCGCGGCGTGGATGAGGGCCGAGACCGGGGTCGGGCCCTCCATCGCGTCCCCGAGCCAGGACTGGAGCGGCACCTGGGCGGACTTGCCGCAGGCGGCGAGCAGCAGCATCAGGGCGATCGCGGTCAGCTTGTCCTCACCGGCGGCTCCGGCGAGCCCGGCCTCCTCATGGCTGCCGAGCACCGGCCCGAAGGCGAAGGTGCCGAACCACAGGAACATCAGCATGATCGCGATGGACAGGCCCATGTCGCCGACGCGGTTGACCAGGAATGCCTTCTTCGCGGCCGTGGCGGCGCTGGGCTTGTGCTGCCAGAAGCCGATCAGCAGGTAGGAGGCGAGACCGACACCCTCCCAGCCGACGTACAGCAGCAGGTAGTTGTCTGCGAGGACGAGGATCAGCATCGCCGCGAGGAACAGGTTCAGATAGCCGAAGAAGCGGCGGCGCCGCTCGTCGTGCTCCATGTACCCGACGGAGTAGAGGTGGATCAGTGATCCGACGCCCGTGATCAGCAGCACGAACGTCATGGACAGCTGGTCGAGCTGGAAGGCGACGTCCGCCTGGAAGCCTTCCACCGGGATCCAGCTGAACAGGTGCTGGGCCATGACGCGGTGTTCGGCGTCCTGGCCGAGCATGTCGGTGAACAGCACCAGGCCGAGCACGAAGGAGGCGGCGGCGAGGACCGTGCCGATCCAGTGGCCGACGGCGTCCAGCCGGCGTCCGCCGCACAGCAGGACCGCCGCTCCGAGCAGGGGCGCCGCCACCAGCAGCGCAATGAGGTTCTCCACGATTCTTCCGACCCCTTACAGCTTCATCAGGCTGGCGTCGTCGACCGAGGCCGAGTGGCGGGCACGGAACAGGGACACGATGATCGCGAGCCCGACCACGACCTCCGCGGCGGCGACGACCATCGTGAAGAAGGCGATGATCTGGCCGTCGAGGTTGCCGTGCATGCGGGAGAAGGCGACGAACGCGAGGTTGCAGGCGTTGAGCATGAGCTCGATGCACATGAACACGACGATCGCGTTGCGCCTGATCAGCACGCCGGTGGCGCCGATCGTGAACAACAGGGCCGCGAGATAGAGGTAGTTGACGGGGTTCACTTCGACGCCTCCTCGGACCGCTTGAGGTTCGCCGGCCCGACCGCCCTGCGCTCCAGGCGCTCCTCGGACCGCTGCTCCAGGGCCTTGAGGTCGTTGAGCGCCTCCCGCGACACGTCACGGATCTGGCCGCGCTCGCGCAGGGTCTTGCTGACGGTGAGGTCGGACGGGGTGCCGTCGGGCAGCAGGCCCGCGATGTCGACCGCGTTGTGCCGGGCGTACACACCCGGGGCGGGCAGCGGCGGCAGTTGCTTGCCTGCGCGGACCCGCTCCTCGGAGAGTTCGCGCTGGGTCTTGGCGCGCTCGGTGCGCTCGCGGTGGGTGAGCACCATGGCGCCGACGGCGGCCGTGATGAGCAGGGCGCCGGTGATCTCGAACGCGAAGACGTACTTGGTGAAGATCAGGGCGGCGATGCCCTCCACGTTGCCCCCGGCGTTGGCCTGGCCGATGCCGTTGAACTCTCTGAGTGAGGCGTTGCCGATCCCGGCGAACAGCAGGACGCCGAAACCGAGCCCGCACAGCAGGGCCAGCCAGCGCTGGCCCTTGATGGTCTCCTTCAGGGAGTCCGCCGCGGTGACGCCGACGAGCATCACCACGAACAGGAACAGCATCATGATCGCGCCGGTGTAGACGACGATCTGCACGACGCCCAGGAAGTAGGCACCGTTGGCGAGGTAGAACACCGCCAGGATGATCATGGTCCCGGCGAGGCAGAGCGCGCTGTGCACGGCCCTCTTCATGAGGATGGTGCACAGGGCGCCGATCACCGCGACGGTGCCGAGGATCCAGAACTGGACGGCCTCTCCGGTGGAGGTGGAGTAGGCGGCGAGCTGGGCGGTCATCGGTCGATCACCTTCTCCGACGCCGGTTCGGTCCCGCCGAAGGTCGAGTCGGCCTCCTGCACGACCTCGCCCTTGGAGTGGGCGACCTGCCGCTCCGTACCGGGCGCGGCCTCGGTGACCAGGCCCCGGTAGTAGTCCTGCTCGTCCGTGCCCGGGTAGATGGCGTGGGGCGTGTCGACCATGCCCTCCTCCAGGCCGGCGAGCAGCTGCTCCTTGGTGTAGATGAGGTTGGCCCGGCTGGAGTCGGCCAGCTCGAACTCGTTCGTCATCGTGAGCGCACGCGTGGGGCAGGCCTCGATGCACAGGCCGCACAGGATGCAGCGGGCGTAGTTGATCTGGTAGACGCGGCCGTACCGCTCGCCCGGCGAGTAGCGCTCCTCGTCGGTGTTGTCCGCGCCCTCCACATAGATGGCGTCGGCGGGGCACGCCCATGCGCACAGTTCGCAGCCGACGCACTTCTCCAGGCCGTCCGGATGGCGGTTGAGCTGGTGCCGTCCGTGGAAGCGCGGAGCCGTGGTCTTCTGCTGCTCCGGGTACTGCTCGGTCAGCCGCTTCTTGAACATGGCCTTGAAGGTCACGCCGAAGCCGGCCACCGGGTTCTGGAACCCGGGCTTGGTGTCCTTCGGTTCCTCAGCCATCGGACGCCTCCTTTCCATCCGTAGTACCGCCCAGAGATTCGTCACTCTGAGTATCGGGCCCACCACTGACGATCAGTTCCCGCTCACGGCGCGAGCGGCGTCGCGGGACCGGTGGGAGTTCCTGCCCCGGCAGGGGCGGTACGGGGAATCCGCCCGCCATCGGGTCGAAGGCGGCCGGGGTCTCAGTGGGCTGCTCGGCCTGCTTCGTCTTCTCGCGGAACATGTCGACCACGAAGGAGAGCAGCAGCAGGGCGAGCACGCCGCCGCCGACGTAGAGGGCGATGTCGGCGAAGTCGTAGCCCTCGTTCCTGAAGGCCCGGACGCTCGCGACGAGCATCAGCCACACCAGCGAGACCGGGATGAGGACCTTCCAGCCGAGCTTCATCAGCTGGTCGTAGCGGACGCGCGGGAGGGTGCCGCGCAGCCAGACGAACATGAACAGCAGCAGCTGGACCTTGACCGTGAACCACAGCAGCGGCCACCAGCCGTGGTTGGCGCCCTCCCAGAAGGTGCTGATCGGCCAGGGGGCCCGCCAGCCGCCGAGGAAGAGGGTGGTGGCGACGGCCGAGACGGTCACCATGTTGACGTACTCGGCGAGCATGAACATCGCGAACTTGATCGACGAGTACTCGGTGTTGAAGCCGCCGACCAGGTCGCCCTCGGACTCAGGCATGTCGAAGGGGGCGCGGTTGGTCTCGCCGACCATCGTCACGATGTAGAGGATGAAGGACACCGGCAGCAGCAGGATGTACCAGCGGTCGGTCTGCCCCTCGACGATCGTCGACGTCGACATCGACCCCGAGTAGAGGAACACGGAGGCGAAGGCGGCGCCCATCGCGATCTCGTACGAGATCATCTGCGCGCAGGAGCGGAGGCCGCCCAGCAGCGGGTAGGTGGAACCGGAACTCCAGCCCGCCAGGACGATGCCGTAGATGCCGACCGAGGCGACCGCGAGGAGGTAGAGCACGGCGATCGGCAGGTCGGTGAGCTGCATCGTGGTGCGGTGGCCGAAGATCGAGATCTCGTTGCCGGCCGGCCCGAAGGGGATCACCGCGATCGCCATGAAGGCCGGGATGGCCGCGACGATCGGCGCGAGGACGTACACCGCCTTGTCCGCGCGCTTGACGATGACGTCCTCCTTCAGCATCAGCTTGATGCCGTCGGCGAGCGACTGGAGCAAGCCCCAGGGGCCGTGCCGGTTGGGACCGATGCGCAGCTGCATCCAGGCGACGACCTTGCGCTCCATGACGATGGAGACGAGCACGGTCACCATCAGGAAGGCGAAGCAGAACACCGCCTTGATGACGACCAGCCACCAGGGGTCGCGGCCGAACATCGAGAGGTCTTCAGCGGCGAAGTACGGGCTCATGCCTCCACCTCCTTGGGGGCCTCGCCGGCGAGCGTCGCCGGGCCGATGCGGACGAGGGAGCCGGGCCGTGCCCCGGTGTCGGAGGCGACGCCGCCGCCGGTGGAGTTCAGCGGGAGCCACACCACCCGGTCGGGCATGTCACTGATGTGCAGCGGGAGTTCGACGACTCCCAGTGAGCCGGTCACCGCGAGGAGGTCACCGTCCTCGACGCCCACCTCGGCGGCCGTGGCGGCCGACAGACGCGCGCTTGCGGCGTGCCGGGTTCCGGCGAGTGCCTCGTCGCCCTGTTGCAGGACGCCCTGGTCGAGCAGCAGCCGGTGCCCGGCGAGGACGGCCTCCCCGGCGGCCGGACGGGGCAGCGGGCCCGCGGTCTCCAGGGGTTCGCCGGCCCGCGGGCCGTCCCAGGCGCCGAGCCGGTCGATCTCCGCCCGCACGGTGCGCAGATCCGGCAGTCCGAGGTGGACGTCCATGGCGTCGGCCACCATCTGCAGCACGCGTGCGTCGGTGGGCGCGAGGCGGCGGGTCATGTGGTCGGGCTTGAGCGCGGCCTCGAAGAAGCGGACCCGGCCTTCCCAGTTGAGGAAGGTGCCGGCCTTCTCGGCGACCGCGGCGACGGGCAGGACCACGTCGGCCTTGCGGGTGATCTCGCTGGGCCGCAGTTCGAGCGAGACCAGGAAGCCGACCTCGTCGAGCGCGGCACGCGCGCGTGCCGGGTCGGGCAGGTCGGCGATCTCCACGCCCGCCACCAGCAGGGCCTGGAGCTCTCCGGTCGCGGCGGCCTCCACGATCTGGCCGGTGTCGCGGCCGTAGCGGTGCGGGAGACCGGCGACGCCCCAGACACCGGCGACCTCGTCACGCGCGCGTGGATCGGTGGCCGGACGCCCGCCCGGCAGCAGCGACGGCAGCGCGCCCGCCTCGACCGCGCCGCGCTCCCCGGCCCGGCGCGGGATCCACACCAGCCGGGCCCCGGTCGCGGAGGCGGTGCGCACGGCGGCGGTGAGGCCGCCGGCCACGGCGGCCAGCCGCTCTCCGACGACGATCACGGCGCCCTCGGCGCGCAGCGCCTCGGCGGCGAGAGCGCCGTCGTCCTCCAGGCCCACGTTGCGCGCGAGCGCGTCCAGCCACTCGGTCTCGGTACCGGGAGCCGCCGGCAGCAGCGTGCCGCCGGCCTTCTCCAGACCCCGGGTGGCGTGCGTGGCCAGCGAGAAGGTCTTCTGCCCGTGCTTGCGCCAGGCCTTGCGCAGCCGCAGGAAGACGCCGGGCGCCTCCTCCTCCGCCTCGAACCCGACCAGCAGGACGGCCGGTGCGTTCTCCAGCGCGGTGTACGTGACGCCCGTGCCGTCGAGGTCCCGGCCGCGTCCGGCGACCTGGGCGGCGAGGAAGTCGGCCTCCTCGCCGCTGTGCACGCGCGCGCGGAAGTCGATGTCGTTGGTGTCGAGCGCCACCCGCGCGAACTTGCTGTACGCGTAGGCGTCCTCGACGGTGAGGCGGCCGCCGGTGAGGACGCCGGTGCGGCCCCGGGAGGCCAGCAGCCCCTGGGCCGCGATCTGCAGCGCCTCGGGCCAGGAGGCCGGTTCCAGCTCGCCCTCGGCGTTGCGCACCAGCGGCGTGGTGAGCCGGTCCCGCTGCTGCGCGTACCGGAAGGCGAAGCGCCCCTTGTCGCAGATCCACTCCTCGTTGACCTCGGGGTCGTCGGCCGCGAGCCGCCGCATGACCTTGCCGCGCCGGTGGTCGGTGCGGGTGGCGCAGCCGCCGGAGCAGTGCTCGCACACCGACGGGGAGGAGACCAGGTCGAAGGGGCGGGAGCGGAATCGGTACGCCGCCGAGGTCAGCGCGCCGACCGGGCAGATCTGGATGGTGTTGCCGGAGAAGTACGACTCGAACGGGTCGCCCTCGCCGGTGCCGACCTGCTGGAGCGCGCCCCGTTCGATCAGCTCGATCATCGGGTCGCCCGCCACCTGGTTGGAGAACCGGGTGCAACGGGCGCACAGCACGCACCGCTCGCGGTCGAGCAGCACCTGCGTGGAGATCGGGACGGGCTTCTCGTAGGTCCGCTTGCGGCCCTCGAAGCGGGACTCGGCGTCGCCGTGCGACATGGCCTGGTTCTGCAGCGGGCACTCGCCGCCCTTGTCGCAGACCGGGCAGTCCAGCGGGTGGTTGATGAGCAGGAGCTCCATCACACCCTTCTGGGCCTTCTCGGCGACCGGGGAGGTGAGATGGGTCTTCACCACCATGCCGTCGGTGCAGGTGATGGTGCAGGACGCCATCGGCTTGCGCTGGCCCTCGACCTCGACGATGCACTGGCGGCAGGCGCCGGCCGGGTCGAGGAGGGGGTGGTCGCAGAACCGGGGGATCTCGATGCCGAGCTGTTCGGCGGCCCGGATGACCAGGGTGCCCTTGGGCACGCTGATCTCCGCGCCGTCGATCGTCAGCGACACGAGGTCCTCCGGCGGGACCGCCGCCTCTCCCCCGCCTGAGGGAGCGTTGGTGGTCACGGTCATGCGTTCACCTCCGTGCGGTCGGCCCAAGCCGTCGACTTGGCAGGGTCGAAGGGGCAGCCCCGGCCCGTGATGTGCTGCTCGTACTCCTCGCGGAAGTACTTGAGCGAGGAGAAGATCGGCGAGGCGGCGCCGTCGCCGAGGGCGCAGAAGGACTTGCCGTTGATGTTGTCGGCGATGTCGTTCAGCTTGTCGAGGTCGGACATCTGTCCCTTGCCGGCCTCGATGTCGCGCAGCAGCTGCACGAGCCAGTAGGTGCCTTCGCGGCAGGGCGTGCACTTGCCGCAGGACTCGTGGGCGTAGAACTCGGTCCAGCGCGTGACGGCACGGACCACGCAGGTCGTCTCGTCGAAGCACTGGAGGGCTTTGGTGCCGAGCATGGAACCCGCGGCGCCCACTCCTTCGTAGTCAAGGGGGACGTCGAGGTGCTCGTCGGTGAACATCGGGGTCGAGGAGCCGCCCGGCGTCCAGAACTTGAGGCGGTGCCCGGGGCGCATGCCGCCGCTCATCTCGAGGAGCTGGCGGAGCGTGATCCCGAGCGGCGCCTCGTACTGGCCGGGGCTCGCGACATGGCCGGAGAGGGAGTAGAGCGTGAAGCCGGGCGACTTCTCGCTCCCCATCGACCGGAACCAGTCCTTGCCCCGCTGCATGATCGCGGGAACCGAAGCGATCGATTCGACGTTGTTCACCACAGTCGGGCACGCGTAGAGGCCCGCGACGGCAGGGAAGGGGGGACGGAGCCGCGGTTGACCCCGGCGGCCTTCGAGCGAGTCGAGCAGTGCGGTCTCCTCACCGCAGATGTACGCGCCCGCGCCCGCGTGCACGGTGATGTCGAGGTCGAGTCCGCTGCCCAGGATGTCCTCACCGAGGAAGCCCGCCTCGTAGGCCTCGCGGACGGCCGAGTGCAACCGCCGCAGCACCGGGACGACTTCACCACGCAGGTAGATGAAGGCGTGCGACGACCTGATGGCGTAGCACGCGATGATCATGCCCTCGATGAGGCTGTGCGGGTTCGCGAGGAGGAGCGGGATGTCCTTGCACGTCCCGGGCTCCGACTCGTCGGCGTTGACAACCAGATAGTGCGGCTTTCCGTCCCCCTGGGGAATGAACTGCCACTTCATGCCCGTGGGGAATCCCGCGCCGCCGCGCCCGCGCAGACCGGATTCCTTGACGTACGCGATCACGTCGTCCGGCGACATGGCGAGCGCCTTGCGCAGCCCTTCGTAGCCGTCGTGCCGTCGGTACACGTCCAGCGTCCAGGACCTGTCCTCGTCCCAGAAGGCCGACAGCACCGGTGCGAGCAGCTTCTCGGGGCTCATGTCCTTCAGCTCGGGTGCCAAGGTCATCACTCCCCCTCCTCGGCGGCAGGCCCGGCCGTATCGGCGGGGCGGGGCGGAGCCCCTCCATCAGGGGTGGTGGGGGGCGACGGGTGGGAAGGGTCGGAGGCCGACGTGTCCTGCGGCGCGTCGTGCGAGCTCAAGTGCTCCGTCGGTGACGGCTCGTGCGGTGCCTCGGTCCGGGCCGCCTCACCACGCGGGTGCACCACGCGTGCGGGAGCGGCCTCACCCTTGGCGAGCTTCAGGCCCACCAGGGAAGCCGGCCCCGCGCTGCCACCGGCCTCGACGGCCCCGTCCCGGTCGTCGGGGAAACCCGCCAGGATCCGGGCGGTGTCCTTGAAGGTGCACAGGGGCGCACCGCGCGTGGGCGTGACCGGCCGTCCCGCGCGCAGGTCGTCGACGAGGCGCTTGGCGCTGGCCGGGGTCTGGTTGTCGAAGAACTCCCAGTTGACCATCACGACCGGCGCGAAGTCGCAGGCCGCGTTGCACTCGATGTGCTCCAGGGTGACCTTGCCGTCGCCGGTGGTCTCGCCGTTGCCGACGCCCAGGTGCTCCTGGAGCTCCTCGAAGATCGCGTCCCCGCCCATGACGGCGCACAGGGTGTTGGTGCACACCCCGACCTGGTAGTCACCGCTCGGCCGGCGGCGGTACATGGTGTAGAAGGTCGCGACCGCGGTGACCTCGGCCGTGGTCAGGCCGAGCAGGTCCGCGCAGAACCGCATGCCGGTGCGGGTCACGTGCCCTTCTTCGGCCTGCACGAGGTGCAGCAGCGGCAGGAGGGCGGACCGGGAGTCCGGGTAGCGGGCGATGATCTCGCGCGCGTCGGTCTCCAGCCGGGCCCGGACGTCGTCCGGGTAGGCGGGTGCGGGCAGTTCGGGCATGCCCAGGCTGACGCCCCGCTCGGAAGATGAGGTGGTCACCGGTCGACGCCTCCCATCACGGGGTCGATGGACGCGACGGCGACGATGACGTCGGCGACCTGGCCGCCCTCGCACATCGCCGCCATCGCCTGCAGGTTGGTGAAGGACGGGTCGCGGAAGTGGACCCGGTAGGGGCGGGTGCCGCCGTCGGACACGACGTGCACCCCGAGTTCGCCCTTGGGCGACTCGACCGCCGCGTACGTCTGTCCCGGCGGGACCCGGAAGCCCTCGGTGACCAGCTTGAAGTGGTGGATCAGGGCCTCCATGGAGGTGCCCATGATCTTCTTGATGTGGTCGAGGGAGTTGCCGAGGCCGTCGGGGCCCAGGGCCAGTTGGGCGGGCCAGGCGATCTTCTTGTCGGCGACCATGACCGGGCCGGGCTGGAGCCGGTCCAGGCACTGCTCGATGATCCTGAGCGACTGGCGCATCTCCTCCAGTCGGATCAGGAAGCGGCCGTAGGAGTCGCAGGTGTCGGCGGTCGCGATCTCGAAGTCGTAGGTCTCGTAGCCGCAGTACGGCTGGGTTTTGCGCAGGTCGTGCGGCAGGCCGGTGGAGCGCAGGATCGGGCCCGTCGCGCCGAGGGCCATGCAGCCGGCCAGGTCGAGGTAGCCGACGTCCTGCATACGGGCCTTGAAGATGGGGTTCCCGGTGGCGAGCTTGTCGTACTCCGGGAGGTTCTTGTTCATCTTCTTCACGAACTCGCGGATCTGGTCCACCGCGCCGGGCGGCAGGTCCTGGGCGAGTCCGCCGGGGCGGATGTACGCGTGGTTCATCCGCAGGCCGGTGATCAGCTCGTAGATGTCGAGAATGAGTTCACGATCACGGAATCCGTAGATCATGATCGTCGTGGCGCCCAGCTCCATGCCGCCGGTGGCGATGCACACCAGGTGCGAGGAGAGCCGGTTCAGCTCCATCAGGAGCACCCGGATGATCGAGGCGCGGTCCGGGATCTGGTCCTCGATGCCGAGGAGCTTCTCGACGCCGAGGCAGTACGCCGTCTCGTTGAAGAACGGCGTCAGGTAGTCCATGCGCGTCACGAAGGTGGTGCCCTGCGTCCAGTTCCGGTACTCGAGGTTCTTCTCGATGCCGGTGTGCAGGTAGCCGATGCCGCAGCGGGCCTCGGTGACGGTCTCGCCGTCGATCTCCAGGATCAGGCGGAGCACGCCGTGCGTGGACGGGTGCTGCGGGCCCATGTTGACGACGATGCGCTCGTCGTCGGCGCGGGCCGCGGACTGGACGACCTCGTCCCAGTCGCCGCCGGTGACGGTGTAGACGGTGCCCTCGGTGGTCTCGCGAGGGGCTGCGATCGAAGAGGTGGTCCCGGAGGGACTCGACGAGGGGTGGTGGCCGTGCGACGGGTTGGGAGTGCTCACGAGTACGACCTCCGCTGGTCCGGAGCCGGGATCTGGGCGCCCTTGTACTCGACGGGGATGCCGCCGAGGGGGTAGTCCTTGCGCTGCGGGAAGCCCTGCCAGTCGTCCGGCATCATGATCCGCGTCAGGGCCGGGTGACCGTCGAAGACGATGCCGAAGAAGTCGTACGTCTCGCGCTCGTGCCAGTCGTTCGTCGGATAGACCGAGAACAGCGACGGGATGTGCGGGTCGCTGTCGGGGCAGCTGACCTCCAGCCGGATCAGCCGGTTGTGGGTGATCGAGCGCAAGTGGTAGACGGCGTGCAGCTCGCGGCCCTTGTCGTTCGGGTAGTGGACGCCGCTGACGCCGGTGCACAGCTCGAAGCGCAGGGCCGGGTCGTCGCGCAGGGTGCGTGCGACGCGGACCAGGTGCTCGCGCTCGATGTGGAAGGTCAGCTCGTCGCGGTCGACGACCGTCTTCTCGATGGCGTTGGCGGGGAGCAGGTCCTGCTCCTCCAGCGCGCCCTCGAGCTCGTCGGCGACCTCGTCGAACCAGCCGCCGTAGGGGCGGGTCGCCGGTCCCGGGAGCCGGACCGAGCGGACCAGGCCGCCGTAACCGGAGGTGTCGCCGCCGTTGTCGGCGCCGAACATCCCGCGCTGGACGCGGATCTCCTCGCCGCCCTCGCCGCGCTGGCCGGGGAGGTTCTCCGCGGAGAGGTCCTTCTCGGGGTTGGCCCCGTTGCCGTTCGCGTCGCTCACCGCAGCAGCCCCTTCATCTCGATCGTGGGCAGGGCCTTGAGCGCCGCCTCCTCCGCCTCGCGGGCCGCCTCCTCGGCGTTCACGCCGAGCTTGGAGGACTGGATCTTCTGGTGGAGCTTGAGGATGGCGTCCATCAGCATCTCCGGCCGGGGCGGGCAGCCGGGGAGGTAGATGTCGACCGGCACGATGTGGTCGACGCCCTGGACGATGGCGTAGTTGTTGAACATGCCGCCGGAGGAGGCGCAGACCCCCATGGAGATCACCCACTTGGGGTTCGGCATCTGGTCGTAGACCTGCCGGAGCACCGGCGCCATCTTCTGGCTGACCCGGCCCGCGACGATCATCAGGTCCGCCTGGCGGGGCGAACCGCGGAAGACCTCCATGCCGAAGCGCGCCAGGTCGTAGCGGCCGGCGCCGGTGGTCATCATCTCGATGGCGCAACAGGCGAGGCCGAAGGTGGCCGGGAAGACCGACGACTTGCGCACCCAGCCCGCGGCCTGCTCGACGGTGGTCAGCAGGAAGCCGCTCGGCAGCTTTTCTTCGAGTCCCATGACGTGTGGCCCCTCAGTCCCATTCCAGGCCGCCGCGCCGCCATACGTACGCGTACGCGACGAAGACGGTGAGCACGAAGAGCAGCATCTCCACGAGCCCGAAGATCCCCAGGGCGTCGAAGGTGACGGCCCAGGGGTAGAGGAAGACGATCTCGATATCGAAAATGATGAAGAGCATCGCCGTCAGGTAGTACTTGATGGGGAAGCGCCCGCCACCTGCCGGCGTGGGGGTCGGCTCGATACCGCACTCGTAGGCCTCGAGCTTGGCCCGGTTGTACCGCTTTGGTCCGATCAACGTGGCCATGACCACGGAGAAGATCGCAAAGCCTGCCCCGAGGGCTCCCAGTACGAGGATGGGCGCATAAGCGTTCACCGCTCCTCGCTCCTCTCAGTCGGCACTGACTGCTGGCGGTTTGCATCGGGCTCACATCCGCCCCACCGGCCCCTCGAACCCCGCCCGCCCCGGCGAAGATCGGGAACATGTGAAGCAGGTCACAAGCCCAACCGCGTGCATCTTATGCCTGTCGCTCTGTGATCTGCGACACGGGGTATTGCACAAGCTTTGTGATCTCCACCACCTGACGATCGATCATGAAGTCGGATGAGCAGTGATCTTCACACGCGAAGCGTCCGAGTGATCACCAGAGGTGACATTTTGGCTCGTCAGCGCAGGCCGGAGGGTGCGTCTCCATATCAAGAGAGTTCACGTGCATGCAAATTGGCGGTGGAGTCGATCTCTTGATAGAGGCGCGTTCACACTTCAGAGGGCCCGCGAAGCACGGTGTGGACACGTGCATCCGTTCACGATCTTCGCGAGGCCGTGATCCGGCCGTGATCTACGCACCGGGACGCGACCCCCGGGGTAACCGTTCCGTGACCTCTGTCACATGGATGAGAGCTCCGTGAGAACGGGGCTTGGCCAATCAACCCAACCGGTGGTAGGTGCGGGGCAATTCGGACGTATTGATCAAACGCCGTGATCACAGGCCGATCACGGGGCGCCCGCAATGTCCGTTACGGCGTCAATAAAGGAGCTCGTTCGGGGGTTTTCGGGGTCCGATTGAGTAACTGTGGCGCAGCACACGTTTCTTGAAGATATGAAGGAGCCCCTGGTACCGGTTGTTCCCATGTCCCACACCGCTCACATACGCAGCCACCGGAAGCCCCGCCGCAGCGCGACCGCTTCGATCGCCGTGCGCGCCGGAGTCACCGGTGGCGTCCTCAGCATGGCGGCGGCGGGTGCGTCGGCCTCGGCGAGCGCCGCCGAGCCGGTGACGCAGACCATCGAACTGCCCACCCTGACGGCCGACCTGTCCGCTCAGGTCGCCCAGTCCGCGGCCGCCACCCAGCAGGCGGCCGCGAACTACGAACTGCGCGCCGAGCGTGACGCGGCCGCCGCCAAGGCCGCCGCGGAGGCCGAGAAGGACCTCGCCGCGGCGAAGAAGAAGGCGGAGGCCAAGAAGAAGGCCGCCGAGGCCGCCCGCAAGGCCGCCGCCGAGCGCGCCACGCGCAGCGCCGAGCGCGCCACCCTCTCCGCCTCCGCGTCCGCCTCCACGACGGTTTCGGCGCCCGCCAGCGGCAGCGTCGCGACGGTCATCGCCTTCCTGAAGGCCCAGGTGGGCGACGCCTACGTCATGGGCGCCACCGGTCCCAACGCCTGGGACTGCTCCTCCCTCGTGCAGGCCGCGTACAAGCAGGTCGGTGTGGATCTGCCGCGCGTCTCGCAGGACCAGTCGATGGCCGGCACCGAGGTCTCGCTGTCGAACCTCCAGGTCGGCGACATCCTCTACTGGGGCGCCAAGGGATCCGCCTACCACGTGGGCGTCTACATCGGGAACGGCCAGTACCTGGACGCGGCCAACCCGTCCAAGGGCGTCGTCATCCAGGACCTGTCGGGCTACCCGGCGACGGGCGCGGTGCGCGTCCTCTGACGCACGCGCCGTCCGACACCTCCACACGAAACGGGCTTGAGGGCCGCTGCCACTCCGAGGCGACGGCCCTCCCGGCCTGTCCGGGGCCAAGAGGCCCCGGCCCTCCTCGGCCCGCCCCCGAGGCGCTCCAGGGGCCTTCAGGGCCCTTCTCGAGGCCGACCGGCACAGCGGTCCGTCCATGCACTGCGGGGGTTCACGCCCCGGCAGCCGTCACGGCTCGCGTTCCCGACAGCGTCCCGCAGCCCGAATCATCCGCATATGGCAGGGCGTTGCCGACGAGACGTGCGAAGCCTGACGGCCTCCTCGGTCCCGTGGCGGGCGGGAAGTCTCCTGCGTCCCGGTAGCGACCTGGCCGACGCCGCCGTAGGGCCGGACCGCCCCTGGGCAAGCCGAGCACCCGGGCGGTGAGCACCCGAACCGGGCCTTCGGCGGTCCTCGGCGCCGAAGGCCCGGGTGACTGTTCAGGCCTTCGGTGCCACCTTGCTCAGCCCGTTGATGATGCGGTCCATCGCGTCGCCGCCCGTCGGGTCGGTGAGGTTCGCGAGGAGCTTCAGCGTGAACTTCATCAGCAGGGGGTGCGTGAGGCCGCGCTGGGCGGCGATCTGCATGACCTTCGGGTTGCCGATGAGCTTCACGAAGGCGCGGCCGAGCGTGTAGTAGCCGCCGTAGGTGTCCTTGAGGACGCGGGGGTAGCGCTGGAGGGCCAGTTCGCGCCCGGCGGGCGTCGCCCGCGCGTGCGCCTGGACGATGACGTCGGCGGCGATCTGGCCGGACTCCATGGCGTAGGCGATGCCCTCGCCGTTGAAGGGGTTCACCAGCCCGCCGGCGTCGCCGACGAGCAGCAGGCCCTTGGTGTAGTGCGGCTGACGGTTGAAGGCCATGGGGAGCGCGGCGCCGCGGATGGGTCCGGTCATGTTGCCGGGGGTGTAGCCCCAGTCCTCCGGCATGGACGCGCACCAGGCCTTCAGGACCTCGCGCCAGTCCAGCTCCTTGAAGGAGTCGGAGGTGTTCAGCACGCCGAGGCCGACGTTCGAGGTGCCGTCGCCCATGCCGAAGATCCAGCCGTAGCCGGGCAGGAGACGGTCCTGGGGGCCGCGGCGGTCCCACAGTTCCAGCCAGGACTCCAGGTAGTCGTCCTCGTGGCGCGGGCTGGTGAAGTACGTGCGCACCGCCACGCCCATCGGGCGGTCCTCGCGGCGGTGCAGGCCCATCGCGAGGGACAGGCGGGTGGAGTTGCCGTCCGCGGCCACGACGAGCGGGGCGTGGAAGGTGACCTCGCGCTTCTCTTCACCGAGCTTGGCGTGCACGCCGGTGATCCGGCCCGTACGGTCGTCCAGGATCGGCGCGCCCACGTTGCAGCGCTCGAACAGCCGGGCGCCCGCCTTCTGCGCCTGCCGGGCGAGCTGCTCGTCGAAGTCGTCGCGCTTGCGGACGAGGCCGTAGTCGGGGAAGGAGGCGAGATCCGGCCAGTCGAGCTGGAGCCGCACCCCGCCGCCGATGATGCGCAGACCCTTGTTGCGCAGCCAGCCGGCCTCCTGCGAGATGTCGATGCCCATCGCCACCAGTTGCTTGACGGCACGCGGGGTGAGGCCGTCGCCGCAGACCTTCTCGCGGGGGAACTCGGTCTTCTCCAGCAGGAGGACGTCGAGTCCCGCCTTGGCGAGGTGGTAGGCGGTCGTGGAGCCGGCCGGCCCCGCGCCCACGACGATCACATCGGCGGTGTTCTCGGAGAGCGGCTCGGTCACGACACTCACTGCGGGATCTCCCCAAGTTCGGAATTGATGTGCCGACCGGCACGGGACATGGGCAGTCTATGCAGCGTCATCCATCACCCGACTGAAGGGCTGCCCCGTGGACCGAGCTCTCCCCGCCGTACGCCTTCGCGTCCCCACCCACGAGGACGCGTTCGTCTGGCACCGGATCTTCGACGACCCGGACGTCATGGAGTTCCAGGGCGGCAGGCCCGCGGAACTCTCGGTCTACGAGGAGCTCACCGCCCGCCAGCGCCGGCACGACGCCGAACTCGGCTTCTGCCTGTGGACCGTGCTCGACGAGTCCGGCCAGGTCATCGGCTTCACCGGCGCGCAGCCGTGGGAGCGGGAGTGGGGCCCGGCGGGCGAGATCGAGATCGGCTGGCGGCTGGGCCGGGAGTACTGGGGCAGGGGTTACGTCACCGCCGCCGCGCGGCAGACGCTGGAGCGGATGCGTGCGGCGGGCGTACCGGGCGTGGTGGCCATGGTCGACTCCCGCAACATCCGGTCCATCGCGGTGACACAGCGGCTGGGGATGCGCCTCGCCGAGACGTTCACGACGCCGGCGTCGAAGCGGGCGGGGCACTGCTACCGGCTGGACCTCCGAGCGGCCTGAGCGGGCCGGCACACCCCGAGGGCGACGACAGACACGAGGGGCAGGAGAACGCCGGGTGGCGGGTGACGGACAGTGATCGACTGTCACGGAAAGGCACTTGGCGCTTCCGGCCGGTGCGGGGCGGGAGTTACCCTTCCCGTACCGCTGGGGGTGACATCTGTGCACATATCCCGCAAGACACCCGAAGTGCGCGTACCGCGTCTGGTCGGCCTGATGGCCGTGGACGCGCGCGAGACGGCCCGGGCGCGGGGCCTGTCGCTCAACGCGCCGGACCGGCCGGACTTCCCTCGCGTCGTCGTCGACTACGTCGTACGCCAGTACCCGCAGCCCGGTGCCGAGGTGCCGCGGGACTCGCCGGTCTACGTGTGGTTCGACTTCGGGCCGGGCGAGGGCGGCGGGGGCGTGCACGAACCGCGCACCCCGTGTCCGCCCCGGGGAGGACTGAGGCGGGAACTGGACGAGCCGGGCGACCCGTCCACGGTCCTCGGCCCCCGGCAGGCGATCAGCTCTTCTTGAAGCCCCGGTGCAGAGCCACGATCCCGCCGCTCAGGTTGCGCCAGGCCACCCGCGACCAGCCCGCCTCGCCCAGCAGCTCCGCGAGCGCGGGCTGGTCGGGCCAGGCGCGGATGGACTCGGCGAGATAGACGTAGGCGTCGGGGTTGGAGGAGACGGCCCGGGCGACCGGCGGCAGGGCGCGCATCAGGTACTCGGTGTAGACGGTGCGGAACGGCGCCCAGGTCGGGTGCGAGAACTCGCAGATCACGATCCGCCCGCCGGGCCGGGTCACCCGGTGCATCTCCCGCAGCGCCGCGCCCGTGTCCTGCACGTTGCGCAGCCCGAAGGAGATGGTGACGGCGTCGAAGGTGTCGTCCTTGAAGGGGAGCCGCGTCGCGTCGCCGGCGGTGTAGGGCAGCCAGGGCTGCCGCTGCTTGCCGACCTTGAGCATGCCCTGGGAGAAGTCGCACGGTACGACGTAGGCGCCGGTGCGGGCGAAGGGCAGCGAGGAGGTGCCCGTGCCCGCCGCCAGGTCCAGGACCTTCTGCGCGGGGCGTGCGTCGACGGCCTTGGCGACCTCCTTGCGCCATCGCCGGTCCTGGCCGAGGGACAGCACGTCGTTGGTCAGGTCGTACCGTTCCGCCACGTCGTCGAACATCGAGGCGACTTCGTGCGGCTGCTTGTCCAGGGATGCGCGGGTCACGGGCCCATTCTTGCAGGGCCCCCGCCGGGCGGGAGCCGCGGCTTCTTCCGTGCGGCCACGTCCTCCACCCACCGGCACAGCAGCACGAACGCCGCGATCAGCACCCAGCCCACGCCGAACATGAACCACTGGCTCTCCCACGGCAGGTACGCCTCGAAAGCGGGCACCGGCCCTTCGGCGGATTCGTTGCCGCGTTTGCGACGGCGACCGCGAACGGGGCGGTTTTCGATGGCAGGCTCGGAACGCATTCCTCGGACATAGGGCGCCTTTACGGGCTCAATGGTTTTTCATGTGAGAGGCCCATGAGAAACAACCGAAGCCGTCCTTCCTCTGGCAGTTCTCAGGTATCCCCGCGGAACTCGCCCTGGGTGCCCCTGTTCATGTGAGACGTTCACGCTCGGGCTGGGCTGCCTGCTCGCCCTCGCCACCGCGGGATGCTCCGGGCGGGGCGACGCGGCTCCCACGGCGACGCCCCCCGTGCCGTCTCGCTTCACGCTCCCGGTGATGCCCTCGGGCCTGGACGGAAACGGCGTGGCGCGCTGCTCGGCTCCGCCGACGACAACGGCGTGCAGGTCTCCACCGTCAACCTCATGACGATGAACTACGGCTCGTCGTACGACGGCGACATCTTCAAAGAGGCGTTCGCGGGCTGAGCCCGGGTCAGCGGGCCCGGTACACCAGCCGGCCGGCCAGCACGGTCGCCACACAGGTCGCCGCGCCGCGCTCGCGCAGGGCCGTCTCGTCGGGTACGTCGAACACGGCCAGGTCGGCCCGGCCTCCGACGGCCAGCGGGCCGTGGACAGTGCCCTGGAGGTCGTACCCCTCGGCGAACGGGTCGAGGTCGGGCCGCTCGCCGAGCAGGACGCCCGGGGCCCGCGTGGTTCCCACGACGGTCAGCCCTGACCGGGCGACGGCCGTGGCCACCAGCGGATCGCGGAAGCGGGCGCCGGGAGAGGCGACTGCCGTCGTGCCGTACCGCAGCATCCGCTGCACCCCACGCCGTACGCTGCCCGACCAGCGGGTCTCGCCGAGATCGCCGAGGGCGGCCAGCCGCTCGCCCCACAGGGGTTGATCGCCCAGCTCGTCGGCTTCGCGCGGGTCGGGGTGGTAGCAGTGGCGCAGCAGCCACAACGGGTGCCACTGGCGCAGGCCCGGTGTGAGCACGCCCGGCCAGCGCCGCACGCGTGCGCCGGACGCCCCTGCGGCGACCTCCTCGTACGGCCCGGCGGCCGTGATCCGGTCGCCGTCCACCACGACGGCTCCGTCCACGACGGGTTCCGCGTCCGCCGGCAGGACCAGCGGGGCGGCATGAATCGTCAGCACGGTCGGGTCAGTTGGGCGCCAGCAGCTTCAGCTCGGGGTGAGCCGTGCCGCCCTCGATGGCCGTGGAGGAGATGTGGGAGACCACGCGGTCGTCGACGGGGTCGTTCGCCGGGTCGTCGTGGACGACGAGGTGCTCGTACGTGGTCGACCGCTGCGCGGGCACCCGGCCGGCCTTCCGGATGAGGTCGATGATCTCCATCCGGTTGGACCGGTGCTTGGCACCGGCCGACGACACCACGTTCTCCTCCAGCATGATCGAACCGAGGTCGTCGGCGCCGTAGTGCAGGGAGAGCTGCCCGACCTCCTTGCCCGTGGTCAGCCACGAGCCCTGGATGTGGGCGATGTTGTCCATGAACAGCCGCGCGACGGCGATCATCCGCAGGTACTCGAAGAGCGTGGCCTGCGTCCGGCCCTTCAGGTGGTTGTTCTCGGGCTGGTAGGTGTACGGGATGAAGGCGCGGAAGCCGCCCGTGCGGTCCTGGACGTCCCGGATCATCCGCAGGTGCTCGATGCGCTCGGCGTTGGTCTCGCCGGTGCCCATGAGCATGGTGGAGGTGGATTCGACGCCCAGGTCGTGCGCGATCTCCATGATCTCCAGCCAGCGCTCGCCCGACTCCTTCAGCGGGGCGATGGCCTTGCGGGGCCGCTCGGGCAGCAGCTCGGCACCGGCACCGGCGAAGGAGTCGAGCCCGGCGGCGTGGATGCGCTGGATGGCCTCCTCGACGGACACCTTGGAGATCCGGGCCATGTGCTCGACCTCGGACGCCCCCAGGCTGTGGATGACCAGCTCCGGGAACTCCTTCTTGATCGCCGCGAAGTGCTTCTCGTAGTACTCGACGCCGTAGTCCGGGTGGTGCCCGCCCTGGAACATGATCTGGGTGCCGCCCAGCTCGACCGTTTCGGCGCACCGGCGCAGGATGTCGTCCAGGTCGCGCGTCCAGCCCTTGGCGGTGTCCTTGGGCGCGGCGTAGAACGCGCAGAAGCGGCATGCCGTGACGCAGACGTTCGTGTAGTTGATGTTGCGCTCGATGATGTACGTCGCGATGTGCTCGGTGCCCGCGTAGCGGCGGCGGCGTACGGTGTCGGCGGCAGCGCCCAGCGCGTGCAGCGGGGCGTCCCGGTACAGCACGAGTGCCTCGTCCGGGGTGATCCGTCCACCGGCGGCTGCACGGTCGAGGATGGGCTGAAGGTCGGCCTTCTCGGTCACCGGGCGTCCCTTTCGTAAGGGTTGTGGACGGACCAGCCCAGCGTACGCCAGGGGTTCGCCGGGCCGGACGTCAGGCCGTACGGGCCGGGCCGTGCAACGGCGCGTGCGGGGTGCTCGGCGCCGAGAGGCGCTGCGGCCGGTGCCGCCGGGCGAGCCACAGCACGATCGCGGCGTAGAGCAGTTCCGTGGTCATGGCCGCGAGGGCCAGCTGCCACGGCGCGTCGGCCGCGGTCTCGTCGGACGACAGCCCGCCGACCACCGCGGCGGAGGCGCCGAAGGCCAGCAGGTTGTTCAGGACGTGCAGGGCTATGGCCGCTTCCAGCCCGCCCGTGCGGATCGTCAGCCATCCACCCACCAGACCGGACAGCAACAGACCCGTGAAGCCCCACCGGGTGCCCCAGCCGTGGGCGGCGGCGAACAGCACCGCCTGCGGGAGCACCGCGAACCACGGCGACCGCACGAAGGCCCCGACCGCCTGGGTCAACCAGCCCCGGAAGACGTACTCCTCGGCCGCGGCCTGCAGCGGGACGAGGACGACGAGCACGGCCAGGGAGACGAGGAAGGAACGCCAGCCCACCCAGACGTCGGACCCCTCGGACCCCGGCAGGAAGAAGGCCGTCACCATCAGCAGGGCGATGGGCGGCACTGCGGCCAGCAGACACCGGCCCAGCCAGCCGGCCCGCAACCGCCCGGTGACCGACGACACGGTGCCGACGGGTCTGCGGCCCGGCCACAGCACGAGCAGCAGCACGAGGGGCAGAGCTGTCGCGATGGACGCCAGTTCCATCGCCGTATTGCCCAGGAGCCCTAAATCGGCACCGCCGTCGGGCGCTTCCGGCAGTCCGGCCGCCGTGCCGAGCGCGTAGGAACCGACGAACAGCACCATGACGAGCACGAAGTAGCCGCCGAGAAGCAACAGGGTGCCCGTCACGGGCCGCCACCAGCGGTGGTGCCCCGTCGCTCGGTCCAGGCGGTGGTAGGGGAGACCGGTGGAGTGCGGGGTGGGGTACGGGGGCGGGTGCGGAGTCGGGTACGAGGGGAGGTTCGGGTACGGGGGGAGGTTCGGGGTCGGGTGCGGGTCGGGGTGCGGGGATGCGGTTGTCATGATCAGCATCATGACAATTGGGAAGGATCCTGGACGTCCGCCCGCAGGAGGAGTATGGGTTCGCGCCCAGGGGGTTCCACCCCGCCCGGTTCATCGCCCCCTGCCTGCTGCCCGGGTGGACCCGGCCGCTCGGCGTCTCTTCTCCCCTTGTACGTGGTGTGGTAGGTCGCCTACCGCGTCCGCGTCAACTGATGAACCGCTGCGGGCGGGCCGAAGCGGCGGCTGACGCGGTGTCAGGCCGTGTACGCGCCCACGAGAAGCCCGAGAAACGCCCCGGTGATCAGGAACGGGCCGAAGGGGATGGCCGTTTTGCGGTCGGCTCGGCGCATGACCACGAGGGCGCCGCCGTACAGGGCGCCCAGGAGGAAGCCGGCGAAGGTGCCGAGCATGACTGTCGGCCAGTCGTACCAGCCGAGGACGGCGCCGGCCCCCAGGGCGAGTTTGACGTCGCCGAAGCCCATGCCCGCGGGGTTGACGAGGAAGAGGACGAAGTAGCCGCCGCCCAGGGCCAGAGAGCCGAGCAGTGCGGTGGTCCACTCCCCCGTGTGCTCGGGGGCCAGGGCGGTGACACCCAGCAGGGCCAGGGCGGCAGCGGCGAAGGGGAGGGTGAGCGGGTCGGGGAGCCGGCGCACGCGGAAGTCGACGACCGTGAGCAGGATGCCGACGGGGGCGAGAAGCAGCCAGACGCCCACCTCGGGGCGGGTACCGGTGGCACCGGCGAGGGCCGCGCAGACGAGGGCGGTGGCGAACATCAGGGGTGCCGTGGACGGACCGTACCCGGCCCCCTCGCACCGCGGACACGAGGCCCGCCCCAGCCAGCCCCTGACGGCATGCCCGCCGGGGCACTGCTCCCGCCACGGCTCCCCCGAGGGCGCCGAGAACCGGTAGGCCGCACGCGGCAGCAACGCGCCCGCCGCCGCGCCCCAGAGCGCGGCGACGGCGGCCAGGAGGGCGGTGCTCATCCCACGGCCGGTTCGACGGCGTCCGCGGCGGACGGCTGGACCGCCAGCAGGGCGAGATTCGGAGCCCAAGCCGTCTGCTCGGGGGGCGCGTTGCGCCCGGTGAGAACGGAGTCGGGCCACGCGACACCACCCGGCGCTCCGCGCCGCCCTGTCCTTCTTCCCGTCGAGCCAGACGAGTGTGAGGTGCACTGTCGCGGCATGGCGCAATTCCCCGGCGTCGTGTGTGGACCTGCGGTGACGCGGACGAGCCCTGTCAGCGTCCCACTTGCCCCAAACCCTAAGGCTTCGCTCTCGGCTTCACACGGCCAACTTCCCGCGCGCTCAAGCCGATTCCCCTTCGCGCCACCTCCCCTGCCGACCCTGCCCGAGACACGAGAAGGCCCCGGATCGGAGATCCGGGGCCTTCTCCGCGTTGCGTCAGGAAGCGACGGCGGCGTTGAGGTGCAGGTCCGCCGCGACGCCCGCGGGCGAGACGGCGAGGCCCGCTCCGGTGCCGACGCCGGTGGTGAGGCCGGCGGCCGTGGTCTCGACGTAGAGCCCGGCTGCGGCCCCGGCACCCGCGGCAGCGCCGCCCGCCTGGCCGCCGGCGATGGCGTCCAGCTCGGCGTCGGACATCTGGGCGGTCTGGATCTGCGGGGTGAAGGCCATGGGTGGCGGTTCCCTTCGTTTCATATTTGCGAGGTGCTCGAGCGCGACTGATCAAAGCACGTGGGGAAAAGAAGCGGCCAGTCAGTCGTTGTGGATATGCGGGGGACTTCGGTGACCGAATGCATGAGTGTGGCCATTCGGTAACCGGCCCCTCCACCCTCTTCACGCTTTCCGCCGCTTTGCGGTACGGGAACGCACCGCGCGGCGGACACCAGGGGCCGTGCCCCGCTCCTGACCGGGTGTCCGACCGACCACGCGGTGAACGGTGTGCAGATCCGTCGAATGTTCAGGATCAGCGGTTCCTGACCGGATCTCATCCCCCGTCACGCACGTGCCCGGTGTCAGACGTCACACACCTGCAAGTCGAGTAGACCTCCGGCCCGTTCGGTGGCGGTGGGGCACAGCCCCCGGCCCCGGCCACGCCCGTACCGGCGTCCGGCACCGCCAGCGAGGGGCTGCCGAACCCGGCCCTCGGGAGCCGGCCGCCGGGCCGGCTCCGTGGGGGGCCGCCCACGTGGCCGGGCAGGCTGCCGTCAGGTCCCGCAACTCGCCGTCCGGCAGAGTCAGTTCCGGTTCCCTCGTGGACGACCTCGTTAGAGCAGGGCCGCCGAGGAGTCGCCGGGGAGCGCCGCCCGGCTCACGGCCGGAGCAGGTCCACCTTCACGTCGGCCGGGAAGCCGGTCGTCGGGCCGACCCGGCGCGCGAACTCGGCGACCGCTTCCAGCTGCGGGGCGCCGAAGCGGAAGTCGAGGGTGGTGAAGTAGCGGGCGAGGGTCTCCTCGTCGAAGGCCTCCCAGCGGGCGGCCTGCTCGGCGACCTTGCCGACCTCCTCCAGGGAGAGGTTGCGGGAGTCGAGGAACGCCTCGTGCACCTTGCGCGTGATGGCCGGCTCGCGCTCCGCGTAGTCGCGGCGCGCCGCCCAGACCGCGAAGACGAACGGCAGGCCCGTCCACTCCTTCCACAGTGCGCCGAGGTCGTGCACGTCCAGGCCGAAGCGCGGACCGTCGAGCATGTTCGCGCGCAGCGCCGCGTCGCCGATGAGGACGGCGGCCTCGGCCTCCTGCATCATCAGGCTGAGGTCCGGCGGGCAGGTGTAGTAGTCCGGCTGGACGCCGTAGCGCTCGGCGAGGAGCAGCTGGGCGAGGCGGACGGAGGTGCGGGAGGTCGACCCGAGGGCGACGCGGGCGCCGTCCAGCTGGTCCAGCGGGACCTGCGAGACGATCACGCAGGACATCACCGGGCCGTCGCAGCCGACGGCGATGTCCGGGAACGCGACCAGGTCGTCGGCGTGCTTGAGGAACTCGACCAGGGTGACGGGACCGATGTCGAGATCGCCCTGCACCAGCTTCTCGCTGAGCTTCTCAGGGGTGTCCTTGGTGAGCTCGAAGTCGAGGAGCGTGCCCGTTCTCGCGAGCCCCCAGTAAAGGGGCAGACAGTTCAGGAACTGGATGTGGCCGACGCGCGGCCGGGTGCGAGGATTGTCCACATCGTGAGGCTAGCCCTCATGGCGTACGCCCCGGCGCGCGGGCTCCGCTCGAGCCGAGCCGGGGCGCCGGGCGGCTCCCCCTTCCGGGTGTGGCCTGGGCGGGTGACCGGGCGATCACGTGTTCTCGGCCAGTCGGCCGGTGACGTTCAAACATTCGGGTGACGTGATCTTGACCCCTATTGCATTCCGCGGCCCGCGTGCTAGGCTCGTCGCAAGTTGCAGTTTGGTTTCCCTTGCAGTACAGAGCCTGCGGAGCATGTGACCGCGGGCTCTCGTCATTCTCAGACATAGGCACTTGTGCGGAATTCATCTTCACACTTGCTGGTTCTGGAGCAGGGCAACCCTTTTGGGCCCAAGGAGGGCTTATGGCTACCGGAACCGTTAAGTGGTTCAACGCCGAAAAGGGCTTTGGTTTCATCGCCCAGGAGGGCGGCGGCCCCGACGTCTTCGTCCACTACTCCGCGATCAATGCGACCGGATTCCGGTCCCTCGAGGAGAACCAGCAGGTGTCTTTCGACGTCACGCAGGGTCCGAAGGGCCCGCAGGCTGAGAACGTCACGCCGGTCTGATAGCAGTACCCAAGGAGCCCCGCGCCGCAAGGCGACGGGGCTCCTGCCCTTTCCGGCCCCTTCCGTCCGGCGAATTCCCGGCGAATTCTGCCCGGCGGACGATGAGCGGATGCGGAACGATCAGGAGAACAGTGGTACACCACCGGTCCGACCGGGGACACGGACGGCCCGGCTCCTGAGAGCCGAGGGCACGGCCCCGGGGGCTGGTCGGGGCCCGCGATCCGGGGCCGGTCCGCGAGGGCCGCGGGGCGAGGCGTCGGATAGTAGGGTCTCCCGGCATGGGTGATGCCGGCTTCGTGATCGAGACCCGTACCTTCTACAACACCGTGGCCGAGGACTACGCCGTCCACTTCCGGGATTATCTCGGCGCCACGCCCTTGGACCGGTGGCTGCTGAACGGGTTCGCGGAGCTGGTCGGCGAGGGTGGGACGGTCGCCGACCTGGGATGTGGACCCGGGCGGGTGACGGCGTACCTGGCGTCGCGGGGGCTGTCGGTGTTCGGCCTGGACCTGTCGGAGTCGATGGTCGCGATCGCCCGCCGTGAGAACCCGGACCTGCGGTTCGAGCAGGGCTCCATGCTGGACCTGGATCTGCCGGACGGCTCGCTCGACGGTGTCGTGGCCTGGTACTCGATCATCCACACGCCCGAGGAGCACCTGCCCGCCCTCTTCGCCGGTTTCCACCGCGTCCTGCGCCCCGGCGGTCATCTGCTCCTCGGCTTCCAGTGCGGTGACGAACCCCGTCGCTACGAGGAGGCCTTCGGCCACCCGGTGGCCCTGGACTTCCTCCGGCGCCGGCCGGAGCGTGTCGCCGCCCTGCTGGGCACCGCCGGCTTCACCGTCCGCGCCACGACGGTACGAGCGCCGGACGAGGAACTCGGCGAGCCGGTTTCCCAGGCGTCCCTGGTGGCCCGCAAGCCATCGGAGTAGGAATTCCGGCAGTCGCTGCGGAGGTCGCACCAGGGGGCATGGCCGCTCCGGCTGACGCGAACGCGACAGAGGACGGGGAACGCCGCGCAGGGGTCTTGGGAGGTCAAGACCCGTGCGACACCCGCCGCGCGCCCGCTACTCGAGCCCGATGGCCTGGCAGTCCGCCTGGTACCGGGCGGTACAGATGTCCTTCACCGTGTACACGCCGTCCGTGATCACCGTGTCCTTGATGTTGTCCTTGGTGAGGGCGACCACCGGGACCAACATCGCCGGGATGCCCTTCTGGGTCGGGCTGTCGACCGTATCGCGGGTCAGCGCGGCGAACTCGATCGAGCGGCCCTGGACCTTGGCGACCGCGATCTTCGCGGCGTTCGTCGCCTCCAGCAGGAAGGACTTGTACACGGTCATGTACTGCTCGCCGGACACGATCCGCTGTACGGCGTCGAGGTTGGCGTCCTGCCCGGTCACGGGCGGGATCTTGGTGGCGCCGGCCTCCTTCAGCGCCTCGATGACAGCACCCGCCATGCCGTCGTTGGCGGAGTAGACGGCGGCGATGTCGCTCAGCCCGACGGCCTTGATCGCCTTCTCCATGTTCGCCTTGGCGATCGCGGGCTTCCACTCCTTGGTGTCGTACTGCTCGACGATGTCGACCTGGCCCTGGAGTTCGCCGAGCGCGCCCTCCTTGAAGCGTGCGGTGTTCGGGTCGGCCGGGTCGCCGTTCATCATGACGACCTTGCTGTCCTTGGCCTTCTTGCCGAGTTCGCCGATGATCGCGCGGCCCTGCACCTGGCCGACGAGTTCGTTGTCGTGGGAGACGTACGCGTCGATCGGCCCCTCGGCGAGCCGGTCGTAGGCGACGACCGGGATGCCGGCGTCCTTGGCCTTCTGCACGTCCTTGGCGATGGTCTTGGAGTTCAGCGCGTCGACGAGGATGACGTCCACCTTGTCGGCGATCATCTGCTGGAACTGCCGGCTCTGTCTGGAGACGTCGGCCTCGGCGTTGGCGTAGCGGACCTTGCCCTTGTTCTCCGTGAGGGAGGCGACCTCCCGCTTGATCAGCGGGTAGTCGAACTTCTCGAAGCGTGCCGTGTCCCGGTCGGGCAGCAGCAGGCCCACCGTGATGTCGTTGCCCTTCTTCGCGGCGGCGTCGTCGCTTCCGCCGTCGCCGCAGGCGGTGAGGGACAGGGCCGATACGGAGATCGCCAGGGCCATGGCGGCGGGGCGCACAGCGGTCCGGCGGGTGTTACTCGCTTTCACTGGTGGTGCCTTCCGAGGGGGGAGCATCGTGACGAGGTGGTCGAAAGCCAACGGGCAGACGCCTTACGCCGTCAATAACCACGTGTGAAGACCTCGCGAAGGTGCCTCACCGCGTGTACAGGCTCTCCACCTCCGCCGCGTACGTGCGCAGGACGACCTCGCGGCGGAGCTTCATCGACGGGGTCAGGTGGCCCGCCTCCTCGGTGAAGTCCTGGGGGAGGATCACGAAGCGGCGGATGGACTCGGGGCGGGAGACCATCTTGTTCGCCTCGTCGACCGCGCGTTGCAGGACGGCGCGCAGTTCCTCGTCGTCGACGAGGAGTGCGGGCGGTACGGGGTGTTTGCCGTTCATCTGGCGCCAGTGGGTGATGCCGGCCGGGTCGAGTGTGATCAGGGCGGAGACGTAGGGGCGGCCGTCGCCCAGGACGAGGCACTGGGAGATCAGAGGGTGGGAGCGCAGCCAGTTCTCCAGGGGGGCCGGGGCGACGGACTTGCCGCCCGCGGTGATCAGGAGTTCCTTCTTGCGGCCGGTGATCGTGAGGTAGCCCTCGTCGTCCAGTTCGCCGATGTCGCCGGTGGCGAGCCAGCCATCGGGTGCTGCGGGGACGACACCACCGGCATGGGGGTCCCAGTAGCCGCGCAGGACGTGGTCGCCGGCGACGAGGATCTCGCCGTCGGCGGCGATGCGGACGCGGGTGCCGGGCAGGGGCCAGCCGACCGTGCCCAGGCGGGGTTTCAGGGGCGGGGTGACGGTGGAGGCGCCCGTGGTCTCCGTCAGGCCGTAGCCCTCGAAGATCTCGATACCGGCGCCGGCGTAGAACGCGGCGAGGCGGCGGCCGAGCGGTGAGCCGCCGCAGATGGCGTAGCGGACCCTGCCGCCCATGGCGTTGCGGATGCGGCGGTAGACCAGCGGGTCGTAGAAAGCCCGGGCGGTCTTGAGGGCGCGGGTGGGGCCGGGGCCGGTGCCCGTCTGGCGGGCCTCCACCGCCTCGCCGTAGCGCTGCGCCACCGCCACGGCGCGGTCGAACGACGAGACCCGGCCGGCCGACTCGGCTTTGGCGCGGGCCGAGTTGAAGACCTTCTCCAGCATGTACGGGATGGCCAGCAGACAGGTCGGCCGGAAGCTCGCCAGGTCCGGCAGCAGGTGCTCCGCCTTGATGCTCGGCGCGTGGCCCAGCCGGACGCGGGCCCGGACGCAGGCGACCGCCACCATGCGGCCGAAGACGTGGGACATGGGCAGGAACAGCAGGACGGATGCCTCTTCGTCGGTCTTGGCCCGGAAGACGGGGTAGAGGAGTTCGATCGCGTTGTCGACCTCGGCGAAGAAATTGCCGTGGGTGAGCGCACAGCCCTTGGGGCGGCCCGTGGTGCCCGAGGTGTAGATGAGGGTGGCGAGGGTGTCGGGGCCGAGCATGCCGCGCCGCACCTCGACCTCCTGGTCGGTCAGCTGCGCCCCGGCTTCGGCGAGACGGTTCACGTGGCCCTTCTCGACGATCCACAGGTGCCGGAGGTCGGGCAGGCGTTCGCGCTCGGGGCCGAGGGCGGCGGCCTGCGCGGCGGTCTCGGTGACCAGGGCGACCGCGCCCGAGTCCTGCAGGATCCAGCGGGCCTGGAAGACGGAGGAGGTGGGGTAGATGGGGACGGTGACCAGGCCGGCCGCCCAGGCCGCGAAGTCCAGGACGGTCCACTCGTAGATCGTGCGGGCCATCACCGCGACGCGGTCGCCCGGCATGAGGCCCTCGGCGATCAGCCCCTTCGCCACGGCCATGACCTGGCCGGCGAACTCGGCCGCCGTGACGTCGCTCCAGTGCCCGTCGGCGTCCTTGCGGCTGAGTGCCACGGCCCCCGGGCTCGCGCTCGCGTTGTCGAAGGGCAGGTCGGCGAGCGACCCGTGTGTCCACGGCGGGGCCAGCGGCGGTACGGAGGCCTCCCGCACCGCCCCGTCCAGTCGCCGTACCTCGGGCTCGACCAGCACCGGCCCTCCGTACACGTCACCGTGGGCGGAGGAGGGATACGCAGTGGACACGGGCGGCTCCTGGGGCGTGCAGCGGAGAACTGCTTGCTGCATGAGTACGTGCCTCGCACGCCGAGGCGCTCAACCGGCGGAACCCCCAGAAAGGGGTTACTGACGGTAGGAACGGGATCGTACGGCGCTCACGTGGCGCATCTGTGCGGGTTCGGGGGTGGTCCGGAGCCAGGCCTGTGCATTCTCGGGGGTTACGTGAGGGTCGTTCAGGTTCGGTAGGGCACCGGCCCTCAGGAGCGCTCCAGGACGGCCGTCACCCCCTGCCCGCCGGCCGCGCACACGGAGATCAACCCGCGGGCGGGGGCGTCCCGTTCGGCGAGCAGCTTGGCCAGGGTGGCCACGATCCGGGCGCCGGTGGCGGCGAAGGGATGCCCGGTGGCGAGGGAGGAGCCCGCGACGTTCAGCCGGGCGCGGTCCACCGTGCCGAGGCCGCGCTTCTCCCAGGCCGCGAGCGTCGCCAGCACCTGGGAGGCGAACGCCTCGTGGATCTCGACGAGGTCGAAGTCGTCCAGGCCGAGTCCGGCCCGCTCCAGCATGCGCGGGACCGCGTACGCGGGTGCCATGAGCAGTCCGTCCTCGCCGCCGGCGACATCGCCGCCGACGAAGTCGACGGCCGCCGTCTCGTACGAGGTGAGGTACGCCAGCGGCTCCAGGCCGCGCTCGCGGGCCCATTCCTCGCTCGCCAGCAGCAAAGTCGCCGCGCCGTCCGTCAGCGGGGTCGAGTTCCCGGCCGTCATGGTCGGGTCGGGGTGGCCGAGGCCGAACACCGGCTTCAGCGAGGCGAGTTTCTCCACGGTCGAGCCGGGACGCAGGTTCTGGTCGCGGGCGAGGCCGCGGAAGGGGATCACCAGGTCCTGGAAGAAGCCGCGTTCGTACGCCGCCGCCAGCCGCTGGTGGCTGGTCGCGGCCAGTTCGTCCTGCGCCTGGCGGGCGATGCCCCAGGCGCGGGCGGTGACGGCGGCGTGTTCGCCCATGGACAGGCCGGTGCGCGGCTCGGCGTTGCGCGGGATGTCGGGGACGAGGTGGCCGGGGCGCACCTTCGCCAGGGCCTTCACGCGCCCGCTCAGCGACTTCGCCCGGCGGGCCTGCAGCAGGATGCGGCGCAGCGAGTCGTTGACGCCGAGGGGCGCGTCGCTCGCGGTGTCCGCGCCGCCCGCGATCGCCGAGTCGGTCTGGCCGAGGGCGATCTTGTTGGCGGCGGCGATGACGGCCTGGAGTCCGGTGCCGCAGGCCTGCTGGATGTCGTAGGCGGGAGTGCGCGGGTGGAGCTTCGAGCCGAGGACGGTCTCGCGGGCGAGGTTGAAGTCGCGGCTGTGCTTGAGGACCGCGCCGGCGACGAACTCGCCGACCGCGCCGGGCTCGTGGAGTCCGTACCGCTCGACGAGGCCGTCGAGGGCGGCGGTGAGCATCTGCTGGTTGGAGGCGGTGGCGTAGGGGCCGTCGGAGCGGGCGAAGGGGATGCGCGCTCCGCCGACGATCGCGACGCGCCGCACCGACGGCGACAGCTGCTGGGGGCTCATCTCGACCCGCTCCTCGTCCGTGACATACCATTACCTACGGTAACCTTACTCCAGAGTAAGCATGAGTGCGCCTTCAGGGCCGTCGTCGGGAACCGGGAGTTGGAATGGCCGACCGATATCTGCGCTTCACCGGCACCGCGCCCGGCCGTTTCCTCACCCGCCGGCTCGGTCTGCCGCAGCCCGCGGCGCTGACCCGCTGGTCCCCCGAACACCCCGCCCTGGACGGCGGCCTGCGTCATCTCACCGCCGGCAGCTCCGCCCTCGATCTGGCGCCGGTCCTCGCCCGTACGGGGATCGGCCCGGCCGACTCCGACCGGGCGGCGGCCGTCGTCCTGGACGCGACCGGAGTGCGGGACGTCGAGGGACTGGCCGAGGTGCACGCGGCCCTGCGTCCCGTCGTTCGGTCGGTCGCCGCTGGGGGTACCTCCCGCTCGAGCGCGGCCGGGAGCGGGGGAGGCCGTGTGGTCGTGCTCGGCGCGCCGCTCGATCCCGCCGACCACCACCAGGCCGCGGCCCAGCAGGCCCTGGAGGGCTTCACGCGCTCGCTCGGCAAGGAGATCGGCCGGGGCAGGACCGTGAACCTGGTCCGGCTCACGGACGCCCGGGCCGCCGAGTCCACGCTCCGGTTCCTGCTGTCGCCGAAGTCGGCGTACGTGAGCGGGCAGGTGATCGACGTGGGGGCACCCCAGGACACACCCCGGGAGACCACCGCTCCCGTCGACTGGATTCGCCCCCTCACCGGCCGCACCGCCCTGGTCACCGGCGCCGCCCGCGGCATCGGCGAGGCCGTCGCCGAGACGCTCGCGCGGGACGGGGCCCGGGTCGTCGTCCTCGATGTGCCGCAGGCCGAGCAGGACGCCCGGCGCGTCGCCGAGCGGCTCGGCGGCACCGCCCTGCTGCTCGACATCACGGCCGCCGACGCGGGCGCCCGGATCGCCGACGCCCTCCCGGACGGCCTGGACCTGCTGATCCACAACGCGGGCATCACCCGGGACCGGCGGCTGGTGAACATGCCCGCCGAGCGCTGGATCTCCGTGCTGGAAGTGAACTTGGCGAGTGTGCTGCGCACGACGGACGCCCTGCTGAAGGCCGGGACGCTCAGGCGCGGCGGCTCGATCGTGGCGACGGCCTCGATCGCGGGTCTCGCCGGCAACGGCGGCCAGACCAACTACGGGGCGAGCAAGGCAGGCATCGTCGGCATGGTCCGCTCCCTCGCACCGCGCGCGCTCGCCGAACACGGCCTGACGGTCAACGCGGTCGCGCCGGGCTTCATCGAGACGAAGATGACGGCCGCCGTCCCGCTGCTCATCCGCGAGGCGGGCCGCCGGATGAACTCCCTCGCCCAGGGCGGTCTTCCGGTCGACGTCGCCGAGACCACGGCCTGGCTCGCGCACCCGGCGTCGGGCGCGGTCAACGGCCAGGTCGTCCGCGTCTGCGGCCAGAGCCTGCTGGGGGCGTGATGGGCGACGCCGCCGCTCTCGTCCTCACCAGGTCCCCCTCCCTCGCCCCGCTGCTGGCCCGAGGTGCCCTGCTGTCCCCCTTCAAACGGCCCTCCCCCGACGCGGAGTTCCCACGCACCCGGCTCGTCCTGCCCGGCCTGCGCGTCGATCTAGCGCGGCTGGCGGCGTACGAGCGGGTCTGCGGGTTCCCGACCGGGGAGGACGCGCTGCCGCTGACGTATCCGCACGTACTGGGATTCCCCCTGGCCGTGCGACTGATGAGCGAGCGGGACTTCCCGCTGCCGCTGCTCGGCCTCGTCCACACGTCGATCGCGGTCACGCGGCACGGTTCGATGCCGGCGACCGGCCGGTACGACCTCTGCGTGCACGTCGAGGGGCTGACCCCGCACCGGCGCGGCACGGAGGCGGTCGTCGTCACGGAGGTACGCGGCGAGGGGCACCTGGTGTGGGAGTCGACGAGCACCTACCTCGCCCGCCATCTCACGCGGCGATCGGCCGGGCCCGCGCGCGAGGAGGTGCGCAAGCCACTGCCGGCGGTGGCCGAATGGCGACTCGCCGGGGATGTCGGGCGGCGCTACGGGGCCGCTTCCGGGGACCGCAACCCGATCCACCTCCACCCGCTGGCCGCCCGGCTGTTCGGCTTCCCCCGGGCGATCACCCACGGCATGTGGACCGTGGCCCGCTGCCTCGCCGCGCACGGCACGCCGGACTCCTGCCACGTGCGGGCGGAGTTCAAGGCGCCGGTCCTGCTGCCCGGGACGGTGACGTACGCGGCGCAGGACGGCCGGTTCGAGCTGCGCGGCCGGGAGGACCGGATCCACGTGACGGGGGGCGTCTACCCGGCGTGAGCGCCCGCCTGCTCTTCCGGGGGTGACCAGGGCCGCCCCGCCATGAGGTCGCCGAGCCCGGCCCAGGCGAAGTTCATCATCGTGGCCGCGGCCTGGCGGGCGGTGATGCCCGAGGTGGCGTTGGCCCAGGCCGCGAGCGACTCGGCGGCGCCGACCAGGGCCTCGGCGAGGCCGGCGACCTCGCGTTCCGGCAGGTGGGGGTCCCGGTGCGCCTCGCGTGCCGCGGCGAGGATCAGTTGCGTCACGAACGCGACGATCTCCTCGCGCATCGCGGTGACCTCGGCGGCGAACGGCTCGCCGTGCGTACGGGCCTGGAGGTGCAGGACCGACCAGGCGTCAGGGTTCTCAGCGGTGTGCGCGAAGAACGCGCCGAGCCCCTCCCACAGTTGCCGGTCGGCGGGCAGATCACGCCGGACGCCGGCCCGTACCGCCCCGACGAGGGCCTTGGCCTCCCGGCGGATGCAGGCGGTGAAGAGGTCTTCCTTCGAGTTCAGGTACAGGTAGACCAACGGCTTGGAGACGCCCGCGAGTTCGGCTATCTCGTCCATGGACGCGGCCATGTAGCCCCGCCGGCCGAAGATCTGCACGGCGGCGTCCAGCATCTGCTGCTCACGGACCGCACGCGGCATCCGCTTGGTCTTCACGGCACCCATAGCGCTCAAGCGTACGGTCCCCCTGGACGGCACTCGGCCGGGAAACCGGCACAGGACCGTCCAGGGGGCCGTCGACGCGTCAGGCGACCAGCACGTCAGGCGGTGGCGGGAACCCGCTCGGCGCTGTCGCGCGGCTCGTCGCTCGGCTCGTTCAGGGAGGAGCCGTCGGCCGTGGCGTAGGCCGTGCGGTCGAGCAGGTTCTCGCGGGCGGAGACCAGGACCGGGATCAGCGCTTGGCCGGCGACGTTGGTCGCGGTGCGGATCATGTCGAGGATCGGGTCGATCGCGAGGAGCAGGCCCACGCCCTCCATCGGCAGGCCGAGGGTGGACAGGGTCAGGGTCAGCATGACCGTCGCGCCGGTGAGACCGGCCGTGGCGGCGGAGCCGACCACCGAGACGAACGCGATCAGCAGGTAGTCGCCGACGCCCAGCTGGATGTCGAAGATCTGGGCGACGAAGATCGCGGCGATGGCCGGGTAGATCGCGGCGCAGCCGTCCATCTTGGTCGTCGCGCCGAACGGCACCGCGAAGGACGCGTACTCCTTCGGCACGCCGAGCCGCTCGGTGACCTTCTGCGTCAGCGGCATGGTGCCCACGGACGAGCGGGAGACGAAGGCCAGCTGGATCGCGGGCCAGGCGCCCTTGAAGAACTGGATCGGGTTGACCTTGGCGACGGTCGCGAGCAGCGTCGGGTAGACGCCGAACAGCACGATGAGGCAACCGACGTAGATGTCGGCGGTGAACGTCGCGTACTTGCCGATCAGGTCCCAGCCGTAGGTGGCGATGGCGTTGCCGATGAGGCCGATGGTGCCGATCGGGGCGAGCCGGATGACCCACCACAGCGCCTTCTGGAGCAGGCTGAGGACGGACTCGCTGAGGGTGAGGATCGGCTGGGCCTTCTCACCGAGCTGGAGGGCGGCGATACCGGCGACGGCGGCCATGAAGACGATCTGCAGGACGTTCAGCTCGGTGAACGGCCTGATGACGTCCGTCGGCACGATGCCGGTCAGGAAGTCGATCCAGGAGCCGGTGTCCTCGGGCTTCGCGCCGTCCTTGGGGGTCAGGCCGGTGCCGGCGCCCGGGTTGGTGAGCAGGCCGATGACCAGGCCGATGCTGACCGCGATCAGCGAGGTGACCATGAACCACAGGAGGGTGCGCGAGGCCAGGCGGGCCGCGTTGTTGACCTTCCGCAGGTTGGTGATCGAGACCAGGATCGCGAAGAAGACGAGCGGGGCGACGGCCAGCTTCAGCAGGCCGATGAAGATGTCGCCGACCTTCTCCAGGGTCGTGACCAGCCAGGACAGGTCCTGATCGCGGGCGAGCCAGCCGAGCAGCACACCCAGGACGAGACCGACGATTATCTGAGCCCAGAAGGGCAGCTTGTAGTGCCTGTGTGAAAACACGGACCGACTCCGTTGGGGGACGCGGGACTGACGTGGGAGACGACGGGGGTTGCGTTACGTCAGGGACGACAGAAAGCGGACGCGCACCGACAGAGATCCACGTGCAGCCGCGCCACGAGCGGAACGCTCAGGGGCGAAGGGGGCGCGACTGCTGACTTCATACATGGACCTTAACACCTGAGCTTTGGGGACCCCAAAGCCTGACTTTGATAGGTGATGACGCACACACACCCACACAAGGCAAAGCGCCCCGTTTCCGCACATGTGCGGAAACGGGGCGCTGCACGCCGGTGACGGGGACCTTACGAGGTCTGCCCCTGGGCACGAGCGGCGTCGTCGGCCACGTCCTCCTGGCTGCGGTTGGCGTCCAGGTTGGCCTTCATCCGGTCGACCCGCTGCGCGACCTGAATGGACGCCCGGTCCCGCTCCTTGCGCAGCACGACGAAGCTGATCGGCGCGGAGATCAGCAGGGCGAGCGTCACGATCCACAGACCGTTGGAGGCGCCGAGGCCGCGCGGGGCGAGGCCGGAGTAGACGAGGCCCCAGACGACCACGAGGCAGCCCACGAAGATTCCGAGGCGCATCAGCGTGTAGCGGAGCATCTCAATCCACTCTTCCGGTTCGAACGGCCAGAACGCACCCAAAGGGGCACCGTCCAGTGAAGCACGCCGGGCGGCCGATCTTGCCAGGGGGGTCAGCCGAGGGGGAGCAGCATGATGACGTCGTCCCGGTCGTCGCCGGGCGCCAGCCGGATCCCGCCGGGGATGCGGCCGACCTCCTTGTAGCCGCAGGACTCGTAGAAGCGCTCCAGTCCGAGACCGCCCCGGCAGGTCAGCCGGATCGCCTCGATCCCGTCGACGCCCCGGGCCGCGTCCGCGGCGGCGGCCAGCAGCTCGCGGCCGTAGCCCTTCCCCTGGTGACGCGGATGCACCATCACCGTGTACAGCCACAGCCAGTGCGTCATCAGGTGGTGCGTGTTGAAGGTGAGGAAGGCGGTCGCCGCGACCCGCCCCTCCTCGTCGTGCCCCGCGAGCAGCCTGACCCGCCCGTCCGCCATCGCCGCGAAGTGCTGCACCAGCGCGGGCCGGATCTCCTCCGGCGTCACCGGCGGCACGTACCCGACGGCTCCCCCGGCGTTGGAGACATCGGCCCACAGGTCGAGGATGCCGTCACGCAGCTCAGGGGTGACGGCGGGATCGAGCGTGAAGGTAAGGGGCATAGAGGGATTGTAATTATTACGACAACGCCCGCGCTGCCACTTTCAGATCCGACAGCAGCCCTTGGTACGCCGCCTCCCGGTCGTCCGCCCGCAGCACCGCCGACGGATGCACGGTCGGCACCAGCCGCTCGGGCCGCCCGTGGATCTCCTCCTCCAGCACGGTGCCGCGCACCTGCGTGACCCGGAACGAGGACCCGAGCAGTGCCTTCCCGGCCGTGGCCCCCAGCACGACGATCAGCTCCGGCTCCACCACCGCCAGCTCCGCGGCCAGCCAGGGCCCGCACGCGGTCATCTCCCGCAGGTTCGGCGCCTTGTGAATCCGCCGCTTCCGGGGCTCGGCCTGCGTGAACTTGAAGTGCTTGACGGCGTTGGTGACGTAGGCCTCAAAGGGGTCGATGCCCGCCTCCTCCAAGGCCCGGTCGAGCAGCTTCCCGGCCGGCCCGACGAACGGCTTCCCCTGCCGGTCCTCCTGGTCCCCGGGCTGCTCCCCCACGAGCATGACCCGGGCGTCCTTGCTGCCGGCCCCGAACACGGTCTGGGTGGCGTCCCGATGCAGGGGGCAGCCCCGGCAGGCGCCGGCGGCCCGCCGCAGAGCGGGAAGCCCACCGCGCTCGGGAACAAAGGGTTCCGCCGTGTAGGCGTCCTCAGGCGCCTCGATCCCGACCATGCCCTCCGGGTACCCCGCCCAGGGGCGCGGAACGCCGTCGACATGCGGCTCCGCCGCGGGGCGCGACGAGCCCTCACGCCCCGCACCCGAGAACGATCACACCCGCATCGGCTGCGGCGACTCGCGCCGCTCCGGGTCGGGCCCGTCGTACTCCCGGATGATCTCGTACCGCGTGTTCCGCTCGACGGGCCGGAACCCGGCGTCCCGGATCAGGTCGAGCAGATCCTCACGCGTCAGCTTGTTCGGCGTCCCGTAGTTGTCCGCGTCATGCGTGATCTTGTACTCGACGACGGACCCGTCCATGTCATCCGCACCGTGCTGCAGCGCGAGCTGCGCGGTCTGCACCCCGTGCATGACCCAGAAGACCTTGACGTGCGGCACGTTGTCGAACAGCAGCCGCGACACGGCGAACGTCTTCAGCGCCTCGGCCCCGGTCGCCATCTGCGTCCGCGCCTGAAGCCGATTGCGCACCTTGCCGTCCTGCATGTCCACGAAGTCGTGCTGGTACCGCAGCGGGATGAAGACCTGGAACCCCCCGGTCTCGTCCTGCAGTTCACGCAGCCGCAGCACGTGATCCACGCGGTGCCGGGGCTCCTCGATGTGCCCGTACAGCATCGTGCAGGGGGTCTTCAGACCCTTCTCGTGCGCGAGCCGGTGGATCCGGGACCAGTCCTCCCAGTGGGTCCGGTGGTCCACGATGTGCTGCCGGACCTCCCAGTCGAAGATCTCGGCGCCACCACCGGTCAGCGACTCCAGCCCCGCGTCGATCAGCTCGTCGAGGATCTCGCTCGCGCTCATCCCGGAGATCGTCTCGAAGTGGTGGATCTCCGTGGCCGTGAAGGCCTTCAGCGAGACGTCCGGCAGCGCGGCCTTCAGCTCGCGCAGCGACCGCGGGTAGTACCGCCACGGCAGGTTCGGGTGCAGCCCGTTGACGATGTGCAGCTCGGTGAGGTTCTCCGACTCCATCGCCTTCGCGAGCTTGACGGCCTCCTCGATGCGCATCGTGTACGCGTCCTTCTCCCCCGGCTTGCGCTGGAAGGAGCAGTACGCGCAGGAGGCCGTGCACACGTTGGTCATGTTGAGATGACGGTTGACGTTGAAGTGCACGACGTCGCCGTTCTTGCGGGTGCGCACCTCGTGCGCGAGGCCGCCCAGCCAGGCCAGGTCGTCCGACTCGTACAGCGCGATGCCGTCCTCACGGGTCAGGCGAACGCCCGCCCTGACCTTCTCCTCCAGCTCGCGCTTGAGCCCGAGATCCATGCCCACACCTTTCTACGACGACGTGCCAACGGTACGCCCCCGCCCTTCGGGCGGGAGGTGCCCCCGACGGCCCTTCGGGCCTACTCCTCTTCGGGCAGTTCCCCGACCCGGTTCTCCCACTTCGTGGAGAGCACGATGGTCGTACGGGTCCGGGAGACGCCCTTCGTGCCGCTGAGCCGGCGGATGATCTTCTCCAGGCCGTCCACGTCCGCCGCCCGCACCTTGAGCATGTACGAGTCGTCGCCCGCGATGAACCAGCAGTCCTCGATCTCCGAGAGGTCCCGCAGCCGCTGCGCCACGTCCTCGTGGTCCGTGGCGTCGGAGAGGGAGATGCCGATGAGGGCGGTGACGCCGAGGCCGAGCGAGGCGGCGTCGACGGTGGCCCGGTAGCCGGTGATGACCCCGGCCGCCTCCAGCCGGTTGATGCGGTCGGTGACACTGGGTCCCGACAGTCCGACGAGGCGTCCCAGCTCCGCGTAGGAGGCCCGGCCGTTCTCCCTCAGGGCCTGGATGAGCTGCCTGTCCACCGCGTCCATTGCGATCGAAGCCTTCCGCTGGAGTTGTTTGAGTCCGATGAGGTTCGGGTGTGCTCAGCCGGCGCGGTGTGCTTTGCCGCCGAGCTCACCTTGCCAACGGCGGTAGAGCCCGTGCGGCACGCCCGCCGCGTCGAGTACGCGCCCGGCGACGAAGTCCACCAGGTCCTGGATGTGCGTCGCGCCCGCGTAGAAGGCGGGTGAGGCCGGTACGACCGTCGCGCCCGCGTCGTCGAGGGTGACCAGGTGCCGCAGGGTCTGGCCGTTCAGCGGGGTCTCCCGTACGGCCACGACGAGCTTGCGCCGCTCCTTCAGGGTCACGCTCGCCGCCCGCTGCAACAGGTCCTTCGACAACCCGAGGGCGACCCCGGCCACGCTCGCCGTCGAGGCGGGCACGATGAGCATGCCCTTGGTGGGGTACGACCCCGAGGAGGGTCCGGCGGCCAGGTCGCCGGCGCTCCAGTGCCGTACCGCGCCGAGGTCGACGGAGAAGGTGTCCGGCTTGCCGTCGGCACCCCGGGACAGCCATTCCCGCAGGTCGTCCTGCCAGTGGGCGTCCCGGAAAGAGATCCCGGTCTCGTCCAGGAGGGTGAGCCGGGAGGCCCGGGACACCACGAGGTCGACGCTCTCGCCGGCGGCGAGGAGGGCCCGCAGCACGGCAGCGGCATACGGGGTGCCGGAGGCCCCGGACACCCCTACGATCCAAGGCGTACGCGGCATCTCGCCTGGCTTGACTGGGTTCACAACACCGAGCCTATCCGGCGTCGGCAGGTGGGAACCGGCCAAGGGGGCCCGTCCGTTGCACGAAGGGGACGAGCGAGCACCGGGGGTCGCCATGTCGGGTGTGGAAGCCGGATGGTCCAAGCGCGGTCGTGCGCTGGCCGCGGGCAAGCTGATGCTGGCCTGGGTGGCGCTGTTGTGGCTGCTGGAAGTGGTGGACGTGGTCAGCGGCCACGCGCTGGACGGCCTGGGCATCACCCCACGCATCCCGTCCGAGCTGGTCGACGTCGTCCCGGCGGCCTTCCTCCACTTCGGCTTCGCCCACCTGGCCGCGAACACCGTGCCGCTGCTGGTCCTCGGCTTCCTGGCCGCGCTCACGGGTCTGCGCCGCTTCCTCCTGGTCTGCGCGCTGATCATCCTCGTCGACGGCCTGGGGGTGTGGCTCATATCCCCGGCCCACACCAACACGGCGGGCGCCTCCGGCCTGATCTTCGGCCTCTTCGGCTTCCTCCTGATCACGGGCTTCGTCGAGCGCCGCCCGCTCGGTGTCCTGGCGGGCATCCTGATCGCCGCGATCTGGGGCGGCACGATCCTGGCCGGCCTGGCCCCCACACAGGCAGGCGTCAGCTGGCAGGGTCACCTGCTGGGGCTGCTGGCGGGCATGGCGGCGGCGTTCGTCTTCCGCCGCCGCCCGGACGCCTCGCCCGTGCTCACACGGTGAGGCCGCGCGCCACCAGGTCCAGCAGCGCACACAGGAACAGGGCGATCCCGATGAAGCCGTTGACGCTGAAGAACGCCCTGTTCACGCGGGACAGGTCGTGGGGGCGGACGATCGAGTGCTCGTACAGGAACGCTCCGGCGACGATCAGCAGGCCCAGCCAGAAGAAGGCGCCCGCCTCGGTGGCGAGGGCGTACCAGACGAACAGGGCCGTCGTGAGGGTGTGACAGACCCGGGCGCCCCAGATCGCCGCCGGGATGCCGAAGCGGGCCGGGACGGACATGACGCCGATCTCGCGGTCGGTCTCGACGTCCTGGCAGGCGTAGATCAGGTCGAAGCCGCCGATCCATATGCCGACGGCGAGGCCGAGGAGGACCGCGTCCCAGGACCATGAGCCCGAGATCGCCAGCCAGCCGCCGACCGGGCCCATCGCCTGGGCGAGACCCAGGATGGCCTGCGGGAAGTTCGTGAACCGCTTGCCGTACGGGTAGACCACCATCGGGATCACGGCGATGGGGGCCAGGGCCAGGCAGAGCGGGTTGAGCAGGGCCGCCGCGCCGAGGAAGACGACGAGCGCGATCAGCGCGCCCGTCCAGGCGTGCTTCACCGACATCGCGCCGGTGACCAGTTCGCGGTGCGCGGTACGCGGGTTCCGCGCGTCGATCTCCCGGTCGATGATCCGGTTGACCGCCATCGCGAAGGTGCGCAGGCCGACCATGCAGACGGTGACCAGCAGCAGCCGGCCCCAGTGGATGTTCTTGTCCCACTGGTACATCGCGGTGAGGGCGGCGATGTAGGCGAAGGGCAGCGCGAAGACCGAGTGCTCGATCATCACCAGGCGGAGAAACGCCTTGGTGCGTCCCGGCTGCGGGATCGCGGCGGATGCGGAGGTCACAGCCCGTACTCCTTCCAGCGGCGGTCCACCGTCGCCGCCGTCTTCGGATCGGACTCCACCATGTCGGGCCAGCCGCCGTCGCGCGTGTAGCCCTCCTCGGGCCACTTCTTCGTCGCGTCGATACCGGCTTTGCCGCCCCAGAACTGCTGGTAGGAGGCGTGGTCGAGATGGTCGACGGGACCCTCGACGATGCTGAGGTCCCGGGCGTAGTCGGTGTTGCCGAGCGCCCGCCAGGCGACCTCGTGCAGATCGTGGACGTCGCAGTCGGAGTCGACGACCACGATCAGCTTGGTCAGCGACATCATGTGCGCGCCCCAGATGGCATGCATGACCTTCTGCGCGTGCTTCGGGTACTTCTTGTCGATCGAGACGATCGCGCAGTTGTGGAAGCCGCCCGCCTCCGGCAGGTGGTAGTCCACGATGTCCGGCACGATGATCTTCAGCAGCGGCAGGAAGAAGCGTTCCGTCGCCCGGCCCAGGGGCCCGTCCTCCGTCGGAGGGCGGCCCACGACGATCGACTGGAGCAGCGGCCGCTTCCGCATCGTCACGCAGTCGATCTTCAGCGCGGGGAACGGCTCTTGCGGCGTGTAGAAGCCGGTGTGGTCGCCGAAGGGGCCCTCGGGCAGCATCTCGCCCGGCTCCAGCCAGCCCTCGATCACGACCTCCGCCTGCGCCGGGACCTGGAGCGGCACCGTCTTGCAGTCGACCATCTCGATCCGCTTGCCCGCGAGGAACCCGGCGAACAGGTACTCGTCGATGTCCCCGGGCAGCGGCGCGGTGGAGGCGTACGTCACCGCCGGCGGGCACCCGAAGGCGATCGCCACGGGCAGCCGCTCGCCGCGCCGGGCCGCCACCTGGTAGTGGTTCCGGCTGTCCTTGTGGATCTGCCAGTGCATGCCGATCGTGCGCTTGTCGTGGCGCTGGAGGCGGTACAGACCGAGGTTGCGGACGCCGCTGACCGGGTCCTTGGTGTGGGTGAGCCCCAGGTTGAAGAAGGAGCCGCCGTCCTTCGGCCAGGTGAAGAGGGCGGGCAGCTGGTCGAGGTCCACGTCGTCCCCGGTGAGGACGACCTCCTGGACGGGGCCGTCCTTCACCTTCTTCGGCGGTACGTGCGCCATCGCGCCGAGCTTGCCGAAGGCCTCGCGCACGCCGACGAAGCCGTGCGGCAGCTCGGGCTTCAGCAGTCCGCCGATCTTCTCCGAGATCTCGCCGTACGACTTCAGCCCCAGCGCCTTCAACAGCCGCCGGTCCGTGCCGTACACGTTCATCGCCAGCGGCATGCTCGACCCGCGCACGTTCTCGAAGAGCAGCGCCGGGCCGCCCGCCTTCTGCACCCGGTCGACGATCTCCCCGACCTCCAGGTACGGGTCCACCTCGGCCTTGATGCGCTTGAGGTCGCCCTCGCGCTCCAGCGCCCTGAGCAGGGAGCGAAGATCGTCGTAAGCCATGGGGTCCAGTATCCCCGAGCCGCTACCCTGGGCCGGAACCGCCCACCGCTTTCGCTGAGAGGCCACGCATGCTCCGGGTACTGATGTTCCTCGTGCCGTTGGTGCTGAGCGTGTACGCGTTCATCGACTGCATCAGCACCAAGGACGACGACATCCGCCACATGCCCAAGCCGCTGTGGGCGATCCTCGTGCTGCTGTTTCCGCTCGTCGGCTCGATCTCCTGGCTGATCGCCGGCAAGAAGCGGACGCCTGCGGCGGGCCGGCCCCGGCAGTGGGTGGCGCCCGACGACAACCCCGAGTTTCTGAAGTCCCTCGATCAGGACAAGGACCCGGACCCGGACGAGCGCAAGCGCGACGAATAGTGCTCAAAGAGCGGCTGTGAACGCCGACCAGGCGGACCGGCCCACGAGCAGCATCGGACCGTCAGGGTTCTTGCTGTCGCGGACGGGCACGGTTTCGGGGAAACCGGGGGCTACTTCTATGCAGTTGCCGCCGTTGGCGTCGCTGTAGGTGCTCTTGATCCACGCCGCCGTGCTGAGTTCGGGCTTGTTCACGATGCTCGTACCTCTCCATCACGTCGCTGATCAGAGCGGCGGACTCGGGCGCTGACAGAGCGTCCGCCCTGAGCACATCATAGGTCTGGCTGTGACGTGCGGAGAGGGCCGGATCGTCGTTGAAATGACCGCGATCCAAGGATTCCGAGTAGACCCATTCATGCCCGTCGGGCAGCTTGATCAGCGACATGGAGCCGCTGGGGCGGACCAGACCGAGGCGGGCGGCGGGGGCGACCTGGATGCGGATGTTGGGCCGCCGACCGACGCTGAGCAGGTGCTCGCACTGGTCCCGCATCAGGCCGGGACTGCCGACCACATTGCGCAGGCAGCTTTCGTCAAGGACGACGATGTACAGCGGGCCGCCCTCCGCCAGGAAGCGTTGCTGGCGACTCAGTCGGGCCCGCACCCGCTCTTCCAGCTCCTCACCGCTTACGAGCCGGGAGAACAGCGACCGTGCGTAGTCCGCCGTCTGCAACAACCCCGGAATCACGCGCTCCTGGTACTCCCGCAGGGCGACGGCCACCTCGTCCATCTCGGCCCGCCGCCGAAACCAGTCGGGATGCTCCACCTGCGGATACCAATCGATCCGGCTCCACAGCCGCGCCAACACCCCACCCGTACCCAGGAGTTCGTCACATGCCTTCGCGAACGTGTCCTGCGGAACCCTCGTACCGGCCTCCACCCGAGCCACGTGCGAGCGGTCGCACGGGATCTGTCTCGCCAGGCTTTCCTGCGTGAGCAGCGCCGCCTCGCGGAAGTGCCGCAGCACCTCCCCGAACACGGCGGCCGTACTCGCCCCCGACTCCCCGCCGTTCCGTCGGCTCACGGCTTCCCCCTCCGTGACAATGCACCGGTGTCACACGTCAGACATTGAACCGGCCTATTCCCCTGCGCAACGCTCGATACACCCAGAGTTACGGAGGTGCAGGGAATGGAACCGGGAACGCTCGTCTTCGATCCCGCGACGCGCAAGGTCGGCGAGTATCAGGACAGAACCGGCCCGTACGTGATGCTGCGCCCGGTCGGCGGCGGCCGGGAGTGGCAGGCGGACCCGGCGCGGATCCGGGTGGCGACGCTGGAGGAACGGCTCAGTGCGGGCGTACGCGCGGCCAACGACCGTTCCAGGGAAGGGCTCTCGGCCGACCCGAGCCGGCCCCCCGTGCCCGTGCCCGGGTGCGCGGTGTGTGAGGAGCTGGCCGTCCGCCGGGACAAGGCGCGGGCCGTGTTCAACGGGAGTGCCGTGACGGACGCGAACGTGCTGCTGCGCCAGCACCAGCGGAAGGAACACGCCGGGGAACCGGCGGGGCGACGGATCTTCCGGTACGTCCCGTACTCGATCGTGCAGGACGCGTCGGCCCTGCCGGAGTACCAGGCGTACTGCGTCTCGGGAGAGGAGGAGGACTGCGGGGCGAGTTCGGGTCCGCGCCCGGCCCCGGCCGACGTCGAGGAGTGGCAGCGCAGGCACACCCAGGAGACCCGGCACCTGCGCTACCGCCGCAGTTTCGCCGACTACGCGGTGTTGGAGAGGGAAGGCTGAGGCCCGAACGGGCGTCAGGAGCGGTCGGTCAGCTTCCGCAGCTCGGGCGGGAGTTCCTCGACGTTGTCGGCGACGACGAGACGGTACTGGCCGGTGTCCTCCGCCACCGCGACGGCGACGACCGGGTCCACCCCCCGCACGGCGAACGCGGTCATCAGGACCGGCCCCTCCCCGTCGTCACCGTCGCCGGGTGTGTCGTCGCACGCCGGGCGGGTGGCGCCACCGAGCGACTTCCCCACGGGTACGTCGGTCTCCTCCCTGCCCAGGTAACGGCGGCCGTCGTACTCGACGACGTACGCGCAGGACGGCGCGGGCCGCGCGCCGTCCCCGTCGTCCGGCGACGACACCGACGCGCAGCCCACGGACAGCGGGGCGAGGGTCGTCGCTGCCAACAGCGCCCAGGCGGGTCCGCTGCTCGCCCTCGGGAGTGGCGCCTTCATCGGTACGCCTCCTTCTGGAGCCTCGGCTCCGGCTGAGTGGATGCGCAACGAAGACGTGTGGAGACACGGATCGGTTCAGATCTGGGCGCTCCCTTAGCCACCAGCCGACCCCGCCCGCACCGCCCTCCGGGCCCAGGTCGATCAGCGGCGACGACCGGGCCAGGTTACAGAGCGGCCCAGGCAGGTCATGGATGAGGTCATGGACCAGGCACAGGCCCGCGCATGGCTCGCCACCGCCGTCGAGGAGGCCCGCACCGGCCTCGCCGAGGGCGGTATCCCCATCGGCGCCGCGTTGTACGGCCCCGACGGCATCCTCCTCGGCCGCGGCCACAACCGTCGCGTCCAGGACGACGACCCCGCGACGCACGCGGAGACAGCGGCCTTCCGGGCGGCGGGACGGCAGCGGTCGTACCGGGGCACGACGATGGTGACCACCCTGTCGCCGTGCTGGTACTGCTGCGGACTGGTCCGGCAGTTCGGCATCTCACGGATGGTGATCGGCGAGGCGACCACCTTCCAGGGCGGGCACGACTGGCTGGCTCGACACGGCGTGGAGATCGTCCTGTTGGACGACCCCGAGAGCATCGAACTGATGCGGGACTTCGTCGTCGAGCACCCGGAACTGTGGAACGAGGACATCGGCGACTGAGGCGGATGTCCCCGACCGCCTCCCGGAGCGCTCGCCACCGGGATGCCATCCGCTCCACTGAGAAGTGGCGCCGTCCGGTGTGGGGCGTTCACCCCCACCGGCAGTGCTGACCGCTGCCGCGTGGAGCGCTACACACCGGCGTAGGAATGCTTGCCCGAGACGAAGATATTGACGCCGTAGTAGTTGAACAGCCAGCAGCCGAAGGCGATCAGGGCCAGGTAGGCGGCCTTGCGGCCCTTCCAGCCGGCGGTGGCGCGGGCGTGGAGGTAGCAGGCGTAGGCGACCCAGGTGATGAAGGACCAGGTCTCCTTCGGGTCCCAGCCCCAGTAGCGGCCCCAGGCGTCACCGGCCCAGATGGCGCCCGCGATGATCGTGAACGTCCACAGCGGGAAGACGGCCGCGTTGACGCGGTAGGAGAACTTGTCGAGGGAGGCGGAGGAGGGCAGCCGCTCCAGCACCGAGGTCGCGAAGGTGCCGGGCCTGCCGCCGCTCGCCAGCTTGCTCTCGTAGGAGTCCTTGAACAGGTACAGGATCGTGCCGACCGCGCCCACGTAGAAGACCGCGCCGCAGAAGATCGCCGTGGAGACGTGGATGTACAGCCAGTACGAGTGCAGCGCCGGGACCAGCTGGTCGCTGGCGGTGTAGAGGACCGTGACGGCCAGGCCCAGGTCGAGCAGGACGGAGGTGATCAGGAACAGGCCGAGCCAGCGCACGTTCTTCTTCAGCGCCAGCAGCCCGAGATACACCGCCACCGCGACCGTGGAGAACGTGATGTTGAACTCGTACATGTTGCCCCACGGCGCCCGCTCCACCGAGGCCGCGCGGGTGATGACGCCGCCCAGCTCGACCAGGAAGGCGAGCACGGTGAGGGAGATGGCGATCCGGCCGTACAGGTCGCCCTGCGCGTCCCCGCCGTGCGCCCCGGGCCCGTCCGGCACGTCCCGCTGGCCGGACGCGGCACGCACGGTGACCTTCGGCCGCTCCAGGACAGCGGTGCCGCCGGCCTGGTTCACCGTCACGGCGGGCGCCTTCTTCGCCTCCGGCCCGGTGGTGAGCGCGGCGGCGGTCCGGGCGACCTTGCTGCGGCTGCCGAAGAGCCATTCGGCGATGTAGGCGAAGAAGGCAAGGGTGTAGACGGCCATCGCGGAGTAGATCAGCACATTGCTGATGTTCGCGAGGTTTTCGTTGGTGGCGGCGGCGAGAGTCACTGCTTCTCAGCCCCTTCGGCAGGTACGGGAGTTTCGGTACCCGGCTCCTGGTCGGGGTCGGGGGAATCTGCGGGGTTGTCAGGGTCGGGCGCGCCCGGCGCCTGCTCGTAGAGGATCCCGGCGAGGTCCCCCAGCTCCTCGGGGACCTTGGCGGACTCGCTGCGGCCGAGGCCGGCCATCTCCACGACGGTGACGCCGTCGGCGCCCTTGACCGCGCGCACCCAGACACGGCGGCGCTGGATGAACAGGGAGGCGGCGAGACCGCCGATCGCGGCGAGGGCCCCGGCGAGGGCCCAGCCGCCGCCGGGCTCCTGTACGACCTGGAAGCCGGCCCACTCCTTGATGTCCTTGCCGAAGGTGACCGAACCGGCGCCGTTCGGGAGCTTCATGGTCTCGCCGGGCCGCAGCAGCTTCTTGAACAGCTTGCCCTTGGAGTCCTTGAACTCCTTCATGTTGGTCTTGTCCATCTGGTACACGCTCTGCGGGATGCCGGAGTCGGCCCCCAGGTCGCCGTGGTAGGCGGACAGCGCGAGCAGCGGATTGTCCAGGGCCGGGAACTGCGACAGCATCGTGCCGCTGGCGGAGCCGCCGAACGTCGGCACGAAGAAGGCGTTGAAGCCGAGCTGTTCCTTCTTGCCCTCGGGGTTGCGGTAGCCGTCGAGGACCTTGACGACACCGGAGGAGGTGACGTTGGCGTCGAGCGGCAGCAGCGGCACGGCGTCGTCGTAGACCACGTTGCCCTTGCCGTCGCGGACGGTGATGACCGGGGCGTAGCCGTGGCTGACGAGGTAGACCTTGGAGTCGCCGATCTCCAGCGGGTGGTTGACCTCGACGGTGGTGTTCTCGTCCTTGCCGTAGGCGCCCGCGCTGTAGCTGAGGTCGGCCTGGTAGACGCGCGGGGTGCCCCTGTTCGGGCCGGTGCGCTCGTAGGTGCCGGTGAACTTCTTCAGGTTGAAGCTGAAGGGCACCAGGTCGTCGGAGGTGAAGAGGCTGCCGGACTTGAAGTCGTCGTACTGGGTGAGGGTGTTGGAGAAGCCGTCGCCCTCGACGACCAGCTTGTTGCCCTCGGACTTGTACAGCTGGCCCCAGGCGAAGGCGACCAGCATCACGATGAGGGCGACGTGGAAGACGAGGTTGCCCAGCTCGCGCAGGTAGCCCTTCTCCGCGGCGACGGCGTCACCGGCGAGGTGGGCGCGGAAGCGGCGCTTCTTCAGCAGGGCCAGGGCGGCCTCGTGGACCTGCTCGGGTTCGGCCGTGGTGCGCCAGGTGGTGTGGGCGGGCAGCCGGGTCAGCCGCCTCGGCGCACCCGCCGGGCGGCCGCGCAGTTGGCCCACGAACTGCCAGGTGCGGGGCACGATGCAGCCGATGAGGGAGACGAACAGCAGGATGTAGATCGCGGAGAACCACACCGAGCTGTAGACGTGGAACATGCCGAGCTTGTCGTAGACGTCCCCGAGGGTGGGGTGCGCTTCGCGGAAGTCGGCGACCTTCGTCTCGTCCTGGCCGGACTGCGGGATGAGCGAGCCGGGGATCGCGCCGAGGGAGAGAAGCAGGAGCAGCAGCAGCGCGACCCGCATGGAGGTGAGCTGGCGCCAGAACCAGCGGGCCCAGCCGATGACGCCCAGGGCGGGCAGGCCGGGCGCCTCCTCCTTGGGGGCGGTGGACAGCTGGGAGCCGGCGGCGTCCAGGTCCTGGTCCTCGGCGGCGGAGGGGGCCGGGTCGGAGGCGGTGGTCTTGCTCATCGATCAGATCCCCACAGTGAAGCCGTCGGACCAGACCTGCATCTCCTGCACGATGCGGTCCCACGCGCCGGTCAGCAGCAGCAGACCGGTCACGATCATCATGGTGCCGCCGACCCGCATCACCCAGACGTAGTGGCGCTTGATCCAGCCGAAGGCTCCGAGGGCCTTGCGGAAGGCGACCGCGGCGAGCACGAAGGGCACGCCCAGGCCCAGACAGTACGCGAAGGTGAGTATCGCCCCGCGACCGGCGGTTCCCTGCTGCAAGGCGAGTGTCTGCACGGCGGACAGCGTCGGGCCGATGCAGGGCGTCCAGCCGATGCCGAAGAGGGCGCCGAGCACGGGGGCTCCCACCAGGCCGGTCGCCGGCTTCTTGTGGAAACGGAACTCGCGCTGGGTGAGCCAGGGCATCAGGCCCATGAAGAAGACGCCCATGAGGATCATGAAGACGCCCAGCACCTTGGTCAGCACGCCCCGCTCCTCCTGGAGCGTCTGGCCGAAGTACCCGAAGAGGGCCCCGCCGGAGACGAACACCGCGGTGAAGCCCAGGACGAACAGCGAGGCACCGGCGACCATCCGCCCCCGCCGGGCCTCCGCCAGGTCGGTGCCGCTGACTCCGGTGACGTAGGAGAGGTAGCCGGGCACCAGCGGCAGGACGCACGGCGAGAAGAAGGAGACGAGACCGCCGAGCAGCGCGATCGGCAGGGCCACCAGCAGGGCGCCGTTGAGCACCGTGCCGTTGGGGTCCGCGACCGCGGCGAGCGTGGTGACTGCGCTCACGTCACTTCTCCGCGACGACCGGCTTGAGCATCTTCAGCAGCCGTTCCTCGCTGAGCGCGGACAGCGAGCGGGCCGCGATCTTCCCGTCCCGGTCGAGGATGAGCGTGGAGGGGATCGCCTGCGGGTTGAGCGTGCCCTTCTCGAAGCGCAGCAGCAGCTTGCCGGTCGGATCGTAGAGGCTGGGGTAGGTGATGCCCCAGTCCTTCTCGAAGGCGAGGGCCGCGCCGGTGGAGGTGTCCCGGGTGTTGATGCCGACGAACTGCACGCCCTTGCCGGCGTACTCCTTGGAGACCTTCGCGAAGTATTTGGCCTCGGCCCGGCAGGGGTTGCACCAGGATCCCCACACGTTGAGGACGACGACCTCGCCCTTGTAGTCGGCGACGTCGAGCGTCTTGCCGGCGATGGTCCTGCCGGACAGGTCGGGCGCCGGGGTGCGCTCGCCCTCGGCGACCGTGGCGATGCCGTCGGTGCCGGTGACGAAGTGGGTGTTGCCGCCCCCGCCGGAGGTGCCGCCGGAGCCGCACGCGGAGAGGAGCAGCGCGGTCGCGGCGAGACCGGCGGTCAGCGCGGCGTTCCGGCGGACACGGCGGGTGCGGTTCGAGCGCAGGGGGGCGCGGCTGGCGGCACTCATGTGAAAAGTTTCGCATGCCCGTTCCAGGGATTTCGCCCACCCCCCTTGCGGGCGGAAAACCGCATTTCAGGCGGCGTTCCGCGAGGCACTCCCGCCGGGTGCGGAGGCCTTGCCCGTGAACTCCTTCCAGCCACCGGACGGCTGCTGACCGACCCCCAGCGTGCGGAGCTTGTCGAGCACCTCGGGCTTCTGCACGTCCAGCCAGTCGGTGAACTGCCGGAAGGAGACGAGACGCACATCCGCGCCCTTCTCCTTCTCCCGCGCGATGTGCTTGAAGGCCTCCTCGACGGCGTCCATGTAGATGCCGCCGTTCCACTGCTCGAAGTGGTTGCCGATGAAGAAGGGTGCCCGATTTGTCTCGTATGCCCGCTTGAACCCCTGGATGTACGCCTGGGCCGACTGCTGCCGCCAGCCCGGGTAGTTGTGGGCCGGGGCCTTCGTGGAGTTGAGCGACTGGTTGGCGAGCATGTTGTAGTCCATCGACAGGACCTCGAAGCCACGCCCGGGGAAAGGTACCTGCTGCAGGGGCAGGTCCCATATGCCCTGGCGCTTGTGCGGCCAGACCTGGAGGCCGCCGGGCGAGGAGGCGTCGTAGCGCCAGCCCAGCTCGCGGGCGGTGGGCAGCAGGTTGTCCTGGCCGAGCAGGCAGGGCGTACGGCCGCCGACGAGTTCCTTGTCGTAGTCGAACGGCAGCGACGGCAGGTCGGTCCAGCCGGTGTTGGTGCGCCACTCCTTCACGAAGGACTTCGCCTGGTCGATCTCGCTGCGCCACTGCCGGGGCGTCCAGTTCTTGACCGAGCCGTGGGACTCGCCGCAGAAGTGCCCGTTGAAGTGGGTGCCGATCTCGTGGCCCTCCAGCCAGGCGCGGCGGACGTTCTTCAGCGTGTCCTTGATGTGCGCGTCGGTGAGGTAGCCGATGTCCGAGGCGCCGCGCGGGTTGTTCGGCGGGTTGTACAGGCGCTTCTTCGACTCGGGCAGCAGGTACAGCCCGGACAGGAAGAACGTCATGCTCGCGCCGTGCTCCTGGGCGAGGTCCAGGAAGCGCGGGAAGAGCCCGTTGCCGACCTCGCCGGCACCGTCCCAGGAGAACACGACGAACTGCGGCGGGGTCTGACCCGGCTCCAACGGCTCGGGCTTCGCGGGCTGGTGGGGCTGCTTGCCGGTGTGAGCGGTGGAGCCGTCGCCGATCGGCCGGGCGGCGGACTTCGGCTTCGACCCGCCCCGCGGGGCGTCGCCGGCGGAACCATCGGCATGGCCGGACCCGTCCGACCCGGTGAGGCCGCCGCATCCGGCGAGCGAGACGGCGGCCGCGGCACCCGCGCCGATTCCGAGCATTCCCCTGCGGGAGAGAGGGCGCATTGCATCCCCGATTCGTCACGTTCTCTGGTGGTCACCCAGTGAGAGGACGTGATGAACGAGGAGGTTCCGCTGAAATACGCAGATTCCGTAACGAAGGAGTCGTAAGCGAGCAGAAGGGGTCGAACGGCAAGCGCTCACACGCCTGCCGAACACCCCGTGCGCGGGCCGGCGCACCTACGCGCCGAAGGCCTTGTCCTGACCCCTGACCGGCTTCGCGCCGGCGAGGAGGTGGGCCGGGACCAGGTCGCGGGCCGGTTCCGTGTAGCCGACCGAGACGATGCGGTCGCCCCGGTACGTGAAGGTCGTCAGGGAGGCGAGGGTGCACTGGCGCTTGCGCGGATCGTGCCAGAGCCGGCGGCGCTCCACGTACGAGCGGACGATCCAGATGGGCAGCTGATGGCTGACCACGACCGCCTCGTGTCCCCGGGCCTTGTCCTTCGCCGCGCCCAGCGCGCCCATCATGCGCACGACCTGGTCGACGTACGGCTCGCCCCAGGACGGCCGGAACGGGTTGACCAGGTGCTTCCAGTTGCCCGGCTTGCGCAGCGCCCCGTCCCCGACGCCGAACGTCTTCCCCTGGAAGATGTTCTCGGCCTCGATCAGCCGCTCGTCGGTCGCGAGGTCCAGCCCGTGCGCCTTGGCGATCGGTTCGGCCGTCTCCTGCGCACGCTCCAGCGGGGAGGCGACGACGTACGTCACATCACGCGGCGCCAGGTGCTCGGCGACCCGGTCGGCCATCCGCCGGCCCAGGTCGGAGAGGTGGTAGCCGGGCAGCCGCCCGTAGAGGATGCCGTCCGGGTTGGCGACCTCCCCGTGCCGCATGACGTGGACGACGGTGATGTCGCTGTCGGCCTCGTTGTTCGTCACGTCGCTCATGCCGTCGCCTCCGCAGCAGCTCGGGCCGCCGCGGGGAGGGCGTCGGCGATCCGCTGCACGGCCCGTTCGTCGTGCGCGGTGGAGACGAACCAGGACTCGAAGGACGACGGCGGCAGGTAGACGCCGTTCGCGAGCAGCGAGTGGAAGAACGCGGTGAAGCGGAAGGACTCCTGCGCCTTGGCGTCCTCGTAGTTCCGCACGGGCCGGTCGGTGAAGAACACCGAGAACATGTTGGAGGCGTTCTGCAGCCGGTGCGCCACACCCTCCTTGGTCAGCGCCTCGGTGACGAGTCCCTGGATCTCCTTCGACACGGCGTCGACCTTGTCGTAGGCGGCGTCGTCGAGAAGCCGCAGCTGGGCGAGCCCGGCGGCGGTGGCGACGGGGTTCCCGGAGAGGGTGCCGGCCTGGTAGACGGGCCCGGCCGGGGCCAGGTGCGCCATCACGTCCGCCCGCCCGCCGAAGGCCGCCGCGGGGAAGCCGCCGCCCATGACCTTGCCGAACGTCATGAGGTCGGGGACCACGCCGTCGACCCCGAACCACCCGGCGCGGCTGGTCCGGAAGCCGGTCATGACCTCGTCGGAGATGTACAGGGCGCCGTACTCGGCGCAGACGTCCTTGAGGCCCTGGTTGAACCCCGCGGCCGGCGGCACGACGCCCATGTTGCCCGGGGAGGCCTCGGTGATCACGCAGGCGATCTCGCCGGGGTGGGCCCGGAACGCCTGGCGCACGGCGTCGAGGTCGTTGTACGGCAGGACGATCGTGTCGCCGGCCTGGGCGCCCGTGACGCCCGGGGTGTCGGGCAGCGCGAAGGTGGCGACGCCGCTGCCGGCCGCGGCGAGCAGCGAGTCGACGTGCCCGTGGTAGCACCCGGCGAACTTGATCACCTTGGTGCGCCGAGTGAACCCGCGCGCCAGCCGGATCGCGGACATGGTCGCCTCGGTCCCGCTGGACACCAGCCGCACCTGCTCCAGCGGTTCGACCCGGTCCACCATCTCCTCGGCGAGCGCGACCTCACCCTCACCGGGCGTACCGAAGGACGTACCGCGGGCGACGGCGTCCTGCACGGCCGCGATGACCTCGGGGTGCGCGTGCCCCAGGATCATGGGCCCCCAGGAGCACACGAGGTCCACGTACTCCCGTCCGTCCGCGTCGGTCAGATAGGGGCCGGTGCCGGACACCATGAACCGCGGCGTGCCGCCGACGGCTCGGAAGGCCCGCACCGGTGAGTTCACGCCACCGGGCGTGACGGCCGCCGCACGGTCGAAAAGAGCCTGCGAGGCCGGTGCTTCATACGGAAATGCGAGTTCGCTCATGACCTGCGACTTCTCCGACCTTCTCCGACGTTGTCGGGCTCCGGGTGCCAGTGACCTGTTCAGGGTAGGCCAGGGGGGTGGGCTGGAGGGGCGTGGGACAACCCGGTCCCGGGGCCGCCGGCGTCTGCGAGACTGGTCCCTGATACACACGGCGCAACGGCCCCGGGTGGTCAGAGGCTGCGAAGGTCCTGCGGACAGTATTTTCAGCGCACGTTTCGGCGGGCGGCCGCGGGGGAGGTCACTGACACGATGATCGGGTTGCGCGGCGGGGGCGACGCGTCCTAGAAAAGCAGTCGGGTGGAGATATGCATCGCGGTGGCGGACTGGGCGAGGGGACCGATGACCTGGGTCCTCGACGTGCCCGGCGGGGAAGGCACCGGCGCGAGGCGGAGGACACTCAGGAAACACGTCAGACGCAGGGTCGGCCGACTGAACCGGAGCGGCTAGACGGACGTACTGAACGCCGAGTGGACGATCTTCGAGCGGGGAGCAGGAATGGTGGTCGGGTGGGGGTGACGTACAAGTACTTCGGCGCGCCCGACGGGGCGACCGCGGCCCGCGTCCCGATCTCGATGCGCCCCGAGGAGCTCGGCGGGGACGAGCTCGGCATGAACGGCATGTTCACCAAGATCAAGCCGGAGACCATGGCCGCGATGGTCCTCACGGGCATCGAGGGCGTCCCCCTGCACAAGGTCCCACCCCTCGAACTGGTCGTCCTGCACCCCGACTACGCGGTGGTCAAGCTCCCCATGACGGTCGTCGATCCCCTGCGTGGCGTCGGCGAGGAAGCCGTGGGCGCGGCAGCCTTCATCTGGTCGACGGTCCCGGATCGCGGCGGCCCCCGGGACGCGTTCAACGTCTACCAACTGCTTCACGAGTGGCAGGACTTCAGCCATCGGCTGCATGAGGCGGGGCATCAGCCCTATTGCCTCGTCTGGCCCTGACCTGAGGTTTCGGCAGTCTGGCGGGCCAGGTCGTCGAATCACGCAGCACCCGGCCGTCGCCGCTGCGCTTGGGTACGCGGGCCGAACTGTTCCGTGTACAGAAGCCCCCGGCCGCGCCTGGCGGTTCAGCCCGTGAGGGTGTTGAGCCAGCCGGTCAGCAGACGGTTGATCTCCTCGGGGCGTTCCTGCTGGATCCAGTGGCCGCAGCCCTCCACGAGGTGGGAGGCGGTCAGGCCGGGGAGGGTGGTGGGGAAGGCGTCGACAGCGTCGGACATCCAGGTGGTGGAGGCGTCCAGGGCGCCGCCGATGAACAGGGACGGCTGCTTGATCGGGGCGCCGCGGTGAGGGGCGAGATCTTCCCAGTCGCGGTCCGCGTTGCGGTAGCGGTTGAGGGCGCCGGTCAGACCCGTGCGCTCGAACTCTCCGGCGTAAACGTCGAGATCGTCCTCGGTCAGCCAGACCGGGAGGATGCCTGCGGGGAAACGGTCACGCAACCGGCCGCCGTGGGCGACGAAGTGCGGGTCGGGCTCGCCCTGGGCGGGCATGGTGTCGGCGGACAGAGCGGCGTAGAAGCCCGCGAGCCAGCCCCGCACGTCAGGCTCGATCTCCGTCTCGGCGCGGCCGGGCTCCTGGAAGTAGGAGACGTAGAACTCCTGCTCGGGGCCGCCGATCCGGCCGAAGATGTCGGTGGGGCGGGGGCCGCCGGGTGGCGCGTACGGGACGCTCAGCAGGGCGACGGCCCGGAAGACCTCGGGGTGGAGCAGGGCGGAGGTGGCGGCGATGCTGGAGCCCCAGTCGTGGCCGACGACCACCGCGTTCTCCTCGCCGAGGGCGTGCACCAGGGCGACGTTGTCCTCCACCAGGTCCAGCATCCGGTAGGCGTCGATCGCCGCAGGCTTGGAGGAGCGGCCGTAGCCGCGCACGTCGATCGCCACCGCCCGGTAGCCGGCCGCGGCGAGGGCCGGGAGCTGGCGGCGCCAGGAGTACCAGGACTCGGGGAAGCCGTGCACGAGCAGGACCAGCGGGCCGGTGCCCTGCTCGACCAGGTGCAGGCGCCCGGCCGGGGCCTCGACGGTGCGGTGGCGGAGTGCGGCGGGCGGCTCGGGCTGCATGGGGGCTTCTCCTCGGTTCGCGCGTGGACGCAGGTACGCATCGAGCATGCGGCGCAGCGACCGTCCACCGCGATTACCCTTGCCACTCCGGCAACCCTGCAGGACAGGATGGTGGAGCGGCACAGGCCCGCCGGCACGTCCGCCTTCATCGCCTCCCACCGCAGCCCGTCCAGCAGCCGCGCGCGGGTCCGCCCACCGGTTCGACGGCGAGACGAACACGTCCCGCCGGTTCGACGGCGAGGTGAACACCTCCGCCGGTTCAGCGCGGGGCAGTTGCTCCAGCACGCACACCACGTACGCATCACGGTCGACCGCGCCCTGCGGCAGCTTCGAGTCGGAGAACTCACACCCGTGGTCGAGGAACATCCGGCGTCGCGGTCCTGAAGGGCGCCGGTGCCACGCCTTCTCCGAAGCCGACGGCGACTCGACGGCGGCACTGCCGCCGGCTTCTTCGCGGTGCGGCGTCAGCAGCCGCCGGTCGGGGCCGGGGCACCGATGCCGATCTGCAAGGGGGTTGGGACCGCGCAGCACCCGCCGCCGTCCTGGGCGACGTCGGGCTCGTCGAACAGGCCGGCGCCACCGCACACACCGGTCTCCGGCAGGGTCAGCTCGACGCGCTCGGCCGCCTCGTGGTCGCCGGCGAGGGCGGCGGTGACGGAGCGGACCTGCTCGTAGCCGGTCATGGCGAGGAACGTCGGTGCGCGGCCGTAGGACTTCATGCCCACGAGGTAGACGCCCTGTTCGGGGTGGGAGAGCTCGTTAACGCCGTGCGGGTAGACCGTGCCGCAGGAGTGGACGTTCGGGTCGATGAGCGGGGCGAGTGCGGTCGGCGCCTGGAGACGTTCGTCGAGGCCGAGGCGGATCTCGGAGAGGAAGGTCAGGTCCGGGCGGAAGCCGGTCAGGACGATGACCTCGTCGACCGGGTCCAGGCGGCGGCCGCTGTCGTCCACGATGACGAGCCGATCGCCGTCCCGCTCCACAGCCTGTGTACGGAATCCCGTGACCGCGCTCGCCCGGCCGGCTTCGACGGCTGCCTTGGCGCGCAGGCCCAGGGCGCCGCGGGCGGGCAGCTGGTCGTCCTCGCCGCCGCCGAAGGTGGATCCGGTGATGCCACGGCGCAGGATCCACACCGCGTGGGTGCCCGGCTCCTCCCCGGCCAGGTCGGCGAGCTGGGCGAGGGCGGTGAAAGCGGAGGCGCCGGAGCCGACCACGGCGGTGCGCTTGCCCGCGTACCGGGCGCGTACGGCCGGGTCGCCCAGGTCGGGGACGCGGTAGGAGATATGGCCGGCGGCGGCCTTCTCACCGAGGGCGGGCAGGCCGTCGGCACCCATGGGGGCGGGGGTGGACCAGGTGCCGGAGGCGTCGATGACCGCGCGGGCGCTGATCCGTTCCTCGCGGCCGTCGGCCTGCTGGATGTGCACGGTGAAGGGCTGTTCGTCGCGGCCGGAGTCGACGACGCGGTCGCGTCCGGCGCGGGCGACGCCGACCACGGATGCCCCGTAGCGGACCTTGTCGCCGAGGACGTCGGCGAGGGGCTGCAGGTACTGCTCGGCCCAGTCGCCGCCGGTCGGGTACACGGAGCCGTCCCGGCGAGTCCAGCCGCTCGGGGCGAGCAGCTTCTCCGCGGCCGGGTCGGTGACCTCCGACCAGGCGGAGAACAGCCGCACGTGCGCCCACTCGCGCACGGCGGTGCCGGCCGACGGTCCGGCTTCCAGGACCAGCGGTTCAAGGCCGCGCTCGACGAGGTGGGCCGCGGCGGCCAGGCCGACCGGGCCGGCTCCGATGACCACGACGGGCAGCTGATCGGTGGCGCGCACGCTGTTGATGGACACGGTCACGGAAGTTCCCCTTTGCTTCGACATTCGTCGATGACCTGTGCTGCCAGCATGGCACCTGTTTCGATGTGGGTCAACATAGACATTCATCAAATCAAAACGCACCCACCTCATGGTTCGACGTATGTCAACATAGACGCATGTCGAATACGAAGGTGCTGCCGCTCCTGGAACCCGAGGCTCGCGAGGCCGTGGCGCCATGCTGCCCGCCGCTCACCGAGCGCCCGTTCACCGCCGAGGAGGCCGAAACGGCCGCGCGGATGTTCAAGGCCCTGGGCGACCCGGTGCGGCTGCGGCTGTTCTCGGCGGTGGCTTCGCACGAGGGCGGCGAGGCGTGCGTGTGCGACATCTCCGATGTCGGCGTCTCCCAGCCGACCGTCTCCCACCACCTGAAGAAACTGAAGGAGGCCGGGCTGCTGACCTCCGAGCGGCGCGGCACCTGGGTCTACTACCGCGTCGAGCCGTCCGTACTGGCCGCGATGGGCAAGTTGCTGGTCGCCGCACCGGCAGCCGCCACCTGACGCCGAGGATCGCCTCCCGCACCGGGGCGAGCCGGTACGGGGACGGACGGCCCCCGGGCGCCGGACGGCGGCTCCGCACCGGGCGCGGACGCCGACCGCGGCGATTCCCGCCCGGTGCCGGTGCGGTCTGCTCCAGCAGCGGTCCGCTGCTGAAGTAACTCCGTGCGTCAGCTCTCCTGCGGTGCCGCCGTCAGCTGCCGGCCGGCGGTGAACTTCCGCCGCCAGGCCAGGGAGACGTAGACCAGCGCGACCAGGACCGGCACCTCGATGAGCGGACCGACCACGCCGGACAGCGCCTGGCCGGAGGTCACTCCGAAGGTGGCGATGGCGACCGCGATGGCCAGCTCGAAGTTGTTGCCGGCGGCGGTGAAGGCGAGGGTCGCCGTGCGGTCGTACGCGAGGCCGACGGCCTTGCCGAGGGCGAACGTGCCGAACCACATGACCGCGAAGTACACCAGCAGCGGAAGCGCGATGCGGGCCACGTCCAGCGGCTGCGAGGTGATGGTCCTCCCCTGCAGGGCGAAGAGGATGACGATCGTGAAGAGCAGGCCGTACAGCGCCCACGGGCCGATCTTCGGCAGGAAGCCGGACTCGTACTTCTCGCGGCCGAGCCTGTGTTCGCCGATGCGGCGGGTGAGGAACCCGGCCAGCAGCGGGACGCCGAGGAAGATGACGACGTTCAGGGCGATCTTCCCCATGGAGATGTCGAGGTGCTCCCCGTTGCCGAGGTTCAGCCAGCCGGGCAGCAGGTCGAGGTAGAACCAGCCGAGCAGACCGAACGCCAGCACTTGGAAGACCGAGTTCAGCGCCACGAGTACGGCGGCGGCCTCGCGGTCGCCGCAGGCGAGGTCGTTCCAGATGATGACCATGGCGATACAGCGGGCCAGCCCGACGATGATCAGGCCGGTGCGGTACTCGGGCAGGTCCGGCAGGAAGATCCAGGCCAGGGCGAACATCACCGCCGGGCCGACCAGCCAGTTGATGACCAGCGACGAGACCATGAGCTTCTTGTCGCCGGTGACGGCGTCGAGCTTGTCGTAGCGGACCTTGGCCAGCACCGGATACATCATGATCAACAGGCCGAGGGCGATCGGCAGCGAGATGCCGCCGATCTCGACCTTGGCGAGGGCGTCGTTCAGGCCGGGGATCACACGGCCGAGGCCGAGGCCGACGGCCATGGCGAGAAGGATCCACACGGCGAGGAAACGGTCGAGCGTCGACAGTTGCGCGACGACCGAGGGCTCCTCGGGGGTCGCGGACGGTGCGTTGCGGGTCACGGGCAGGCCCTCTTGTTGTCGGCGGCGGTGCGAGCGGACTCGGCCAGGTCGGCGAACCGGCCGGCGAGCCGGCCGATGACGTCCGGGCGCAGCTTGTAGTACGTGTACCGGCCGCACGGCTCCGTCTCGACGACACCGGCCTCGCGCAGCACTCTGAGGTGGTTGGAGAGGTTGGTCTGCCGAGCACCGGTCTCCTCCACCAGGTGGGTGGTGCACAGCGTCTCTCGGGCGAGCAGGGTCACGATGCGGAGTCTGAGCGGGTCGGCCAGGACGCGGATCAGATCAGTGTCGACTGACGTCAGCATGTGCTGATACTGTCACATCTCTCCGAAAGGATGACCCGATGTCCTCCAACCCGCTCGCCTCCGTACTGTTCGTCTGCGTCCACAACGCCGGGCGCTCGCAGATGGCCGCCGGATTCCTCTCCCACCTCGCGGGCGACCGGATCGAGGTCCGTTCCGCCGGCTCCCTCCCGGGCGACCAGGTCAATCCCTCCGCGGTCGAGGCCATGAAGGAAGTCGGCATCGACATCGCCGACGCCGAGCCGAAGATCCTCACCACCGAGGCCGTCCAGGCGTCCGACTACGTCATCACCATGGGCTGCGGCGACGCCTGCCCGATCTTCCCCGGCAAGAAGTACCTCGACTGGGCCCTGGAGGACCCGGCGGGCAAGGGTGTCGAGGCCGTCCGTCCGATCCGCGACGAGATCAGGACCCGTATCGACGCCCTGATCGCCGAGATCGACGCCGGGCGGGAGGCGTGACGTCCGTGTCGGACATCGGCGTTGGCGAGGTCATCGTCATCGGCCGGCCGGATGCACCGCCGCTCTTCGCACCGCCCACGCCGAGCTGAAGCCGCTGGTCCCCGGCGGCGCCGTCTCCGCCGGCGGCGCGCCGACCACCACGACCGAGGCGAGAACCTCCCCGGCCGCCCCGAGGACATCGCCGGGCCGGAGCTCATGGTGGACACGCGTGAGGCCTTGACGCCCTCGCCGGTCAGACGCCCCCGCCCACCGTGAACCCGATCACCGCCCCGCCCCCTTCCCGCCGGAGGGCGAACGGCGCTCCCCCGTGCGCGAGGGCCACCTCACGGACGATGGACAGGCCCAGGCCTGAGCCCGGCAGGGAGCGGGCGTCGGCGGCGCGGTAGAAGCGGTCGAAGACGCGGTCGAGGTCGTTCTCGGCTATGCCGGGGCCGCGGTCGAGGACCTCGACGCGGATCGTGCCGGCCCGGGTGGGCCCGGAGACGACGATCTCGATGGGGCGCGTGCCGCCCTGGTCGAACTTCACGGCGTTCTCGACGAGGTTGGACACCGCCCGGGTCAGCATCCCGGGCCGCCCGTCGGTCGTGGTGTCGCCGCTCGCGCGCAGCACGATGTGCCGACCGCTGCGGCGCCGGGCGAGCCCCGCCACCTCCTCCGCGATGTCGGCGAGGTCCACCCGCTGCGGCGGCTCGGTGTCGGACTGCCCGGCTGCGAGATCGACCAGCTCGTTGACCAGGTCGGTCAGCTCCCGCGCCTCCTGGCCCAGGTCGGCGACCAGTTCCTCCCGGGTCTTCGGCGGCAGTTCGTCGATCCGGCGCAGCAGGGAGATGTTCGTACGCAGCGAGGTCAGCGGCGTGCGCAGTTCGTGGCCCGCGTCCTGGACCAGGCGGCGCTGGTCCTCCTCGGACTGGGCGAGCCTGCCCAGCATGCGGTCGAAGGCCCGGCCCAGCCGGCCCACCTCGTCGTGCCCGGCGACGGGCACCTGGATGCCGAGCCGGCGGGTGCGGGCGACGTCCTCGGCAGCGTCGGTGAGCACCACCAGGCGACGTGTGATCCGCCGGGCCAGCCACCAGCCGAACAGCCCCGCGCCGAGCACCACGGCGGCCATCAGCAGCAGCGTCCGCTGCTGGAGCGCCCGCAGCAGATCCTCGACATCGCTGAACTCCTGCGCGACCTGCACCGCGCCCCGCCCGCCGCCGAGGGAGACCGTCGCGACGCGGTATACGTCGTCGCCGACGTCGACGTCCCTGTGCTGGGCCACCCGCCCGGAGACGTCCGCCGCGGCGATCCGCACATCGGCGCCGGTGACCGGCAGCCCGGGGCTGCCCCGGTCGACGATTCGCCCGTCCGGGCCGAGCACCTGCACATCCGTCCGGGCGGGCCGCACCAGGTCGTGGCCCGGCGCGGCGGACGAGAAGTCGCCGGGCGTCATGTGGTTCTGCCGCACCTCGCCGCGCAGGTCCTGCACGACCTCGTCGAACACCGTCTGCTGGTCCACCCGCACCAGCCGGGCTGCCGCGCTGTAGCACAGAATGCCGACCAGGATCGTCACGGCCGCCGTCACCGCCGCGAACGACACCGCGAAGGTGGTGCGCAGCGAGACCAGCTTCGGCCGACGCCCCGCCAGCAGCCGGCGCAGGCGGCCCACTCAGTCCTCCCGCAGTACGTAACCCACGCCCCGCACCGTGTGGATCAGCTGCGGCGCGTCCGGCTCGTCGAGCTTGCGGCGCAGGTAGCCGACGTAGACGGCGAGGTTCTTCGAGCCGGGCCCGAAGTCGTAGCCCCAGATGCGGTCGTAGATCGTCGAGTGGTCGAGGACGATGCCCGTGTTGCGCACCAGCAGCTCCAGCAGCTCGAACTCGGTGCGGGTCAGCTCCAGCTCGCGCGTGCCGCGCCAGGCCCGGCGGGCCTGCGGGTCCATGCGGACCCCGGCCGCCTCGATGAACCGCTCGGGCAGCGGCTTGGGCGCCTCGGCGGGGCCGGTCGCGGTCCTGGACCCGGCTCCGGCCCCGACGGGGCTGGTGCGGCGCAGCAGAGCGCGCAGCCGGGCGAAGACCTCCTCCACGTCGAAGGGCTTCACGACGTAGTCGTCGGCGCCCGCGTCCAGACCGGCGATCCGGTCGGCGGTCTCCACGAGGGCGGTCAGCATCAGCACCGGTGTCCGGTCGCCCTCGGCGCGCAGCACGCGGCACACCTGGAGCCCGTCGATGCCGGGCATCATCACGTCCAGGACGAGGACGTCCGGACGGTTGCGGTGGGCCTGCGCCAGCGCCTCGACACCGTCGGCGACCGCCATGACCTGGTAGCCCTCCAGGGTCAGGGCGCGCTCCAGGGCGTTGCGGATGGCGCGGTCGTCTTCGGCGAGCAGCACAGTGTGGGGCACGCGTCCAGTGTGCCAAGCCCCGGGGCCCCCGTGACCCTGCGCGCGACACCGAAGCGTCCTTCTTACTGGCCTCTCACCAGGGCCCACGCAACCACAGGCCTGGTCACTACCGTCCTCTCACCCTCGGGCCCGCGCGAGCCGGGCCGCGTGCGTCGGGGCGTCCGGCACGTCCGCCGGGCGGCCCACGGCGAACTCCTTGCGCAGCACCGGTACGACCTCCTCGCCCAGCAGGTCGATCTGCTCCAGCACCGTCTTCAGCGGCAGACCGGCGTGGTCGACCAGGAACAGCTGGCGCTGGTAGTCGCCGGCGTAACTGCGGAAGGCCAGCGTCTTCTCGATGACCTGCTGCGGGGAGCCGACGGTCAGCGGCGTCTGCGCCATGAAGTCCTCCAGTGACGGCCCGTGCCCGTACACCGGGGCGACGTCGAAGTACGGCCGGAACTCGCGCACCGCGTCCTGCGCGTTCCTCCGCATGAACACATGCCCGCCGAGCCCGACGATCGCCTGCTCGGGCGTGCCGTGCCCGTAGTGGGCGTACCGGGTCCGGTACAGCTCGACCATGCGCTTGGTGTGGTCGGCCGGCCAGAAGATGTTGTTGTGGAAGAAGCCGTCGCCGTAGTACGCGGCCTGCTCGGCGATCTCCGGCGAGCGGATCGACCCGTGCCAGACGAACGGCGGCACGTCGTCCAGCGGGCGGGGCGTGGCGGTGAAGCCCTGCAGGGGCGTACGGAACTTCCCCTCCCAGTCGACGCGCTCCTCGCGCCACAGCCGGTGCAGCAGGGCGTAGTTCTCGACGGCGAGCGGGATGCCCTGCCGGATGTCCTGCCCGAACCAGGGGTAGACGGGGGCGGTGTTCCCGCGCCCCAGCATCAGATCCACCCGGCCGTCGGCCAGGTGCTGGAGCATCGCGAAGTCCTCGGCGATCTTCACCGGGTCGTTGGTGGTGATGAGGGTGGTGGCGGTGGAGAGGATCAGCCGCTCGGTGCGGGCGGCGATGTGGCCGAGCATCGTGGTCGGGGACGACGGCACGAACGGCGGGTTGTGGTGCTCGCCGGTCGCGAAGACGTCGAGTCCGGCCTCCTCGGCCTTCAGCGCGATGGCGACCATGGCCTTGATCCGCTCGCGCTCGGTCGGCGTCCGGCCGGTGGTCGGGTCCGGCGTGACGTCGCCGACACTGAAGATCCCGAACTGCATGGTCGCTCACCCTCCAGGTTGTTTACTGTTCAACCATAACGGGGAACGGCAGCGACCGGCGGACTATTCCCGGATCCCTGCCCGTCCGTGCGAGCAGCGGCTCGAACGCCGACGCGCCCTCGGCCCCCGGCACCGCGCCGGCGACTTCGCCCCGCGCCGGGCCTGTCCGTGCGGGCCGCGCAACGGCTCTTCCCGGCCATGTCGGCGTCAGGCCCAAGTGGCTCATCCTCCGCTCCCGCGTCCACGAGGTCCTGGAACAAGCCGGCACCGCAGCGACATCGACCGGGCGCCCCCGCCGCCGACCTCGGCTGCGCCGGCCGGACCCTTCTGGACCGGGACCTCACGACGACGGTGCGAGTACCCCCCGTGGCGTACGCAGCGGAGGCCCGGGCCGGGCGACAGGGCCCGGCATGCGAAGCTGACCGCCATGGTCGTGCTCCGCTCCGCCGCCCTCTTCGTCGTCGCCGCCGTCTTCGAGATCGGCGGCGCCTGGCTCGTCTGGCAGGGCGTACGTGAGCACAAGGGCTGGCTCTGGACGGCCGGCGGCGTCCTCGCACTCGGCGCGTACGGCTTCGTCGCGACGTTCCAGCCCGACGCGCACTTCGGCCGCGTCCTCGCCGCGTACGGCGGGATCTTCGTCGCCGGCTCGATCCTGTGGGGCGTGGCCGCCGACGGCTACCGCCCGGACCGCTGGGACATCGCGGGCGCGCTGATCTGCCTCGCGGGCATGGCGGTCATCATGTACGCCCCGCGAGGAGACTGACCGCCCCTCAGAACGGCTCGTCCGGCAGCAGCCCCAACTGCCCCAGGAAATCCATCTCGTCGAAGTACAGCCGGTAGTCGACGATCCGCCCGTCCTTCACCGTGGCGATGTCCACCCCGCGGATCCGGATCTCCTTCCGCGTCGGCGGCAGCGTCTCACCGTTGGGCAGCTCCAGCGGCCCGGTGTTCCGCCCGCTGAAGACCCCCTCGTCGATGGCCGTGTCACCGACCTCGTAGGAGTGCAGCGTCTCGAACGACGCGTCGGGAACCGCCTCCGTCATCGACCGCCAGTACTCGAGGATCGCGTCACGCCCGCGCAGCTCGCCCTCGTCGGGCGTGAAGGCCACCGCGTCCTCGGCGTACAGCTCGCCGATGACCTTCAGATCCGCGTGCGTGGTGACCGCGTCCGTGAGCCGGTCCATGACCTCGCGTGCCTCGCCCATGATCCACCTCCAGGGGAACCGGGGATCACCCACCCTCATTCTCCCACCACGGGCCCCGCCTATCCTGGCCGGAAGCCCCGGCACCCGAGCCGGCCGGACCCCGCCCCGCACCCGCCCGAGGAGCTCCCATGGCCACCGCCGCCGCCCCGTCCGCCGCCTCCCGTATCGCCGTCGTCACGGGTGCGAGCAGCGGAATCGGCGCCGCCACGGCCCGCCGGCTCGCCGCCGCGGGCTACCGCGTCGTCCTCACCGCGCGCCGCAAGGACCGCATCGAGGCACTGGCCGAGGAGATCACCCAGGCGGGCCACCAGGCCACGGCGTACCCCCTCGACGTCACCGACCGTGCGGCCGTCGACGAGTTCGCCACGGCCTTCCGGACGATCGGCGTCCTCGTGAACAACGCGGGCGGCGCGCTCGGCGCCGATCCGGTCGCGACCGGCGACCCGGCCGACTGGCGCCAGATGTACGAGACGAACGTCATCGGCACCCTCAACCTCACCCAGGCCCTGCTGCCCAAGCTGATCGCGAGCGGCGACGGCACGGTCGTGGTCGTCTCCTCCACCGCGGGCCACGGCACCTACGAGGGCGGCGCGGGCTACGCCGCCGCCAAGCACGGCGCCCACGTCCTCGCCGAGACACTCCGCCTGGAGATCGTCGGCCGACCGGTGCGCGTCATCGAGATCGCCCCGGGCATGGTCAGGACGGACGAGTTCGCCCTGACCCGCTTCGGCGGCGACGCGGACAAGGCGGCCAAGGTCTACGAGGGCGTGGCCGAGCCCCTCACCGCCGACGACGTCGCCGACACGATCACCTGGGCGGTCACCCGCCCCGCCCACGTCAACGTCGACCTCCTGGTCCTCCGCCCCCGCGCCCAGGCGTCGAACACGAAGGTGCACCGGGAGCCGTAGACCCGGCCGGTCATCCCTTGACGCACACGACCTGCTTCAGCTTCGCCACGACCTCCACCAGGTCCCGCTGCTGGTCGATGACCTGCTCGATCGGCTTGTACGCGCCGGGGATCTCGTCCACGACCCCGGAGTCCTTGCGGCACTCCACGCCCCGGGTCTGCTCCTCCAGGTCCTTCGTCGAGAAGCGCCGCTTCGCCGCGTTGCGGCTCATGCGCCGGCCCGCGCCGTGCGAGGCGGAGTTGAAGGACTTGTCGTTCCCGAGACCCTTCACGATGTACGAACCCGTACCCATGGAGCCCGGGATGATCCCGTACTCGCCGGAGCCCGCCCGGATCGCGCCCTTGCGGGTCACGAGCAGGTCCATGCCGTCGTAGCGCTCCTCGGCCACGTAGTTGTGGTGCGCGCTGATCTCCGGCTGGAAGACCGGCGCGGCCTTCTTGAACTCCTTGCGGATCACGTCCTTCAGGAGCGCCATCATCAGGGTGCGGTTGTACTTCGCGTACTCCTGCGCCCAGAAGAGGTCGTTCCGGTACGCCGCCATCTGCGGGGTGTCCGCGACGAACACCGCGAGGTCGCGGTCGACCAGGCCCTGGTTGTGCGGGAGCTTCCGGGCCACGCCGATGTGGTGCTCGGCCAGTTCCTTGCCGATGTTGCGGGAACCGGAGTGCAGCATCAGCCAGACAGAACCGGCCGTATCCGTACAGACTTCAACGAAGTGATTGCCCCCGCCGAGCGTTCCCATCTGCTTGGCGGCACGTTCCGAACGGAACTTGACCGCCTCCGCGACCCCGTCGAACCGCTGCCAGAAGTCGTCCCACCCGGCGGTGGCCAGCCCGTGGTACCGCCCCGGGTCGACGGGATCGTCGTGCATCCCCCGCCCCACCGGAATCACCTGCTCGATCCTCGACCGCAGGCGCGACAGATCCCCGGGCAGATCGTTCGCCGTCAGGGACGTCTTCACCGCGGACATTCCGCAGCCGATGTCGACACCCACCGCCGCCGGGCACACCGCACCCCGCATCGCGATGACGGAGCCGACCGTCGCGCCCTTGCCGTAGTGCACGTCGGGCATGACGGCCAGACCCTTGATCCACGGCAGTGTGGCGACGTTCTGGAGCTGCTGGAGCGCCGAGACGTCGACCGAGGCCGGGTCGGTCCACATGCGGATGGGTACCTTCGCACCAGGCATTTCTACGTACGACATAACATCCTCGATCCCCCGTGAACGGATATAAGTCTTCAAGAGCAAATACCGGAGCCAAGGTCGACGAAAGGGAAATCGGACCGGCGTCCACGGCAGTGCGTGCGATACACATTGTGTTCATCGCCCGCCCTACGGCGGCAAGCCAATATCCGCGTCGAGAGGAGCCACCACGTGCAATGGAAGGCCTACGCACCCGGTGTCGCCGCGCTCCTCGCGGCGCTGCTGGCCGGCTGCACCGGTGGTTCGGGCGGCGGCGGCACGACGGACGACACCAACCCGGGCGACACCGGCACGGCGTCGGCCGCGGCCGAGCCGGGCCGGTACCGCACGCTCCCCGAGCCCTGCGAGGCGGCCGACCAGGGCATGCTCGACGAACTCCTGCCCGGTATCCGGCAGATCCGCGACAAGGAGCAGCGCGAGAAGGCCTACGAGGGCGAGGCGACGAGCACGTTCGACAACGACCGCAAGGTCGGCTGCCGGTGGAAGGTCGACTCCCAGGAGGCCACCGACCATCTGCTGATCGATTTCGAACGGGTCGTCTCCTACGACAACGCCGTCAGCGACGACAGTCAGGCCGAGCAGCTCTTCGCGGAGCGGGAGGCGTCGGCGCACCTCCCGGAGCCGACAGCCACCGGGTCGGCGCCCGCCGGATCCGCTCCCGCCGGCAGCACCCCGGCCGGCGGTTCCTCCACCGCCCCGAGCGGCTCCCCCTCCCCGTCCGGTTCCTCCTCGCCGTCGGCGTCCGCCTCTGCGGCCCCGACCGAGCTCCAGCCGCGCGTGCTGGAGGAGCTCGGCGACGAGGCCTTCCTCGACGACGAGCTGAGCAGCTCCGGTTCGACGGCGAAGCAGCGGACGGTGACTGTGGCGTTCCGCACGTCCAACGTCATCGTGACCGTCGAGTACGCGGAGCAGCCGGCGATCGTCGGCGTCGTCCCGGACAGCGGGGAAATGCAGGACAGGGCGCAGAAACTGGCCGCTCGGCTGGCCGATTCGCTGGGCGGCTGAGGCTGCTTCACGGCCCCTTCACGCGTACCCGCGAAGCATGCGAAGGAAGAACACACCGTTGCCTCACCGCGTACCGTGACCACTCGGACCCGTTCCGACCGCAGGGAACCACGAGCGTCATGAGTGAAGGAACCATGCAGCGACGAGCACAGCGAGAAGAGCGAGACCAGCGAGCGAAGCGCCTCCACCGCGTCCTTGTCTGCGCGGCCGCCGTCCCCGTGATGCTGGTGGCCGCCGGCTGCTCCTCGGACTCCGGCTCCGGTGACAGCACGGACAAGGCCGCCAAGGCCGCGGCGTCGGCGTCGGCGTCCGCGAGCCCGTCGCCGACCGTGCAGGCGGCGGCGTACGGCAAGCTTCCGGAGCCGTGCAAGGTGCTCTCCAAGAAGACGCTGGAGGGCCTCGTCCCGGAGAGCAAGTCCGGCAAGGAGGGCAAGTCGGACGATGTCTCGACACGCGGCAGCTGCTCCTGGGACAGCCTCGAGAACAACGGCGTGAAGGGCTCGCAGTTCCGCTGGCTGAACGTGTCGATGCTGCGCTTCGAGTCGGACGCCACGCGCGGTCCGGCCGACAAGCTGGCCCAGGAGTACTACGAGAAGCAGATCCAGGACGCCCAGGCCGTCGAGGGCGCCAAGAGCGCCAAGTCGGAGCCGGTGACCGGCACGGGCGACCAGGCGACGGCCGTGCGCTACGAGCTGAAGAAGAAGGAAGGCACCTTCAAGCAGCAGGCGATCGTGGCGCGCGTCGAGAACGTCGTCGTCATCCTCGACTACAACGGTGCGGGTCTCGCCGGTGACAAGTCCCCGAGCGCCGACGACCTGCTGAAGGACGCGAAGAAGGCCGCCAAGGAGGTCGTCACGGCGGTGTCCGAGGCGAACGGCAAGGGTGGCGGCGACGCGAGCGGCAGTCCGACGCAGTCCTCCTCCAAGTCCCCGTCGAAGGCGGCGTCCGGGGGAGCCGGCGACGAGCCCTCGAAGGACGCGTCGGAGTCGCCGTCCAAGAAGCCCGCGTCGACGAGCTGAACAAGCCCGACGGGAACCGGCCGCCCGTCCCCGCCCGGCGGGGCGCGGGTGGCCGCGCGTAGGGGCCGCGAGCGGCTCCGCGGCTCGCCGGACGGCGTTCTCGTCAGTTCCCCGGCACGATGACGGGCGCCGCACAGCGGTCTTGTTGCTCCGCTGCGAGGCGGGCCGTGTCACGCGGTGTGCCCACCCGCCCCACGTGCGTGGAGGTCGGGACCGCCAAGACGCGCAGGCCCGCGAGCACTTGGTCCCGGTGCGTCTCCTTCGGCCGCGCTGTGGCGCCCGGTCCGCGGTCCGGCGCCGGATCCCGGCGACCTCCGCGTCCGGGGCGCGGCGTCCGCGGGCCGAACCCGGCGCGTGCAGACGCCCGGCTTCGACCTGGTGAATCAGGACCGCACCGGAACCGGCCATCTGTTCCCCCGCACGCATGTGCCACCCTGTTGCGCGCACCAACACGCAAAGGGGAGGGGTACGGGTGGCCGCGCCACTGCAGCTGACTCGGATGCACCGTGTTCTCATCGGCATGGTCGTGGCCGGCGCCGTGATCATCGCCGGCATCGGCTTCGCCGGTTCGTACGCGGCGGTCCGCGAGTTGGCCCTCAAGAAGGGCTTCGGGAACTTTTCCTACGTCTTCCCGATCGGCATCGACGCGGGCATCTGCGTCCTGCTGGCCCTGGATCTGCTCCTCACCTGGATCAGGATCCCGTTCCCGCTTCTGCGCCAGACGGCGTGGCTGCTGACGGCGGCGACGATCGCCTTCAACGGCGCCGCCGCCTGGCCGGATCCGCTCGGCGTGGGCATGCACGCGGTCATCCCGGTCCTGTTCGTGGTGTCGGTCGAGGCGGCCCGCCACGCGATCGGCCGCATCGCCGACATCACGGCCGACAAACACATGGAGGGGGTCCGTCTCACCCGCTGGCTCCTCTCCCCCCTCCCCACGTTCCTCCTGTGGCGCCGGATGAAGCTGTGGGAACTCCGTTCCTACGAGCAGGTCATCAAGCTGGAGCAGGAACGTCTCGTCTACCAGGCGCGGTTGCGGTCGCGATTCGGGCGGGCATGGCGGAGGAAGGCCCCGGTGGAGTCCTTGATGCCGCTGCGGCTGGCCCGCTACGGCGTCCCCCTGGCGCAAACGGCCCCGGCGGGTCTGGCGGCGGCGGGCATCGAACCCGCGCTGATCCCCCCGCCTCCGCAGCAGGCCCTGGACGCGGCTGATCCGGCCGCCGGCCATCGTGCCGTCGGGCCGGCCCCCGTCCCGCAGCGGCCGTCGGAGCCGGGCGAGCGGCGCCCTCGACTCGAGCGCGACAAGAAGGCCGCGTACCAGGAGCCCGAACCCGAGCCCGAGGCCGACCAGAGCCCCTGGTTCCAGACGCCCCGAGAGGTCGAATACCAGGGCGGCTACGACCCGGCCTACGACCCCGCCGAGCAGTACGCCCAGTGGTACGCGGAGCAGCAGGAGGCCGAGCAGTACCAGCGGCGGTACGAGGAGGAACCCGGCCCGGAGGAGACCGGCAGCTTCCCCATCCCGGTCGGCCCGAACCGCACCCGCGAACTGGGCGAAGGCGGCGGCACCCCGCCCCCGCCGATCGCCGAACCGGACGAGGAGTCCTACTACCAGGTCTTCAAGCAGTCGATCAACGGCAGCTATCCGACGCCCCGCGAACTCATCGACAACGTGCAGGCGGAGTTCGGCATCGGCCTCCCCCCGGAAGACGCCAAGCGCATGGTCAGCCGCTTCACCAACCGCCACAACGCGGAACTGGAAGAGGACCACATCGCATAGCCACCGGACTTGACCGGACCTGATACGGAAGGGGGCCCTCACCCGAGGGCCCCCTTCACGCCTCACTCCCCGAGCAGCGCCCGCACCCGGTCCTGCCCCACCGCCAGCAGCAGCGTGGGCAGCCGCGGTCCGGTGTCCCTCCCGACCAGCAGGTGGTACAGCAGCGCGAAGAAGGACCGCTGGGCGGTCTTGATCTCCGGCGGCAGCTCCTTCGGGGTCGCGTCGGCCGAGAACCCGGCCTGCACCTTCGGTACGCCGTAGACCAGGTGGGTCAGCCCGTCGAGCGACCAGTGGTCGGCGAGTCCGTCGAGCAGCAGCCGCAGCGACTGCCGCCCCTGCTCGTCGAGCGACTTCAGCAACTCGCCGTCGGGCTCGTCCCGCACGATGGTCCGCTGGTCGGCGGGTACGTGCGTGTTGATCCACGCCTCAGCCTTGTCGTACCGCGGCCGCGCCTCGTCGAGCGAGGTCAGCGGCTGCTCCGGGTCGAGCTCGCTGAGGATGCGCAGCGCCTGGTCCTCGTGTCCGGCGGTGATGTCCGCGACGGACGCCAGCGTCCGGTACGACAGCGGCCGGGGCGTTTGCGGCAGCTCACCGGCGGCCGTACGCACCGCGCGGGAGTGCGCGGCGACGTCGGCCGGCAGGGCGCTGCCGTCGGCGACCTTGGCGTCCAGCCGGTCCCACTCGTCGTAGAGACGCTGGATCTCCTGGTCGAAGGCGACCTTGAAGGACTGGTTGGGCCGGCGCCGGGCGTAGAGCCAGCGCAGCAGCTGCGGTTCCATGATCTTCAGGGCGTCGGCCGGGGTGGGCACGCCGCCCTTCGAGGACGACATCTTCGCCATGCCGGAGATGCCGACGAAGGCGTACATCGGGCCGATCGGCTGCTTCCCGCCGAAGATCCCGACGATCTGCCCGCCCACCTGGAAGGAGGACCCCGGGGAGGAGTGGTCGACGCCGGACGGCTCGAACACGACTCCCTCGTACGCCCACCGCATCGGCCAGTCGACCTTCCAGACCAGCTTGCCGCGGTTGAACTCGCTCAGCCGGACCGTCTCCGAGAAGCCGCACGCGGTGCAGGCGTACGTCAGCTCGGTGGAGTCGTCGTCGTAGGACGTGACGGTGGTGAGGTCCTTCTCGCAGTTGCCGCAGTACGGCTTGTACGGGAAGTACCCGGCGGCCCCGGAGCTGCCGTCGTCCTCACCGGCCGCGCCGGAGCCCTCGGCGGCCTCCAGCTCGGCCTCGTCGACCGGCTTCTGCCCCTGCTGCTTCTTGGCCGGGGCCTTCTTCGTCCGGTACTGGTCGAGGATCGCGTCGATGTCGCCGCGGTGCTTCATGGCGTGCAGGATCTGCTCGCGGTACACGCCGGAGGTGTACTGCTCGGTCTGGCTGATCCCGTCGAACTCCACGCCGAGCCCGGCCAGCGACTCGATCATCGTGGCCTTGAAGTGCTCGGCCCAGTTCGCGTGCGAGGAGCCCTTCGGCGCCGGGACGGACGTCAGCGGCTTGCCGATGTGCTCGGCCCACGACTCGTCGACGCCCGGGACACCGGCCGGCACCTTGCGGTAGCGGTCGTAGTCGTCCCAGGAGATCAGGTGCCGCACCCGGTGTCCCCGGCGGCGGATCTCGTCGGCGACGAGATGCGGGGTCATGACCTCGCGCAGGTTCCCCAGGTGGATGGGGCCGGACGGGGACAGCCCGGACGCGACGACGACGGGTTTGCCCGGGGCACGGCGCTCCGACTCCTCGATGACCTCATCCGCGAAACGGGAGACCCAGTCGGTGGTCTCGGTGCTCTGAGCCACGATCGGCACGTCCTTCTTTCTGCATCGGGCAGCCGGTACGGTCGCACGGCTGACCGCATCATTGTCCCAGACCGTTCCCAGGGACCGAGTGGCAGTGAGTCCTGATGCCGGAGCTCGTGCTCAGTCGCGTGCTCCGAACGGTGTGGGGCACGCGGGTCACCCGCTTTCGCTCCGCGCCCGGGCGCACGACTCCTGGTCGTGGGCCGGGAATGCGGGGGCTCCCTCACGCCCCGGGGCGCCCGGTCAAGGCCCGGGCGGTCCGATGCCCGTAACGATCACTCCGGTCGATACGGGGAGGTGCCGTCCGCCGCCGGATCGGATGTCCCGGGGCGCGCCGTTTGATCGCCCCGGCTGCCGCGTCGTGGCGAGTGGTCTTTGCGGCTGGGGGGCGACGTGGCCGAGAGCGCGCCGCGAGGCCCCGCGACGCCGCCGAGCCGAGGAAGACCCCGACCTCGTCCAGCACCGCCGCGTCCGGCCGGCCCGCCCGCACTCGATCAAGCGGCGGCAGCGGCTCAGAACCCCATGGGATACTGGGCGGGTCTATCCATCCCCACGAGGAGAACGGCACCCTTACCTATGGCCTCGGTCACGTCCCTCAGCGACTCCGTCCACCAGCGCCTCGCGGCGGCCCTGTCGGCAGCTCTGCCGGAGGCCGGCTCCGCGGACCCGCTGCTGCGACGAAGCGACCGGGCCGATTTCCAGGCCAACGGGATCCTGGCCCTCGCGAAGAAGGCGAAGGCGAACCCGCGGGACCTGGCCACGCAGGTCGTCTCCCGGGTCGAGTCGGGTGAGGTGATCAAGGACGTCGAGGTCTCCGGCCCCGGCTTCCTGAACATCACGATCACCGACAAGGCGATCACCGAGAACCTCGCCGCGCGCTACGCGGACGACACCGGCCGCCTCGGCGTGCCGCAGACCGAGCAGCCCGGCACCACGGTCATCGACTACGCCCAGCCGAACGTGGCGAAGGAGATGCACGTCGGCCACCTGCGCTCCGCGGTGATCGGCGACTCCGTGGTGCAGCTGCTGGAGTTCACCGGCGAGAACGTGGTCCGGCGCCACCACATCGGCGACTGGGGCACCCAGTTCGGCATGCTCATCCAGTACCTGGAGGAGCACCCGCACGAGCTGGACCACAAGGCCGACGAGGTCTCCGGCGAAGAGGCGATGTCGAACCTGGACCGCCTCTACAAGGCCGCCCGCAAGGTCTTCGACGCCGACGAGGAGTTCAAGACGCGCGCCCGGCGCCGGGTGGTCGACCTCCAGGCGGGCGACCCGCGGACGCTGGCCATGTGGCAGAAGTTCGTCGACGAGTCGAAGATCTACTTCTTCTCCGTCTTCGAGAAGCTGGACATGGAGATCCGCGACGCGGACATCGTCGGCGAGTCCGGCTACAACGACATGCTCGCCGAGACCTGCCGCCTTCTGGAGGAGTCGGGCGTCGCGGAGCGCTCCGAAGGCGCGCTGTGCGTCTTCTTCGACGACATCAAGGGCCCGGACGGCAAGCGGGTCCCGCTGATCGTGCAGAAGTCGGACGGCGGCTACGGCTACGCGGCGACCGACCTCTCCGCGATCCGCGACCGCGTCTTCAGCCTCAAGGCGGACACGCTCCTCTACGTGGTGGACGCCCGCCAGTCGCTCCACTTCAAGATGGTCTTCGAGACGGCCCGCCGCGCCGGCTGGCTGAACGAGGACGTGCACGCGGTGCAGTTGGCCTTCGGCACGGTCCTCGGCAAGGACGGCAAGCCGTTCAAGACCCGTGAGGGCGAGACGGTCCGCCTGGTCGACCTCCTCGACGAGGCGATCGACCGCGCCTCGGCCGTGGTCCGGGAGAAGGCCCAGGACCTCTCCGAGGAGGAGATCGCCGAGCGGGGCACCCAGGTGGGCATCGGCGCGGTGAAGTACGCGGACCTGTCGACGTCGGCCAACCGCGACTACAAGTTCGACCTGGACCAGATGGTCTCGCTCAACGGCGACACCTCCGTCTACCTCCAGTACGCGTACGCGCGTATCCAGTCGATCCTGCGCAAGGCAGGCGAGGTCCGCCCGGCCGCGCACCCCGAGCTGGAGCTGCACGCGGCGGAGCGGGCCCTGGGCCTGCACGTCGACGCGTTCGCGGAGACGGTGGCCGAGGCGGCGAAGGAGTACGCCCCGCACAAGATGACGGCGTACCTGTACCAGTTGGCGTCCCTCTACACGACGTTCTACGACAAGTGCCCGGTGCTCAAGGCCGAGACGCCCGAGCAGATCGAGAACCGCCTGTTCCTCTGCGACGTCACGGCCCGCACGCTCCACCGGGGCATGGACCTGCTGGGCATCCGGACGCCTGAGCGGCTCTGAGTCCGGCCCTGTCGTGACAGGCCGAGGGCGGCACCCCCGAGCGGGGTGCCGCCCTCGGGTGCGGTGGCGGGCCGACGTCAGCGGCAGTCGACCCGTCCGTCAGCCCCGGCGCGACGGTCCGGGCCTGCTTGTGCCCCGTGACGGGGGGAGGCCCGCGAGTACTTCGGCCTGGGTCTGAACACGTCAGCGCCGGGCCGTGGTGTTCGCGCCGTCCAGCGCCTCGCGAATGATGTCCGCGTGCCCGGCGTGCTGGGCCGTCTCCCTGATGAGGTGCAGGAGGATGCGACGCGCCGACCAGTACACAATCTCCGGCGGCGACCACGGAGTCCTCGGCAGCGGCACGCTCCGGTCCAGGTCGGGCAACCCGGCGACGGCCTCCTCCATCCCCCGCGCGGCCCTCGCGTAACGCTCCAGCAGCCCGGCGAGCGTGTCGCCCTCGGCCATCCGGTACTGGCCCATGTCGAGCATGCCGTCGGGCAGTTCACCGTCGCCCCTGACCATGATCCGCGCCCACACCTCCTCCCCCTGAGCGAGGTGCTTCACGATGCCGCCCAGGGTCAGTTCGCTCACGGTCGTGCGCCGTGCGGCCTGGACGTCGGTGAGTCCGCGGACGGTGATCAGCAGCAACTCCCGCTGCTCCGCGAACGCGTTCATCAGGACCGTCTTCTCCGGGGAAGTGGTCATGGGAGGACCGTAGGGAGCGATTAGGTCAGATGATGTCCTCTGTCGGTGGCCGGCGCCGCAGTCGCCTCCACGGCGACTCGTCCCAAGCCCTCCTCCAGCCTCCGCAGCCCCTCCCCGATCTCCTCCGGAGTCTGCGTCACGAAGCACAGCCGCAGGGTCGTGCGGTCGGGCGGGCCGGCGTAGAAGGGGGCACCGGGGACGTACGCCACGTCGTGCCGCACCACCTGCGGCAGCAGGGCCGTCGTGTCGTACGGCTCCGGCAGGCGCGCCCAGAGGAACATGCCGCCCTCGGGCCGGTTCCAGACCGACCCCTCGGGCAGCGCTCCGGCCAGTCCCGCGAGCATGGCGTCCCGGCGCTCGCGGTACACCCCGGCGACCCGCGCGACATGGGCGTCGAGGTCATGGTCGGCGAGGTAGCGGGCCGCGGCGAGCTGGTTGACGGTCGGGGTGTGCAGGTCGGCGGCCTGTTTGGCGACGGCGCAGGCGCGCAGCAGCTCCCCGGGGGCGCGCAGCCAGCCCAGCCGCAGCCCGGGCGCCATGACCTTGGAGAAGCTGCCGAGCAGCACCGTCCGGTCCTCGGCGCCGGGGTGGGAGGCGATCCACGGCACGCGCTCACCCTCGTAGCGGAGTTCGCCGTAGGGGTCGTCCTCGACGATCCACAGCCCGCGCCGGGCGGCGACGGCGGCCACGGCGGCACGCCGGTCGGCGGGCAGCGTCCGGCCGGTGGGGTTCTGGAAGGTGGGCACGGTGTAGAGCAGCTTGGGCCGCTCCCGCACGACCAGCTTCTCCAGCGCCTCGGGGTCGACACCGTGTTCGTCGCCGGGCACGGCCACGACCCGCGCTCCGGCGAAGCCGAAGACCTGAAGTGCCGCCAGATAACAGGGGTTCTCGACGAGAACGGTGTCGCCGGGTTCGAGCAGCGCGGTGGCCAGGAGGGAGAGGGCCTGCTGGGAGCCGGTGGTGACGAGCAGGTCGTCGGGGCCGGTCGGCAGGCCGCGCGCGGCCGTCCGGGCGGCGAGCGCGTCCCGCAGCGCGGGCTCACCCTCGGTCGTGGAGTACTGCAGGGCCCGTGCGGGCGCCTCGGCGAGCACCGCCCGGAACGCGGCCGCGATGCCCTCAGCGTCGAACATCTCCGGAGCCGGCAGCCCGCCCGCGAAGTTGATCACCTCGGGGCGGGCGGTGACGGCGAGGATGTCCCGCACGGGGGATCCGCCGACGGCCCGGGCCCGCGCGGCGAGCGGCGGCACGGCGGTGCGGCTGGTGGGCACGGGCTCGGCGACGGTCATGACACGGCTCCTTCGGCTGCGGTGACGCCTGGTGCCCCGCAGCCTAGAGACATACGTGCCGCCTACAGGAAGTTTTCCGGGATGCGGACGCCGGACCCCACTGCTCAGGCCTTGGCGCCGATCGCGGCATACACGTTGATGTCCGCGTCCGTGACGTCGTTGATGTCGCGGTACCGCACCTTCTCGATCTCGTCGAGGCCCGCGAGGAAGGACTCCTCGGGCTGCTCGGGGACGGGGGCGGCGTGGTCGGGCCGCCAGCGGTGCGCGGGGACGACGCCCGGGTCGGCGATCTCCAGCCCGTTCTCCGTGAAGAACCGCTCGACATCGGCCCGCGACCGCAGTACGAAGGTGAACCCCCGCTCGGTGTACGTCCGCTGGACCGCGCGGATGTTCTCCGGGTTGAGGTCCTCGGTGAGATGGCTGAGCACCAGCCGGCTGCCGGCGGGCAGCGCGTCGAGCAGCTCGCGCACCAGCGGGTACGCCTCGCCGTCTTCCACGAAGTGCAGGATCGCGACCAGGCAGAGCGCCATCGGCCGGTCGAAGTCCAGGGTCTTCGCGGCCTGTTCGAGGATGCGCCCGGGGTCCCGCAAATCGGCGTCGATGTAGTCCGTGCGCCCCTCGGGTCCGCTGGTCAGCAGGGCACGCGCGTGCGCGAGCACGACCGGGTCGTTGTCGACGTAGACGACCCGCGACTCGGGCACGATCCGCTGCGCGATCTGGTGCACGTTCTCGGCGGTCGGCAGCCCGGTCCCGATGTCGAGGAACTGCCGGATTCCGTCCCGCTCCACCAGCGTGGTCACGGCGCGGCGCAGGAAGTCGCGGTTGTGCCGTACGTCGAGATACCCGCGCGGATTCGCGGCGAGCGCGGCGGCGGCCGCGTCCCGGTCGGCCGGGTAGTGGTCCTTGCCGCCGAGGAACACGTCGTAGACCCGCGCCGGGTGTGCCTTGCTGCTGTCGATCCTCCTCTGCAGCTCGGTGGGGTCCTGACTGAGCGCGTCACCGGACATGGGCGTCTCCCTGAAGACTTGGTGGTTCAACAAGCAACCACTTTGACGGTCAACAACCTAACGGCTCAGGTGAGTTGATGGTGCCCTGCGGCACTACGTCACCCGCTTCGAGGTCGGCTCCGGCCGCCGCTCACGACACGTCGGTCGTCTCGGCCTTCACCCACTTGTCGCCGCCCGGCGGGAACTCGTATGCCGGACGCCCGTGGTTGCCGCTCGTGCGGAAGGGCCGGCCCTTGTCGTCGATCCTGAGCTCGCCGTGCCGGCTGCCTCTGGACCAGCTCAGCACCAGGAACCAGCTGACGTCGTACGCGGAGGTGTCGGCCTTGACGTAGTACACCTCCGGGTCGGACTCGCTCACCTTGAACGGGAAGTCGTCGTGCCCCGCCTCGGGCACGACGGCCGGACGCGCGGCGTCGAGGGCGACCGCGCACGGGTGTCCTGCTGTCGGCGGCCGACGGCAGCGGCGAGGCCCGTACGACCGCCCGCAAGCTCACGGTCGGATTCCACGGCCGCACCCCGAACAGCAGCGGCGGCCCCTCCGCGATCCCGGCGCTGCCGGAGAAGGGCGTCTCCTACGACACCTCGCTGACGGTCACGTACTGGCTGCGGGACAGGGACCACGCCCTGTCCCACTGAGCCCCGCCGCCGGTCTCCGCCGAGGTCCTACTGCTCCTTGAGCTTCTGGGCCGCTTCGACGGCCCAGTAGGTGAGGATGCTCCGCGCGCCGGCCCGCCGGATCCCGGTCAGGGTCTCCATGATCGCCCGGTCCCGGTCGATCCAGCCCTTCTCGGCGGCGGCCTCGATCATCGAGTACTCGCCGGAGATCTGGTAGGCGGCGACGGGCACGTCCACGGCGTCCGCGACCCGGGCGAGGATGTCCAGGTAGGGCCCGGCCGGCTTGACCATCACCATGTCGGCGCCCTCCTCCAGGTCGAGGGCGACCTCGCGCAGGGACTCGCGTACGTTCGCGGGGTCCTGCTGGTAGGTCTTCCGGTCCCCCTGCAGGGAGGAGGCGACGGCCTCCCGGAACGGCCCGTAGAACGCGGAGGCGTACTTCGCGGTGTAGGCGAGGATGGCGACATCCTCCCGGCCGATCTGGTCCAGGGCGTCGCGGACGACCCCGACCTGCCCGTCCATCATCCCGCTGGGGCCGACCACATGGGCCCCGGCGTCGGCCTGCACCTGGGCCATCTCCGCGTACCGCTCCAGGGTCGCGTCGTTGTCGACCCGCCCCTGCGCGTCGAGCACGCCGCAGTGCCCGTGATCGGTCGTCTCGTCGAGGCACAGGTCGGACATGACCAGCAGGTCGTCCCCGACCTCGGCCCGCACGTCCCGGAGGGCGACCTGGAGAATCCCGTCCGGATCGGTCCCCGGCGTCCCGAGGGCGTCCTTCTTCGACTCCTCGGGCACGCCGAACAGCATGATCCCGGAGATCCCCGCCGCGACGGCCTCGGCGGCGGCCTTCTTCAGACTGTCCCGGGTGTGCTGCACGACCCCCGGCATGGCCCCGATAGGCACGGGCTCGCTGGCGCCCTCCCGCACGAAGGCCGGGAGGATGAGATCGGCGGGGTGCAGCCGGGTCTCGGCGACCATCCGACGCATGACGGGGCTGCTCCGCAAACGCCGCGGCCGGGAACCGGGAAATGATCCGTACGTCGACATGGCCTCTACGCTACGCCCGCCCGAAACGCCCCGATGCCGACGGGATGTCGGCGCACAGCGCCCACCCGCGCACACCACCCGGCCCCGCCGCGACGCCGTCCCCTTCGCCCCCGCTCAACCAGGACCGCTCCCCCGACACACCCACCGGCCCTGCGCGGCCTTCCGGCCCCACCGCGCGGCCCACCGCCCCACGATGCGCCCACCACCCCCCAGGTCCATCCCGAGAACAACAAGGACAAGCACCAAGACCCCGACGGCCCACACCCCCGCCGCCGCCGTCCCTCCGTACCCGCCCCCACGGAGGACGCGATGACCGCCCCCCACCACACCCCCGACCTCTTCGCACTCTCGGAGATCAACGGCCCGGTCCTGCGCCCCGGCGACCCCGCCTACGCCGACGAGGTCACCGGCTTCAACCTGGCCGCCCTCCGCACCCCGGACGTGGTAGTGGGAGCCACCGGCCCGGACGACGTCGTCACCGCCATGCGCTGCCCGTGGCCGAGGCCGTCGAACAGGCGACCCGCCACCTCTACACCGCCATGGCCCCCTACGGCACCGGCCGCACCATGGTCAACATCCACGGCACCCCCGGCGACGAGCAGGACCGCCCCCGCGCCTGGACCCCGGAGGTCTACGCACGCCTACGCCACGACAAGGCCACCTACGACCCGGCGAACCTGCTGCGCTACGGCCACGCGGTGACTCCCGCGTAGCCGCAGCCAGCACACCCGATCGACCCTCAGGTCGTGGAACGCCGCCGCCGCGCCCCCGGCCGCCGCTCGCTCGGCCGCGTCACCGGATCCCCGGCCTCCAGAGCGGCAGCTCTCCGCTTCGCTCCGAAGTCGGCCAGCGCCTCCGCCAGCTTGTGCACGGACGGTTCCGGAGCCATGACGTCCACGCGCAGGCCGTGCTCCTCGGCCGTCTTCGCCGTAGCCGGGCCGATCACCGCGATCACCGTCACGTTGTGCGGCTTGCCGGCGATACCGACCAGGTTCCGCACGGTGGACGACGACGTGAACAGCACGGCGTCGAAGCCACCGCCCTTGATCGCCTCCCGCGTCTCCGCCGGCGGCGGCGAGGCCCGCACGGTCCGGTACGCCGTGACGTCGTCGACCTCCCAGCCCAGCTCGATCAGCCCGGCGACCAGCGTCTCCGTGGCGATGTCGGCCCGCGGCAGGAACACCCGGTCGATGGGGTCGAATACGGGGTCGTACGGCGGCCAGTCCTCCAGCAGCCCGGCGGCCGACTGCTCACCGCTCGGCACGAGGTCCGGCTTCACACCGAACGCGATCAGCGCCTTGGCCGTCTGCTCGCCCACGGCCGCGACCTTGATGCCCGCGAAAGCACGCGCGTCGAGCCCGTACTCCTCGAACTTCTCCCGCACGGCCTTGACCGCGTTCACCGAGGTGAAGGCGATCCACTCGTAGCGGCCGGTCACGAGGCCCTTGACCGCCCGCTCCATCTGCTGGGGCGTGCGCGGCGGCTCGACGGCGATGGTCGGCACCTCGTGCGGCACCGCCCCGTACGACCGCAGCTGGTCGGAGAGCGACGCCGCCTGCTCCTTCGTGCGCGGCACGAGCACCTTCCAGCCGAACAGCGGCTTGGACTCGAACCACGCGAGCTGGTCGCGCTGGGCGGCGGCGGAACGCTCACCGACCACGGCTATCACCGGCCGGCCGCCCTCTGGCGAGGGCAGCACCTTGGCCTGCTTCAGCGTCTGCGCGATCGTGCCGAGCGTGGCGGTCCAGGTGCGCTGCCGGGTGGTCGTACCGGCGACGGTGACCGTCATCGGGGTGTCCGGCTTGCGCCCGGCGGAGACGAGCTCACCGGCCGCGGCGGCGACGGAGTCCAGCGTCGTGGAGACGACGACCGTGCCGTCCGACGCCCCGACCTCCGTCCAGCACCGGTCCGACGCCGTCCGCGCGTCCACGAACCGCACGTCCGCGCCCTGCGCGTCGCGCAGCGGCACACCGGCGTACGCGGGCACACCGACCGCGCTCGCGATGCCGGGGACCACCTCGAAGGGCACCCCGGCGGCGGCACACGCCAGCATCTCCTCGGCGGCGTACGTGTCGAGGCCCGGGTCGCCGGACACCGCACGCACGACCCGCCTGCCGCCCCGCGCGGCCTCCATGACAAGATGTGCGGCATCCCGCACGGCGGGGGCGGCGACAGCGGTTGACGTGCCGTCAACTACCGTCAGCTGGGGCGCTCCTGTGCCCGGAGTCGGTTCCTGGGAAGGATCCGGGTCCGTGTGCACCTCGGATACGCCCTGCCTGGCGTGCTGACGTACGACGTCGAGCACCTCGTGCTCGGCGACGAGGACGTCCGCGTGCGCCAGCGCCTCCACGGCGCGCAGAGTAAGCAGTCCCGGATCTCCGGGTCCGGCACCCAGGAAGGTGACGTGCCCGTGTTCAGGATCGGCGGAAAGGGTGGTGGGGCTCAATGTGCTCGCTCCCCCATCAGACCGGCCGCGCCCTGGGCGAGCATCTCGGCCGCGAGTTCACGACCGAGCGCCGTTGCCCCGTCGTGCGTCTCGGGCACGGGACCGGTGGTGGACAGCTGCACCATGCGCGTGCCGTCGGTGGTCCCGACGACGCCGCGCAGGCGCATTTCCTTGACAGTCTGCCCGTCGGCCAAAAGGTCGGCCAACGCGCCCACGGGGGCGCTGCAACCGGCCTCCAGGGCGGCGAGCAGTGATCGCTCCGCCGTCACGGCGACCCGCGTGAACGGGTCGTCGAGCTCGGCGAGCGCGGCGACGAGGTCCGCGTCGCCCGCGGCACACTCGATCGCCAGGGCCCCCTGGCCGGGGGCGGGCAAAACCGTGTCGACCGACAGGAAGTCGGTCACTTCGTCACCGCGGCCGATCCGGTTCAGTCCGGCGGCGGCCAGCACGACGGCGTCGAGCTCACCGCTGCGCACGTATCCGATCCGGGTGTCGACGTTGCCGCGGATCGGGACCGTCGCTATGTCCAGCCCGTGGCTGCGCGCGTACGCGTTGAGCTGGGCCGTGCGGCGGGGCGAGCCGGTGCCGATGCGGGCCCCGCTCGGCAGGTCGGTGAGCTTCAGCGCGTCCCGGGCGACGATCACGTCCCGCGGGTCCTCCCGGACGGGCACGGCGGCCACGACCAGGTCGTCGGGCTGCGTCGTCGGCAGGTCCTTCAGCGAATGCACCGCGAAGTCGACCTCGCCGTTGAGCAGCGCGTCGCGCAGGGCGGTCACGAACACGCCGGTCCCGCCGATCTGGGCGAGCGCCGCACGCGAGACGTCACCGTACGTGGTGATCTCGACGAGTTCGACCGGCCGCCCGGTCACCCGGCTCACGGCTTCGGCCACCTGCCCGGACTGGGCCATGGCGAGCTTGCTCCGCCGGGTACCGAGCCTCAGCGCCTTGTCGTTCATGCCGGCCCTCGGTCTCTCTCTGTGCTGTCCTCGGCCCGGGAGACGGCGGCCACCGTCTCGGGGTCGAGGTCGAACAGGGTCCGCAGCGCGTCCGCGTATCCGGCGCCGCCGGGCTCGGCCGCGAGCTGCTTGACCCGTACGGTCGGCGCGTGCAGCAGCTTGTCCACCACGCGCCGCACGGTCTGGGTTATCTCCGCTCGGTGCTTGTCGTCGAGGCCGGGCAGCCGCCCGTCCAGCCTGGCGATCTCGCTGGCCACGACATCGGCGGCCATGGTGCGCAGGGCGACCACGGTCGGTGTGATGTGCGCGGCCCGCTGGGCTGCCCCGAAGGCCGCGACCTCGTCGGAGACGATACGCCTGACCTGGTCCACATCGGCAGCCATCGGAGCGCCCGCGGAGGCCTTGGCCAGCGACTCGATGTCCACCAGCCGCACCCCGGCCAGCCGGTGCGCGGCCGCGTCGATGTCACGCGGCATCGCCAGATCCAGCAGGAAGAGCACGGGCTCGGGCCGCTGCGGCTCCTCGACCGGCTCGGGCCGGCGCCGCTCGGGGATCCGCCCGACGGAGGTCGCGGTCGCGGCCAGGGCGCCGATCAGCTCCGCGTCGGCCTCGGGGCTGCGGCGGGCCGCGTCCCGGCGGTCGACGGTGGCGCCGGCGACCCAGGCGGCGTGCTGCTCCAGCGTGGCGGCGTCCATGCCGGCCACGGCGGCCTCGCCCATGACGGAGAAGCCGGGCTGCACGGCGGACAGGTCGAGCGGGCAGTTCTCGTCGTTGCCGGCCAAGGCGTGGGCCGGCGAGGTCTGCCGGGACTGCGCGGGCCGGTCGTCCCGGATCTCGGCGGCCGGCTGCCCGGTGCGGCCCTCCACCGCGGCGGCGACCGACTCGGCCGTCAGGACCAGGCCCGTCGCACCCGTGCAGGAGACGGCGACATCGGCACGTGTCAGCTCGGCCGGCACCGACTCCATCGGTACCGCGCGGGCCAGCACGTCCGTGTCGTCGCCCTCGGCGAGTATCCGGGCGAGGCGCTCGGCGCGGTCGAAGGTGCGGTTGGCGATCACGACCTCGGCGACCCCGGCCCGCGCGAACGTGGCCGCGGCCAGGGAGGACATCGACCCGGCGCCGATGACCAGGGCCTTCTTGCCCCGGGCCCAGGTCTCCACGTCACCGCCGGCGGCCAACTGCTCCAGGCCGAAGGTGACCAGGGACTGTCCGGCGCGGTCGATGCCGGTCTCGGAGTGGGCGCGCTTGCCGACCCTCAGGGCCTGCTGGAACAGGTCGTTCAGCAGCCGGCCCGCGGAGTTGAGCTCCTGGGCGCGGTTCAGGGAGTCCTTGATCTGACCGAGGATCTGCCCCTCGCCGACGACCATCGAGTCCAGCCCGCAGGCCACCGAGAACAGGTGGTGGACGGCCCGGTCCTCGTAGTGCACATAGAGATAAGGAGTGAGCTCATCCAGGCCGACCCCGCTGTGCTGGGCGAGCAGCGTGGACAGCTCGGCGACACCGGCGTGGAACTTGTCCACGTCGGCGTAGAGCTCGATGCGGTTGCAGGTGGCGAGCACCGCGGCCTCGGCGGCCGGTTCGGCGGCGACCGTGTCCTGGAGCAGCTTGACCTGCGCGTCCGCGCTCAGTGAGGCCCGCTCCAGGACGCTGACCGGGGCGCTGCGGTGGCTGAGTCCGACGACGAGGAGGCTCATGCCGGCATCACGGCGGGCATGTCCCCGTCGGGCCCCTGGTCGGCGGACTCGCTGCGCGCGGCGGCCGGGACGCCACCGTCGGAGGCGGCGGCCTCCTCGCCGGCCTTGCGCTGCTCGTGGAAGGCGAGGATCTGCAGCTCGATGGAGAGATCCACCTTGCGCACGTCGACGCCGTCCGGGACGGACAGCACGGTCGGCGCGAAGTTCAGGATGGAGGTGACACCGGCGGCCACGAGCCGGTCGCAGACCTGCTGGGCGGCACCGGCGGGGGTGGCGATGACACCGATGGACACGCCGTTGTCCTGGATGATCTTCTCCAGGTCGTCGGAGTGCTGCACGGGAATGCCGGCGACGGGCTTGCCCGCCATGGCCGGGTCGGCGTCGATCAGCGCGGCGACCCGGAACCCGCGGGAGGCGAAACCGCCGTAGTTGGCGAGGGCGGCGCCGAGGTTACCGATACCGACGATCACGACCGGCCAGTCCTGGGTGAGCCCCAGTTCGCGGGAGATCTGGTAGACGAGATACTCGACGTCGTAGCCGACGCCCCTGGTCCCGTAGGAGCCGAGGTAGGAGAAGTCCTTGCGCAGCTTCGCGGAGTTGACCCCCGCCGCGGCCGCGAGCTCCTCGGAGGAGACCGTGGGCACCGAGCGCTCGGACAACGCGGTCAGAGCGCGGAGGTACAGCGGAAGCCGGGCGACGGTGGCCTCGGGAATCCCTCGGCTGCGGGTCGCCGGTCGGTGAGTTCGGCCAGTTGCCACGGTGCTCCTGCGGGTAGAGCGGGGCTGTAGGCGGTCATACGTCCCTACATGACCGCCCCGTCGAAAGCAGGCTATGTCTTTGTGAACGCGTGCACAAAGATGGTGTCCGTTTTGCCCGCCCAACGTGACCGGGCTCACGCGCCCCCGGCGCACGCGCCGGGAACCGGTGCGCGGGCACCGTCGTTCCTTGCCTTCTGGGGGCAAAACCGCACACTCTCCTCTGTGAATCCCGCCCCCGAGACCAGCCACAGCCGATCCTAAGCGACCCGGCGGCCGCTTTGGACTGGTCGGTCAGTCACCGCCGGGCCGGGCCTCAGCCGGTCAGCGCCTTGCGAAGACGGTCCTCGTTCACCCGCCAGAACGTGTGCTGCCTGCCGTCCACCAGCACGACCGGGATCTGCTCCCAGTACTGGTCGTGCAGTTCCTGATCCTCGGTGATGTCCTTCTGCTCCCAGGGGACTCCCAGATCACCGCACACCTTCTCCACAACGACCTGTGCGTCATCACACAGATGACAGCCGGGCTTGCGGATCAGCGTGACGAGCCGGTCCCCAGGGGGCCTGCGACGCGAGAGTGGCCTCATGTCGGCCATTGTCGCGCGCCCGTGAACGACGGGAACCTCACGAAAGCGCCAGGGGGACACACCGGCCGCCTCCGCCTCGGCCGGCCTCTTTAACGACACGCTTGCCGAGAGTTCACAGGCTCCAAACCTCTCGACTCCGGAACCCCCGAACAAACTGGCTATGCTCACGCCATGGCCGCTCTCGGATGGCTCACTCCCCGTAGGCGCTCCGCCACGGCGCGGAGCGTTTTGGCAGGCGAGGCCTCGGCGGAGGCAGCACGCAAGTCCACCCTGGAAGCCGTCGGCAGGACCGAGGAACCGCAGTTCCCGGTGCACGGCGACGACCAGGCCGCCGCCTTCTTCGACCTGGACAACACCGTCATGCAGGGCGCCGCCCTCTTCCACTTCGGACGGGGCCTGTACAAGCGGAAGTTCTTCGAGACACGCGAGCTCGCCCGGTTCGCCTGGCAGCAGGCGTGGTTCCGGCTGGCCGGCGTCGAGGACCCCGAGCACATGCAGGAGGCCCGCGACTCGGCCCTGTCGATCGTCAAGGGCCACCGCGTCGCCGAGCTGCAGTCGATCGGCGAGGAGATCTACGACGAGTACATGGCCGAGCGCATCTGGCCCGGCACACGCGCCCTCGCCCAGGCCCACCTGGACGCCGGCCAGAAGGTGTGGCTGGTGACGGCCGCCCCCGTCGAGATCGCCCAGGTCATCGCCCGCCGCCTCGGCCTGACCGGCGCCCTCGGCACGGTCGCCGAGTCCGTCGACGGCGTCTACACCGGCAAGCTAGTCGGCGAACCGCTGCACGGCCCCGCCAAGGCCGAGGCCGTCCGCGCCCTGGCCGCCGCCGAGGGCCTGGACCTCGGCCGCTGCGCCGCCTACAGCGACTCGCACAACGACATCCCGATGCTGTCCCTGGTGGGCCATCCCTACGCCATCAACCCGGACTCCAAACTGCGCAAGCACGCCCGGGAACTGGACTGGCGCCTGCGCGACTACCGCACCGGCCGCAAGGCGGCCAAGGTCGGCATCCCGGCCGCGGCGGGCGTCGGCGCGGTGGCCGGCGGCACGGCGGCCGCCATCGCCCTGCACCGCCGCCGCCGCTGACCACCTGATCAAACCGGGTCACCGATGTTTGCGGGCTGACAATCCCCGTAAATCCAACTGGCGTACCCCCGCAACCTCGTGTCCAGTCCTCTTGGCTGCACACGGCCACAACACGCCCTGGACTCAGCTGCAATCCGAAGCTTTTCGATCAACAAGCGTTCACGATCCGGCACTTGATCCGGCGTCAATCGGTTACGGAAGCGACGCAACCGGCGATTTGAGCAACTCGGCGTAGCAGTGCCTGCACGAAGCGTTATTCTCCTCAGACGCAAGCCGGTACCCCTCCGTCGCTACGACGGGTGAAAGGTCCCGTACTGCACGTGATGGAAGCTCTGCCTCTGGGAGTCCCGTGTACCCACACGTCGGGGTTGACGCCTCGGGCCTGGCTACGCTGCGCGCAACGGTCCTCGACCTGTTGCGCGGCTTCGTCCCCACCGCGTACGCCGTCCCCGCATTCGCCACCGCCGCGCCCGTCGGCCCGTGCTACGCACTGGCCGACGGCAGCGCCGCGGTCGGCAGACGAGGCCGCCCGTCCGGGGCGGCCACCGCGCGCCGGCCGGCCGCGGACAGCGACAGCGCCCGGATGATGGACCTCGTGGAGCGCGCCCAGGCCGGCGAGGCCGACGCCTTCGGCCGCCTCTACGACCAGTACAGCGACACCGTGTACCGCTACATCTACTACCGCGTCGGAGGAAAGGCCACAGCCGAGGACCTCACCAGCGAGACCTTTCTGCGTGCCCTGCGCCGCATCGGCACGTTCACCTGGCAGGGCCGCGACTTCGGCGCCTGGCTCGTCACCATCGCCCGCAACCTCGTCGCGGACCACTTCAAGTCCAGCCGCTTCCGCCTCGAGGTCACCACCGGCGAGATGCTCGACGCCAACGAGGTCGAGCGTTCCCCCGAGGACTCCGTCCTGGAGTCCCTCTCCAACGCCGCCCTGCTCGACGCCGTGCGGCGGCTCAACCCGCAGCAGCAGGAGTGTGTGACGCTCCGCTTCCTCCAGGGCCTCTCCGTCGCCGAGACCGCCCGGGTCATGGGCAAGAACGAGGGCGCCATCAAGACCCTCCAGTACCGGGCCGTCCGCACCCTCGCCCGGCTCCTCCCGGAAGACGCCCGCTGACCGCCCCGCACGCTCGGCGACGCTCAACTCACTTTCCGTGACGGCCCGTTGACTTCGGCACCCGATCATCCGGCGTCCGTAACCCAAGTGCCGCGCCGCTCGTTGTGCGGGATGCAGGCTCCCTGTGGTCACCCCCTGGCCCACTCCGATCACTCGATCGTGTGGTTGTAGTCAGGGTGTGCAACCCTCAGGACCCCCTGGGGAGTCGACCGTCATGACGAGAGGAGGTGCCGCCAGTGATCGCGAACGTATCGGCGCACCGGCGGGCGAACGCCTTCGCCCAGGCCCTGGAGGAGCAGTCCGAGCCGGGCACGGCGGCCGAGCAGTCCGAAGGTTCGGCACCGGCCCCGGCAGCCGCGGAACCGGCCGAGGGGTCACGCCTGCTGGCGCTGGCCTCCGGTCTCGGCGCGCTGCCCAAGCCGGAGCTCGACCCGGAGGTCAAGGTCGTCCAGCGGGCCCAACTGGTGGCCGCGTTCGAGGCCATGCTCCAGGAGGGCACCGCGGGAGCCGGGGCGACGGACCGTGCGGTCCCCGAGCAGCGCTCCACCCGGGCCCGCGGCGCCCACCGCGCGAGCTCACTGAAGAAGTTCCGGCCGCGTTCCCGCCTAGCCAAGGGCCTCACCGCGGGCGGGCTCAGTGTCGGCGTGGCCGCGAGCGCCTTCGGCGGGGTCTCCGCGGCCAGCTCGGACGCCCTGCCCGGCGACTCGCTCTACGGCCTCAAGCGCGGCATCGAGGACGTCAAGCTCGGCCTCGCCGACGGGGCGGACGAGCGCGGCCGGGTCTACCTCGACCACGCCTCCACGCGCCTCAGCGAAGCACGCCGCCTGATGGAGCGCGGCCGCAGCGGCCCCCTGGACCACGAGTCCCTGGGCGAGATCCGCCGCGCCCTGTCGGGCATGCGGCACGACGCGTCGGAGGGCCACCGGCTGCTGAGCGAGGCGTACGAGCGCGACCCGGACTCACTCGGCCCCATCCAGGCCCTGTCCACGTTCTCCCGCTCCCACCGCGGGGCCTGGGGCGAACTGCGCGAGAGGCTCCCCGTCCAGCTCGGGGACGTCAGCGAGCAGGTGTCCTCGGTGTTCGACGCCATAGAGGAGGACGTCGCCCCACTGCGCTCCAAGCTCCCCGAGCCCCCGGTGACGGGCGGCACCCACCGCGACCGGCAGGGCGCCTCCGAGGCGGCCCCCACCGGCTCCTCCGACACCGACCGCTCGACCCGCCCCGGCGACAACGGCGGCAGGCACAGCGACGGGGGCAGCGCCGGCAGCGGCAGCCCCAGCCGCTCGGCCGGCTCCGGCAGCGACGGCCTGCTCGGCGGCAACACCGGCGGGGTCCTCGACCCGCCGAAGGACAGCGAGGCGAGCACCTCCCCGTCCGCGGACGGCGTTACTCCCGCCCCCGAGCCGGATGTGACACTCCCCCCGCTCCTGCCGGGCCTGCTGCCCGGACTGGCCATCGACGGCGAGGACACGGACTAGGACCCGAACGACAACGACGATGGGCGCCTCCGCAAAGGGGCGCCCATCGTCGTACACACGCGGAATCAGAAGAAGACCGACCGCCGCTGGACCAGCAGCTTGTACAGGGTGTGCTGGATCTGCTCCCTGACCTGGTCGGTCAGGTTGAACATCAGCATCGGGTCCTCGGCCGCCTCCGGCGGATACCCCTCCGTGGGGATCGGCTCCCCGAACTGGATCGTCCACTTCGTCGGCAGCGGAACCGCCCCGAGCGGCCCGAGCCAGGGGAACGTGGGCGTGATCGGGAAGTAGGGGAAGCCCAGCAGCCGGGCGACCGTCTTGGCGTTGCCGACCATCGGGTAGATCTCCTCGGCCCCCACGATCGAGCAGGGCACGATCGGCGTCCCCGCGCGCAGGGCCGTCGAGACGAACCCACCGCGGCCGAAGCGCTGCAGCTTGTAGCGGTCCGCGAAGGGCTTGCCGAGGCCCTTGAATCCCTCCGGCATCACCCCGACCAGCTCGCCCTGATGCAGCAGCCGGGCCGCGTCCTCGGCGCACGCCAGGGTGTGGCCGAGCTTGCGGGCCAGCTCGTTGACCACCGGCAGCATGAACACCAGGTCGGCGGCCAGCAGCCGCAGGTGCCGCCCCGCCGGGTGGTTGTCGTGCACGGCGACCTGCATCATCAGGCCGTCCATCGGCAGCGTCCCGGAGTGGTTGGCGACGATCAGGGCGCCGCCCTCGGACGGGATGTTCTCGATGCCCCTCACCTCGACCCGGAAATACTTCTCGTACAACGGGCGCAGCAGGGACATCAGGACCTGGTCGGTGAGTTCCTCGTCATAGCCGAAGTCGTCGACCTCGTAGTCCCCGGTGAGGCGGCGGCGCAGGAAGGCCAGGCCGCCCGCGATCCGCCGCTCCAGGCCGCCGTCGCCGTCCTGGGACCGCTCCGGCGGTTCCTGCTCGGCTGTCACAGGGACATCATCCTGCGGAACGGCCCTGGTGGGCAGGGGCTGCACCTCACGGACCGGCGCCGACTCCGTGCCCGGGCGGCGGTTCCCCGCGCTCCGGCGTCGCTGGGGGCGCTGCGCCGCGTTCCCCCGGGACCGGTCGTCGTCGAACGGAATGACCTTGGCGTCCGCCATCGTTGATGCGCTCCTCAGTTGGCGCTCTGCGTCGGGGGGTGGCCGCCGCCCGCGAGGGGCAGCGCGGCGATCCGGTCGACGGCCCCCGCGAGGGCCTCCGGCGGAAGGAGTCCGGGTCCTCGGCTGCGGGCGAAGTCCGCGAACGTCTCCGCGGTCGTGTACTTGGGCTGGAATCCCAGCGTCTCGCGCATCTGGCCCGTCGCCACGACCCTGCCGTGGGTGAGCAGCCGGATCTGCTCGGGGGAGAAGTCCGTCATGCCCAGGGTACGCACCAGCGAGCCCGCCCAGGTGACGGCAGGGAGCAGCAGGGGCACGGTGGGGCGCCCGAGACGCCGGGAGCACTGCGAGAGCAGCAGGACGCCGTCGCCGGCGATGTTGAAGGTGCCGCTGTTGAGCGTGCCCCGCCGGGGTTCGTGCGAGGCGATCCGCAGCACCTCGATCACGTCGTCCTCGTGCACGAACTGCAGCCGCGGGTCGTAGCCGAACACGGTCGGCAGGACCGGCAGCGCGAAGTACGAGACGAGCGGGGTGTCCGCGGTGGGGCCGAGGATGTTGGCGAACCGCAGCACGCAGACGGCCACGTCGGGCCGACGGCGCGCGAAGCCTCGGACATAGCCCTCGACCTCGACGGTGTCCTTGGCGAAGCCGCCGCTGGGCAGGGACTTGGGCGGGGTCGTCTCGGTGAAGACGGCCGGGTCGCGGGGCGCGGAGCCGTAGACGTTGGTGCTGGACTTCACGACCAGCCGCTGCACGGCCGGGGACTTCTGGCAGGCACCGAGCAGCTGCATGGTGCCGATGACGTTGGTCTCCTTCAGGGAGGCCCGGTTGCCGCTGCCCAGCGGCGTGCCCGTCACGTCGAGGTGGACGATCGTGTCTGCGCCCGTCTCGGCGAGCACCCGCGCGATCCCGGGCTGCCGGATGTCGGCCTGGACGAAGTCCGCGCCGCCCAGATGGTGCTCGGGCGGCACCGCGTCCACGGCGACGACCCGGTCCACGTCCGGGTCCCGCTGGATCCGCCGGACGAACCGGCCCCCCAGCTGGCGGGCCACTCCGGTGACGAGCACGACCTTGCCCAAGATCAGCGCCTTTCTTCAGAAAACCTCTTGTTCCCGCCGCGTTCCCCTGTGGGGCCAACTTAGCGGGTTGTCGTTGCGCTGTGATGACCGCCCGATGCGCGAAGTGACAGAAGCCAGCCGGACGTACGAGGGGATATGCGTGTGGCCCCCCACCGATGGGTGGGGGGCCACAGCAACGCTCTCGCGGCGTCCGCGTCGCGAACTTACTTCTTGTTACGACGCTGAACGCGCGTGCGCTTGAGCAGCTTGCGGTGCTTCTTCTTCGCCATCCGCTTGCGCCGCTTCTTGATAACAGAGCCCACGACTACCCTCGCTCACTTCTCATCACTCGGTTGTTTGGGCGCCATGGGCCCACACGACCTACGAGGGGCTAGCCTACCCGCCCGAGCGCTGAGGTCGTAATCGAGGGGGCCAGGGTGATCCCGAGTGCCCTGTGGGGGACCACCCCGCCCCAGCCGTCAGGCGGTTTCCACCCCCACGTAACTCTCGCGGAGGTACTCGTGAACCGCTTGCTCCGGGACGCGGAAGGACCGCCCCACACGGATCGCGGGCAGATGACCGCTGTGCACCAGCCGGTACACGGTCATCTTCGACACTCGCATCACCGAGGCGACTTCCGCCACGGTAAGGAACTGAACCTCGTTCAGAGGCCTCTCGCCAGCTGCAGCCATGACACACCTGAACCTTCCGCACTCGACGGCCACCGGCTTCCCCTTCCGGTGACTCTTCGTCGCTGCGTGCTCACTCCCCAATGTAGGGGCGGGTGATGCGAGTGGGGAAGAGGTGCACCCATCGGCGGCCTACTGTGACAGACACGCTCGATTGAGTACGTAGCGGGTAAGCGGCAGGTAGTAACCGGACCGCACACCGTCATCAAGTGGAACGACCACGGACACGGACCCCTCGGCCTCCCCCACGAACAGCGCCGGGTCGTCCGTATCGGCCGGCCCGATGGCCTCGAACCCCAGCTGACCTGCTCCGCAGACCCACCCGTGATCCCCGATCACCAGCTCCGGAAGGGGGCCGCCGGCCTCCGCGGCGGCGGCCAACACGGTACGAACCGGGAGAGGTGAGTGCGTATGCGCGCCGGGCTCACAACCGGGGCGTTCGGCGCCGGGGGTCCGCACCAGCGCGACTCCTCGTACGTAGTCGAGGTTGTACGTGCGTAGGCCGAACCGGGTCGTTATGTCGACACAGCGACCCTGCGCGGGGGTGAGGACGGCACACCCCGCCGCCGACAGCGCGTCTGCCAGGGCGGCGTAGAAACCGAGCAGCCGGTGCGGGTGCCCGGTGCCGAGGAGCACGGGAGCACCCCGCCGGGCGGCAGCGCCGAGACGGTCCGCGAAGGCGTCCAGCGCGGCCACGGTCCTCTCCGGGTCGATCACGTCCAGGCCCGCGGTCCGCCGGGAATCGGCCGAGACGCCGCACCGGTCCGCCATCAGCTCGAGCAGGTCCCGCTGCCTCCAGTCACCCGCGGGGTCGATGCCGAGCAGCACGCGGGGGTCCCGGGCGGCGAAGAGCCGGTAGCTCCGCAGGCTCTTCTCGCGAGGAGTCGCCACGGTCCCGGCGAGCCGCGCGCCCACCAGGTGCGCACGAAGAGCTTGGGGGGTCAGCACCATGCGATCGTGCGCGAGCCGGGCCGCGTGTGTCCCGGGAACGGGCGAACACCGCACGGTCGGTCTAGGGACCGGCCGCCGGGTCCAGGGGGCGTCAGGCCCACGCAGAGGCCGTCACGCGAGCAGTCCCCGCAGCGGGAACACCGCCCGCCGGGCCGCCAGCACCGCCTGGTCCAGCCGGTCAGCGGGGTCGTAGCCCTCCTCCCAGTCTGCCCAGGCCACGGGCCAGCGCCCGTCCGTCATCCGCGCCGGGGCCAACTGCCGCGTCCTCGCGAACACTTCCTGCCGCCAGCCCTCGGGGATCATCGCCTCGGGCTCCACGGCCCGGCCGGCGGCGATCGCGACCAGATGCGTCCACGACCGCGGTACGACGTCCACCACCGCGTAACCGCCTCCGCCCAGGGCCACCCACCGCCCGTCCGCGTAATCGTGCGCCAGGTCGTGACAGGCCGCCTGCACCGCCCGCTGCGCGTCCAGCGACACCGCCAGATGCGCCAGCGGATCCTCGAAGTGCGTGTCGGCCCCGTGCTGCGTCACCAGCACCTGCGGCCGGAAGTCCGCGATCAGTTCCGGCACGACCGCGTGGAACGCCCGCAGCCACCCGGCGTCCCCGGTCCCGGCCGGCAGCGCCACGTTCACCGCCGAGCCCTCCGCCGAGTCCGCGCCGGTCTCCTCCGGCCACCCGGTCTGCGGGAACAGCGTCCGTGGATGCTCGTGCAGCGAGATCGTCAGCACCCGCGGGTCCTCCCAGAACGCCGCCTGCACCCCGTCCCCGTGATGCACGTCGACGTCGATGTACACGACCCGCTCGGCCCCGAGCTCCAGCAGCCGGGCGATGGCGAGCGAGGCGTCGTTGTAGATGCAGAACCCGGAGGCGCCGCCCGGCATCGCGTGGTGCAGCCCGCCCGCGAAGTTCACCGCGTGCAGCGCCTCACCCCGCCACACGGCCTCCGCCGCTCCCACCGACTGCCCGGCGATCAGCGACGACACCTCGTGCATCCCGGCGAACGCCGGATCATCCATCGTCCCCAGCCCGTACGACTGGTCCGCCGCTCCCGGATCCACCGACGCGGCCTTCACGGCCTCGATGTAGTCCTCCCGGTGGACGAGCCGCAGCGTCGACTCCCCGGCCGCCTTCGCGGCGACCACGTCCACCTCCCGGTCCAGTCCGAAGGCGTCGACCAGCCTCCGGGTCAGGGCGAGCCGGACGGGGTCCATCGGATGCCCCGGACCGAAGTCATAGCCCGTTACTGCCTCGTCCCACATCAGCTGTGCGCGACCGCTCATGTCCGCCACCGTATCGGTCCGGTTGAGCCGCGAACGAGCGGGCGTACACCAGCGTCACCAGCACCAACACCATCGGCACGAGCATGGCCCCGCGGTAGCTCCACAGATCCCCGAGCGCCCCCACCAACGGCGAACCGATCAAAAACCCCACATAGTTGAAGACATTCAGCCGCGCGACGGCAGCGTCCGAAGCCCCCGGGAAGAGCCTCCCGGCCGCCGCGAACGTCTGCGGCACCAGCACGCACAGCCCCAGACCCAGCAACGTGAACCCCAGCATCCCGACCCACGCCCCGGGCGCCCCGGCCACCACGGCGAAGCCGGCCGCCGCCACCAGCGCCCCGCCCCGCACCACCGCGGCCGCCCCGAACCTCCGCACCCCGAAGTCCCCGATCGTCCGCCCCAGCAGCGTGGTGACCATGTACACGTTGTACGGCACGGTCGCCATCTGCTCCGAACTCCCGAGCACGTCCTGCAGGTACTTCGCGCTCCAGTTGGAAACGGTCGAGTCCCCGATATAGGCGACCGTCATCACCAGACACAACGGCAACAGCCACTTGAAGACGACGACTTGACCCTCACCCGCCTCCTCCTCCGCCGCCTTCAAAGCCGCGTCCCGGTCGTCGACGTACCACCGGCTCCCCACCAGCACCGCCGGCAGCAGCACCGCCACGACCGGCAGATACGACACCCACAGCGCCAGATCCCAGTGCGCCCCCACCCACGCCAGCGAGGCCCCGACGATCCCGCCCAGACTGTAGGCCGCGTGGAAACTGAGCATGATGCTGCGCCCGTACGACCGCTGCAGGCTCACCCCGAGCATGTTCATCGACGCGTCCAGCACACCGACGGCGAGCCCGAACGCCGCGAGCGCGACGCCCAGTTCCACCATCCGCTCACCGGCCCCGACGCCGAGCAGCGACAACAGCACCACGGGCTGGGACCACCGCAGCAGCCGGCTCGGCCGCACCCGCTTCACCAGCCGTTCGGTGCTCACGCTCCCGACCCCGGCCAGGATCGGCACAGCGGCCAGGAAAGCGGGCAGCAGAGCGTCGGAAACCCCGTACCGGCTCTGGATGGCCGGAATCCGCGTCACGAGCAGAGCGAAGGCGACCCCCTGCACAAAGAAGCTGAACGCCAACGAGGCCCTGCCGCGCCGCAGCACATCAGTCATGGCGGCGAGCGTAGGGCCCCGGACTACCCGTGGGTAGATCCAGCCAAAGATGAATTCACCTCATCTTCCACGGGCCGGGGGGTGGCTCAGACCAACAGGTCGGCAAGCTCGCCCATGTCGCTGAAGAACCGACGAGCCCCGGCCAGCTTCGCCACCGGCGTCATCGCGGTGAACCCGTAGACGTCCATCCCCGCCGCAACGGCCGCCTGCACCCCCAGCGGACTGTCCTCGACGACGACACATCGCTCCGGCGCGATCCCCATCCGCTCGGCCGCGTGCAGGAAGAGATCAGGAGCCGGCTTCCCCCTGCCCACATCCTGCGAACTGAAGATCCGCCCCTCGTCGAACCACCGATCGAGTCCGGTCGTCCGATGCCCCACCCGGATCCGCTCATGACTCCCGGAGGAGGCCACACAGTACGGCACAGAGTCGGCGGCAAGCTTCTGCAGGACTTCCCCGACCCCGGCCACCGGCTTCAGATCCCGCTCGAAGGCCGCGAAGACCCGGGCATGGAACACGTCGTCGAAATCCACCGGCAACCGCTGCCCGGTCCGCTCCGCCACCAGGTCGTGTACGCGGTGCATGGCAGCACCCATGTAGTCGCGCAGGGAGTCCTCGTATGAGGTCGGGTGCCCGAGCTCGGTCAGGTAGGCGGCCAGGAGCCGGTTTGAAATGGGCTCGCTGTCGACGAGGACACCGTCGTTGTCGAAGATCACGAGGTCATAGCGCATGGCTCGACCCTAAACGCAGAAAACCCCCGCATCATTCGATGCGGGGGTTTTCCCAATAATTGTTCGGCGGCGTCCTACTCTCCCACAGGGTCCCCCCTGCAGT